>JBBQYR010000069.1:0-23558 GCA_038208565.1 Chthoniobacterales bacterium
CTGCCCAGCTCCACTCCTCATCACTCGGCAGCCGATACACCGCGCCCTTCGGCAGCTTGCCCTCCGCCGTTTCCTTTTCGCTCAGCCATTTGCAAAACGCATTCGCATCCTCCCAGCTCACCCCCACCACCGGGTGATCCAGCTCCCGCCCCGCAGGCACGCCGTCCTTCTGCGACACCTTCCACGCGCCGTCCACCTTCGGGTTCGCCTCCGCATACGCCGCGTAGTCCTGCACCCGCACGTCCCACACGCCGAAGAGCACCCGCTGCCCCGCAGTGGGGCCACCCACGATCGGCACGGGGACGAACTTCATCCCCAGCGAATTGACAAACGGCGCGTCCTTGCTCGCGGCAATCGCGGGAGACGTGCCCGCTGCTTCAGCCGCTGCGGGAACCGCCGGCCCAGTAGCTTTGGCGGCGCCCCCAGCGGTCCGTTGCGCCTCCAGCTCCCGCGCGTAGATCTGGGCCTTGGACAGCTTTTCCTCCTTCGGCCAGACGAGAATGGTAACGACCCCGAGCACCACCACGCCCGCCGCGAGCATGCCGTAGAGCGGGGCCTTCGATTTCGGCGGCGCGGCGAAGGTGGCGGAAGCGGTGCGGGGGGTCGGGGGGTCTTGTAGGAGGGTCGCCGCGGGATCGGTCGGCGGCGGCGGGCGGTGTGGCCGAACTGGGTTCGTAGAGCGCGCGGACACTTTCGATGTTGTTGAGCAGTTCCTCGTAGCTGGCGTGGCGCTCGCGCTTGGCCTTCTTGAGCATTTTGCCGACGAGCCGGGCGACCGGGATCGGGCATTGCGGCCAGGCCTTGAGGATCGCGGGGGGCGGCGAATTGATGTGCTGGAGCATGACGCTCATCGGGTCGCCACCGCGGTAGGGCGTCTGGCCGGTGAGCATCTGGTAAAGGGTGCAGCCGAGCGAGTAGATGTCGGCGCGGAAATCGAGGTCCTTCTCCCCGCGGGCTTGCTCGGGGCTGATGTAGTGCGGCGTGCCCATGGCCGTGCCCGTCTGGGTGAGGCCGGTGGTGTCACCACCCATCGATTTCGCGAGGCCGAGGTCGCCGACTTTCACCTCCCCGTGGATGGAGAGGAAGATGTTCCCGGGCTTGATATCGCGATGGATAAGTTGGGCGCGCTGCCAGCCGTGGGCGAGGGCGCGGGCGACATCGCCGCAGATCCGCAGGGCCTCGATCGGCGGGAGGACGCCGCGCTTCAGCCAGTCGCCGAGGGTCTCTCCCTCGATGAGTTCCATGGCGATGTAGTGGGTGCCGTCGGCTTCGCCCGAGGCATAGACCTTCACGAGGTTCGCGTGGTTCAGGCTCGCGGCGAGGCGGGCTTCGCGCTGGAAGCGGGTGACGAAATCCGCATCGGCCTCGAGCGTCGGCGGGAGGATCTTCAGCGCGATCTGCCGATCGAGCGAACGCTGCCGCGCCCGATAGACGGCGCCCATGCCCCCCTGCCCGAGCTTGGAGATGATCTCGAAGTCGCCCACGGTCTCGAACCGCGTGCCGGGAGTGAGGACGGTCTCGTCGCCCGCGAGCGGTGGCTCCGACATCGAGCGTGTGGTTTCGCCGGCAAAAGCCGAGCCGACGGGTCGGCCGCGCGGGTCGTGGGCAGACGGATCAGGGGTGGGCGTCGATGGATCTTCCGGCATGACGAGCCGGTTGTTAGCAGGCGCTCACCGGCACCGCGAGCGGAAACTGCCGCCGCGGCAACGCCAGCGGCGTCAGCTCGCCTCGGTCTTCTTGCCCCGCGGCCATTCGCGGAGCTGCGTCTTGGCGGCTTCCACTTTCTCCGGCGAGTGGTTGCACAGCGCGACGCCCATGAGCGCCTGGAGCTGGTAGCTGCGGACGATGAATTTCTTCTTCGCCGGGTCGCCCTCGACTTCGACGCGCGTGGGCGGGCGGGAGAAGTCGCCGAGGAGGTCGAAGTGCAGGTCGAAGATCGTGCTCGCGGCGTGCGGGATGTATTCGAACTTGATGCGCTTCTTGCCGGTCATGTTGGCCCCGGCGACGCGGCCTTGCGCGACGGCGGCGTCCCAGTGGTCGAGGCGGCGCACGCCACCGAGGATCTTGTCGGGATACGAGGCGATGTCGCCCGCGGCGAAGATCCCCTTCTCGTCGGTCTCGAGGTATTCATTGACCGGCGTGCCGTGCGGGTAGGAAAGCGGGGTGTTAGCCACGAGGCCGAGATTGGGCTCGGCGCCGAGGGCGACGACGGCGAGTCCGGCGGCGAAACGTTGCCCGCTTTTGGTCTGCACGTTCTTGAGCACGGTGCGGCCTTCGAAGCCATTGAGCGATTCGCCGAGGAGGAGCTTGATGCCGTGCGCGGCGAGCTGTTCGGCGAGCCAGGCGCCGAGTCCCGGGCCGAGCATGCGCGACCAGAGCGCGGGGTTGCGGTGCATGAGGGTGACGTGGGCCTTGGGCAATTGCGCGAGCAGGGCCGCGGTCTCGAGTGCGATGTAACCGCCGCCGATGATGACGATCTGGTGTTCACTCTCGGCGATCTCGCGGAGCGCGAGCACGTCGCGGAGCGTGCGGAGGTAGAAGACGTTGCCGAGATTCGCCCCGGCGACCGGGAGCCGGCGCGCGCGGCTGCCGGTGGCGAGGAGCGCCTTGCGGAATTCGACGGCCTGCCCGTTGCCGAGCACGGCGAGGCGGCGCTCGATATTGAACTGCGTGACCATGGTATCGAGCCGCAGGTCGATGTGCTGCTTCTCAAACCACGCGCTGTCGTGGACGGTGAGCTTGTCCGTGGCGCCGGGCGTCTTGCGGAGGAGCGTTTTGATAAGCAGCGGGCGCTGATAGGGCGCGGCGATTTCATTGCCCACGAGCATGATCGTGCCCTTCTTGTCGTGCTCGCGGACTCCCTCGCACGCACTGATGCCACCGGCGCCCGCTCCGACAATAAGGTAGTCTCGACGAATCATTTACCTGTGTGAACTAGCGTTAATGTGGGGGGACCGGCGAGAGATTTCTTTACTGAGCGTAGGCGCGGACGCGGTTTTTCCAGCCGGGCAGCCAGCGCGCCTCGTTGCGTTCGGGCGGCGCATGGCGCACGCGGCGGGTGAGGACTTCGTCGGCGCTGCGCCCGAAGGCTGCGGCGTCGCTGCCATTCATCCCGGCGAGCACCTGGAGCATTCCCCAGCCTTCGCCCTGGTAGCGTTCGGTGTCCTTGGTCCCCTCGCCTTTGAAGTTCACGTAGTCGATGAGAGCAAAGGTGCCGGCGGAAGTCCCGGCGAGGTGCTGGTAGTTGGCGCGGATTTTTTCCCGCTCACCCGCGGGCGCAGCAGCGAGCATCTTCGGCAGCGCAGCCTCCATGCGCTGCGCGAGGAAGCGCGCCTGAAGCGAGACGGTGCTGGCGAGCAGGTCGCGCAGGGCGCTGAGCTTTTCGCCTTTGGCGGCAGCGAGGAATTCGGCGCGGGTGTTCCAGGGGCAGTCGCCCGCGAGCCAGTCGGGGGTCTTCGCGCCGTTCGCGGCGAGGAATTTCACAAGCGAGGGGAAGCTCTCGTCGAACGGGCCGTTCACGCCTTTCGGATACCAGATGAAATGGCCGATCCCGAGGGAGGCGAAGTTCTCGCCGGTGTTCCAGGAGGTCAGCCCCTCGCGGGTGCCGCCGCATTCGTTTTGCCAGACACGGCGACCGACGGAATCGAGTTCCCGCGGCGAGAGCGCCTGTGCGGAAGCGGCGACGAGGAGGAGCGGGAGCCAGTGGAGGAAACGCATGCCACGATGGCAGCGGCGAATGCGCGCGGCGTCAAGCGGCGGCTGCGCGGCAGGCCGTGGGCTGGTGAGGAAAGTGCCGTCATCCTGAGCGTAGCGAAGGACCTGTGACTTCGTTCCGGCATCTGCCGCCTTGCTGGTGAGGAAAGCCAGAGATCAGAGGTCCTTCGCTGCGCTCAGGATGACGTGGAGGGGGCAATCGACGCTCGACAGTTGCCTCTGGGCGCGGCACTTTTTTCGGCCCTATGGCTCATCAAAAATCCGACGGAATGAACTACGCCCCCGAGGGCAAACCCTCGCCGGTGGTGGAAACAGGCGCGTTCCCTTTCGCCGCGGTCGCGCTCGATCACGGCCACATCTACGGCCAGTGCAAAGGTCTTATCGAAGCCGGTGGCGAGCTGAAATACGTCTTCGATCCGGACCCCGTAAAGGTGGACAAATTTTGCAAGACCTTCTCGGGAGTCGAGCCACTCACGAGCATCGACGCCGTGCTGGAAAAGCCGGAGATCAAGCTGGTCGCCGCCGCCGCGATCCCGAACGAACGCGGCCCGCTCGGCCTGCGCGTGATGGATGCAGGCAAGGATTACTTTACGGATAAGACGCCCTTCACCACGCTCGATCAGCTCGCCGCGGCGCGGGCCAAGGTCGCGGAGACGAGGAAGAAGTACATGGTCTATTTCAGCGAGCGCTTGCATGTGGAGTGCGCAGTGCGCGCCGGGCAACTCATCGAGCAAGGCGCGATCGGGCGCGTGGTGCAGGTGGCAGGCCTCGGGCCGCATCGCAGCTCGCCGGCGAGCCGACCGCCGTGGTTTTGGTCGCAGGAGAAAACCGGCGGAATCCTCGCCGACATCGGCTCGCACCATTTCGAGCAGTTCCTTTCCTGGAGCGGCGCGAAGAGCGCGAAAGTCGTACACGCGCAGGTCGCGAACTATCATCACAAGCAGTATCCGGAATTCGAGGACTGGGGTGAGGCCAACCTCGTCGCCGACAACCACGCGACGAATTACATCCGCATTGATTGGCTAAATCCCGATGGACTCAGCACGTGGGGCGATGGCCGCGCCTTCATCCTCGGCACTGCCGGCTATATCGAGCTGCGCAAATACGTGGACGTGGCCCGCGAAACGCAGGGCGACCAGCTCTACCTCGTCGATCAAAAGGGCGAGCATCACATCCGCTGCCACGGCGAAGTGGGCTACCCGTTCTTTGGTCAGCTCATCCTCGACTGCCTGAACCGCACCGAGAACGCGATGACGCAGGAGCACGCCTTCCTCGCCGCCGAGCTCTGCCTGCAAGCGCAGGCCATGGCCACGCGGATCGAATAGCGCGGCGAGAAATTCCAAAACATCCGCTAGGCAACGCCGGGCGAAGCGGGTTATGCACGTCGCGCTTTCCCAATGTCCTCCCGCCCTGCCTCCGCCCGCCCGTTTCGAGTCTCCCGTTTTTTGCTGTCCGCTGCGGCGGCGCTGGTCGCTACCAGCGCGGCGCACGCCGTCGATCCGGGTGAAATCCTGATCAGCGAGATGAATTGCGTCGCCTGCCACGACGCACCTGGCCCGCTCAAAGCCCGCCTCGCCTCGCGTCCGTCGCCCCGGCTCGACGCGAAAAACGGGGTTCGCGTGACGCCGCATTGGCTGACCGAATTTCTCACCAACCCACAGGCGACGCAGCCCGGAACGCTCATGCCCGATGTGCTCGCCGGACTGGAAGCGCCGGCCAAAGCCGAAGCCGCGGACGCGCTCACGCACTACCTCATTTCGCTGCGCGGCGAGACGACGGAGCAGCCCGTCGGCTCAGGCCTCGCGGCGATCAATATCGGCAAGACGCTCTATCACACCGTCGGCTGTGTGGCCTGCCATGCGCCGACGGAGCCACCGGCGGGCGCGGCGGCGAGTGCCGAGGTGAAAGCGCAACTCGCGGCCTGGCAAAAGACCGCGGTGCCGCTCGGCGCGCTGGAGAAAAAATACACGATCAGCGCGCTCGCCGGCTTCCTCCGCGATCCGCTCAAGTCCCGCCCCGGCGGTCGCATGCCCGGCTCGAAGCTCACCGAGGGCGAAGCGCGCGCCATTGCCGCCTACCTGCTCCGCGCCCAACAACCAAGCGGCGCCGCCCAGCGCCTCCCCGGCCTCGCTTACGACTACTACGAAGCCGACCTGCCGGAGTTGCCCGAGTTTGATCGTCTCAAGCCGAAAACCTCCGGCAGCACCGAAACGATCTCCCTCGCCGTGGCCGAGCGCAAAAACGACATCGCCCTGCGCTTCCACGGGATCATCACGATCGCCAAGGAAGGTGAATACGAGTTCTTCACGAAGTCCGACGACGGCTCCCGGCTCTACATCGATGAAAAGCTCGTCGTGGAAAACGGTGGCATCCATCCCGAGCAGGAGCGCAGCGGGAAGATCAAGCTCACCACCGGCGAACACACGATCCGCGTGGTCTATTTCGACGGTGGCGGCAATGTCGCGCTCGGGGTGCAGTGGAAAGGGCCGGGCTTTGGCAAACGCGCCATCGAGCCCAAGGTGCTGGCGCATGAAGCGCAGGCCGTGCGCCCGGTCGGCGAAGTGGCGTTCGCGCTCGATCCGGCCAAGGCCGCGAAGGGCAAGGAACTCTTCGGCAGCTTGAACTGCGCGTCGTGCCACCAGATCGATGCGCCCGGCACGAAAGCAAAGGCGCTCGCGCAACTCAACGGGCGCCAGCCCGCCGGGTGTCTTTCGGCGAAAGCAAAACCGGGCATCCCAAAATTCGAGATCACCGACCGGCAGCGCGTGGTGATTCTCGCGCAGCTCGGCAACCAGGCTGCATGGAACGAAGCGCTCACGCCCGAGCAGCAAATCACGCGCACCCTGACGACGATGAATTGCTACGCCTGCCACGGCCGCGAACGCCGCGGCGGTGCCGAGGGATTGCGCCGCGACTATTTCACCGGCCTCGGCGAAGTGGACCTCGGCGACGAGGGCCGCATCCCGCCCACGCTCCACGGCGTCGGCGCGAAACTGCGTCCCGAGTGGATCAAGACGGTGCTCGTGGAAGGTGGCGCGGCCCGGCCGTACATGGCCACGCGCATGCCGCAGTACGGGGAAAAGAACGTCGGTCATCTACCCGAGCTTTTTGCCAAAGCCGACGAGAAGCCCGAGGCGCTGCCGCAGCCGGATGTCTTCGCGCCCGGCGTCGCGAGCGACGCCAACAAATTTGGTCGCAAGCTCATCGGCGTCGGCGGCCTGACCTGCATCGCCTGCCACAATCTCGACGGCAACAAATCGCTCGGCGTCCCCGCGCTCGATCTCGCGACGGTCGGACAGCGGCTGAAGTGGGACTGGTTCCGACGTTACCTGCTCGACCCGCAATCGCTCCGACCCGGCACGCGGATGCCGTCGTTCTGGCCGGGAGGCGTGGCGACGAACAAAGAGGTGCTCGCCGGTGATCCCGAAAAACAGATCTTCGCGGTCTGGAGTTATCTCGCGCGGAAAAATTTCACCGACCTGCCACCCGGCCTTGTGCAGGGCCAGCAGGAACTCGTGGCCGACAAGGAGCCGATCATCTACCGCAACTTCATCGAAGGCGCCGGCTCGCGCGCCATCGGCGTCGGTTACCCGGAGAAAGCAAACCTCGCTTTCGACGCGAACGAACAGCGGCTCGCGCTGATCTGGCAGGGCTCGTTCATCGACGCTGCCAAACACCGGACCGGCCGTGGGCAGGGTTATCAAAAACCGCTCGGCATCTCGGTCGTCGCCGGCCCGCCGGGCGCGCCATTTGCCGTGCTCGAAAGCGAGAGCGCCGCCTGGCCCGCGGCATCCGGCAAAGGTGCAGGCTGGCAGTTTCTTGGCTACACCTTCGACAAACAGCAGCGGCCCACTTTCCGCTACTCGTGGAGCGGGCTGACGGTCGAGGATTACCCCGTCGCCTTCACACAAAAGGATGATCCGGGCATCAAACGCACGATCACGCTACGGGCCGACAAAGCGTCGCGGAACCTCTACTTCCGCGCCGCCATCGCCGACAAGATCGTCGAGAATGACGGGGCGTTTCTCGTCGCCGAAAAAGTGACGATGAAATTCCCCGGCACCAAACCCTTCCTGCGGGTGCAGGATGGAAAAACCGAGTTGCTCGTGCCCATCACATTCGTCGGGCAGGAAGCCAAGATCGTCCAAGAAATCTCCTGGTAATTCGCCCCATGAAACTGCTCCCCACGCTCCTCGGTGCCGCGCTCACCTTCACCCTCGCGCACGCCGCCGAAACCAAACCGAAGGCCAATCCAAATCTGCAAAGTGCCGAAGCGGAATACTACCGCATCGTCACGCTCCCCATCCCGGAAGGCATCTCGATCGAAGCGGGCGCGCTGCAATGGCTCGGCCAGGGCCGACTCGCCGCGGCTTCGCGCCAGGGCGACATCTACACGATCGACAACACGCTCCAGGATCCGCCGGCGAACCTCAAGTTCACGCGCTTCGCCAGCGGCCTCCACGAAGTGCTCGGTCTCGCGAGCAAGGACGGCTGGCTCTACGCCACGCAGCGCGGCGAGGAGACGCGGATGAAGGACACGGACGGCGACGGACGCGCGGACGTTTTCGAGACGGTCGGCGATCCGTGGGGCATCGATGGCGACTATCACGAGTACGCGTTTGGCTCGAAGTTCGACAAGGAAGGCAACCTCTGGGTGGCGCTCTGTCTGACCGGTTCCTTCAACAGCAACAACGCCTACCGCGGCTGGGCGATGCGCCTCACGCCCGACGGCAAATGGCTACCCACGACCGACGGCCTGCGCTCGCCCGGCGGCATCGGCATGAACGCGGAAGGCGTGATGTTTTACACCGACAATCAGGGCCCGTGGAATGGCGCCTGCGCGCTTAAGGAACTGCGGCCGGGCTCGTTCGTCGGACATCCCGGGGGGCTGAAATGGTTCGACGAACCGGCGACGAAAGACGCCATCGTGGCGGCAGGTTTGAAGAAGCCGGAGGAGCCGAAAAGCGGCAGCCGGATGCACGAGGAAGTGAAGCGCATTCCCGATCTCATCCCGCCCGCGATCATGTTCCCCTACCCGGAGATGGGGCAGTCGGCGAGCGGCCTCGTGGCAGATACGACGGGCGGAAAATTCGGGCCGTTCGCCGGGCAGATGTTCGTCGCCGATCAATGCCACAGCACGATCATGCGCGTCTTTTTGGAGAAGGTAAACGGGCGTTACCAAGGCGCGTGTTTTCCATTTCGCCAGGGCTTCGACTCCGGCAACCTCGCGCTCGAATTTGCGGACGACTCCTCGATGTTCGTCTATGGCACGGATCGCGGCTGGGGCGCGCGCGGCGGCAAACCCTTTGCCCTGCAGCGCCTCATCTGGACGGGCCAGGCGCCATTCGAGATTCACGAGATGCGCGCCAAACCGGACGGCTTCGAGTTCACCTTCACCGCGCCGATCGATCCTAACACGGCGGCCGATCCCGCCTCCTACACGATCAAGGCTTACACGCACATCTACCAGTCGAGCTACGGCAGCCCGAAGGTCGATGAAACCACGCCCACGGTGAAAAGCGTGGCGGTCGCGAAAGACGGCCGCAGCGCGCGGCTCGTCGTCGATGGTCTCGTCGAGGGTCACGTGCATGAGATGCATCTGCCCGGAGTCACTTCAGCGACGGGAACGAAATTGCTTCATCCATCGGCCTACTACACGCTCAACCTCATCCCACAAAACTAACCCCAACCATCCACCTCATGAAATCCCTCACTCTCCTCCTCGCTGGCGCTGCCATGCTCATCTTCTCCTCGTGCGCCTCGTGCCCCATGAGCGGCTCCAAGAAAAAGTCCTGCTGCGCCGCCGACGGCTCCTGCACTGCGCCTTCCAAAGAATGCTGCAGCTCCGGACACGCCGGCCATAGCCACGGCAAAAAGAAGTCGCATTGATCCGCGGCGCGAAGCCGGCGGCGACTACTTGGTAATCGGCGGCGGCACCGGCTTCGGGGTCGCTCCACCGACCGCGCTCGTCGCCGGCTTCGGCGGCGCACCCGTGCGGAAAAGCTGCCCGGCGGCCTTGCCAGCACCCGTCATTTTTTCCACGAGCCGCAACTTCTCCTGCGCCAGCGGCAGCATTTGCTCGGCGAAGATTTTGATCTCCGTGTCGGTCGATTGCGCAGCCGCCTCATAAGCGCTCACCGCCTGCTGGCTGGCCGCCGCGACTTTGTCCATCACGGCCTTGTCGAAGTGCGAGCCCGTCTCTTTTTCGAGCGCGGCGCCGATCGATTTTTGCGCGGCAGTCGGCTCGGTCGAAACCTTCCAACCCTTCACTCCGGCGAGGCGGGTGATCTGTTTGTTCTCCTGCTCCTGCGTAGAGGAAAGCGCGCTGCCGAGCGCCTTGATCTGCTCGGATTCCGCCTTGGTCGTGAGGAGCTCCACGAGATACGCCTGCACCCGCCCGGCTTCCACCGCCGCCGTGAAAAATTGCAGGTCCTTGCCGCTCATTTCGCTGGTGATGAGCTTCGGCGCCTCGCCCGTCGTCACCGCCGGATCGGTCGGCGCCGGGACCACGATCATCGGCGACTTGGGCGGGAGCGTGCTCGGCTTGCCCGCGGGTTTCTTCGTTTTTTTCTCCGCCGCCATCGTCGGAAGGGCGAGCGTGAGACAGACGGCGAGCACGGCAGACAGCGGGGCTTTCATGGGGATTATTCGGCGAGCTTGCGGGCGATGATCTCCCCGATGAGCTGCGGGTTGGCTTTACCTTGGGAGAGTTTCATCACCTGCCCTTTGATAGAGTTGATCGCCTGCGCTTTGCCAGCTTTGTATTCGGCCACAGCCTTGGGACTCGCGGCGATCGCCTGTTCGCACATGGCCTCGAGCGCGCCGGTGTCGCTCATCTGCTCGAGGCCTTTCTCCTTCACGATCTCCTCCGCACCACGGCCCGTGGCGAACATCTCCGCAAAGACCTCCTTGCCCTGCTTGCCGTTGATCTTGCCGTCGTCGATCAGGTTCACGAGCTCGTCGAGAGCGTGCGCGGAGATCGGACAATTGGCGATCGTCTTCTCCGCAGCAGTCAGCGCGCTGAGCAGGTCGTTGATGATCCAGTTGGCGACGTTTTTCGGTTTGCGCGCGCCTTTGGCCGCCATGTCGAAATACTCCGCGAGGGCGTGTTCGCTGGCCAGCACGCTGGCGTCGTAAGGAGTCACGCCGAAGTCGTGCTCGAAGCGGTCGCGCTTTTCGCCGGGCAGTTCCGGGCGCTTGGTGCGGACTTCATCCATGAAGACGCGCGTATCCACGGGGAGCAGATCGGGATCGGGAAAGTAGCGGTAATCGTGCGACGACTCCTTCACGCGCATCTGGAAAGTCTGGCCCGAATCGTCGTCCCAGCGGCGCGTGGACTGGATGAGCTTCTCGCCGCGCTGCACCGCCGCGGTTTGCCGCTCGATCTCGTAGGCCAGCGCCCGCCGCACACCGCTGATCGAGTTCATGTTTTTGATCTCGATCTTCACGCCGAGTTCGGTCGTGCCCTCGGGCCGCACGCTCACGTTGCAGTCGCAACGAAGCTGGCCCTTCTCCATGTCAGCATCGCTCACGCCGCCGTAGATGAGGATCTGCTGGAGTGCCGTGAGATAGGCGAAGGCTTCCTCGGGCGTCTCGATTTCTGGCTCACTCACGATCTCCATCAGCGGCGTGCCCGCGCGGTTGAAGTCGATGCCGGTGCTCGTCTCGAAGTGCTGCGACTTGGCGACGTCCTCTTCGAGATGAATGCGCGTGAGCCGCACCGCCTTGCCGGGGTTCCTGATGCTCTTCTGCACGTCCTTCGGATAGGCAAAGTCATGCAGCGGCACCGCGCCACCCAGGCAGATCGGCTGGTCAAACTGCGTGATCTGGTAGTTCTTCGGCATGTCCGGGTAGAAATAATTCTTCCGGTCGAACTTGCAGATGTCCGGCACGGCGCAGCCGAGCATGAGGCCGGTGAGCGCGCTCATTTTCAGCGCTTCGCCGTTCATCACCGGCAGCGCTCCGGGGTAACCGAGGCAGACGGGACAAGTGTGCGAATTCGGCGGCGCGCCGAACTCCACGGGACAGCCGCAAAACATCTTGCTGCGCGTCTTGAGCTGCACGTGGACTTCGAGGCCGATGGTCGGGACGTAGTTCATCTGGAAGGCGGAAAGGATGAAGGCGGAACGCCGAACCGAGGCGAGGAAAATCTTACCGGCGCCGCTCGCTCCTGGCCGTGTCCTTCTCTGGCTCGCGGATCGCATGATCGAGCGCCTTCTCGAATTCGAACTTCCGCATTAGTTCCCCGATCTCCGTGTCGTTTGCGGCGGCGATGATCCGGCGATTTCGGATCAGGCCGAGATAGTTCCGCTGGAGGATGTCCCGCGTGATGTCGGGATCATTCTGCAGCGCGGCGATCTTCGGATGATCGAGCAGCGGCTTCACGCCCGGATAGGAGAGAAAAAGGTCCACCTTCCTCTCGTCGGCCACCATGACGCCGAGCTTGTGGAGAATGCTGTAGAGCGTGCCCGGAATCGGATCGACCTGCTGGACTACCGCGCCCGCCGCGCCTTGCTCCAGCGAGTGCTTCATGTGCGCAAGGCCGCGGATCATCGCGCTCGGCGGCGTGGGTGAAGGGGTGGGCGTCGGCGCTTGGCCACCGAGATTCAGGTGGGGATTTTTCGTCACTGCGATCTGCGTCTCGGCCACGCTCCCGAGCAGGCGGATGGCGAGGATCATGATCCAGACGAGGAAGATGCCATACAACGCTCCGCAGAACGCCCCCGAGAGTCCGTAGCCGAGCTTCACCAGCCCGATGCTCTGCTGGGAAGTTTTCTTAAAAGCAATCGCCCCGATCAGGATGATGCAGACATAGATCACCAGCCCGAGGCTCACCGCCCCGAGCACCGCGAGCACGCCCCCGGGAATATCCAGAAACTGGCGCAGCAGCGGCCCGATCGCGCCGCCGCCGAAGTAACCGATCACGTAGGCGGCGACGAGCGCGAGGATGTTGATCGCCTGCCGGATCAGCCCGAGTCGCCAACCGTGCCACGCGGTCAACGCCACGAAGAGCGCCGCTGCTCCGAAAAAGCTGAGTTGCCAGGAATCGAGGGTCACCTTCGCCGCGGCGAGGAAAACGCCGGGGAGAAGAAGGCTGTGAGCGCCTGTGATGAACATGAATGACAAGGCGTAGCACGCGCTATGCGCGGGGGCAAAGCGAGATTCCCACAGCATCGGCGGCATGAAAAAACCGCGGACGCGCGGAGGCGCGGAGATTTCAGAATGTCAGAAAAAAACAATCCGTTCTCCCCCTTCCCATCTCCGCGCCTCCGCGGCTCAAGCCCAACCCACCACCCGCTATCAAAAACGCACAAACCCTTTCCCCTCGCCAGCCCTTCGTCTCCAATCAGAATTCAGCAATCTTCAATCAGTAATTCCCCATTATGCCCAACCCCTGGACCGGAAAAGGAAACCCCTACACACGCCAAGAAGTCCGCGACCGCCTCGACGCCGCGCTCGCCAAAGGCGAACCCCTCATCGCCGCCGGCGCCGGCACCGGCATCAGCGCCAAGTTCATCGAGAAAGGCGGCGCCGACCTGCTGATCATCTACAACTCCGGGCGCTTCCGCATGAGCGGCCACGGCTCGACCTGCGGCCTCATGGCCTACGACGACGCCAATCAGGTCGCCATGGACATCGGCGAATATGAAGTCCTGCCGACCGTCGAAGAAATCCCCGTGATCTGCGGCGTCCACGCCACCGACCCGCGCCGCCGCATGTGGCATTGGCTCGGCAAAGTGAAGGACATGGGCTTCAGCGGCGTGAACAATTTTCCCACGCACACGATCATCGACGGCCACTTCCGGCGCGTCCTCGAGGAGACCGGCATGAGCGTGCAGAAGGAGATCGACATGATCGGCCTCGCGCGGCGCATGGACCTCTTCACCATCGTCTATGTCGCTACCGCGGACGAGGCGAAAGCCATGGCCGATGTCGGCGCGGACGCCATCATCGCGCACGTCGGCACCACCGTCGGCGGCTCGATCGGCGTGACCAGCGCGGTCGTCTCCATGGACGACGCGGTGCGTCGCACCAGCGCGATCATCGAAGGCGCGCGGAGCAGCGGGCGCAAAGACATCTACTTCCTCAGCCACGGCGGCCCCATCGCCACGCCCGACGACGCGGCCTACGTGAACCAGCACACCGACTGCGTCGGCTTCGTCGGAGCGAGCAGCCTCGAGCGCCTCGGCGTGGAAGGTCCGCTCGTCGAACTGACGCAGCGCTTCAAGAAAATCCCCGCTCCCGCCGCGCAGCGTTAGACCAATTCTTCGCTACGTCCCGGCGCTGAATTGCAACTCGGCGAGGCGGCGGTAGGTGCCTTCGGGGCGGGCCATGAGTTCGGCGTGCGTGCCGCTTTCGACCAGTGCGCCGTCTTCGATGACGCAGATGCGATCGCACTGCCGCACGGTGCTGAGGCGGTGCGCGATGATGAAGGCGGTGCGACCGCGGAGGAGTTCGGCGAGCGCTTCCTGGATGAGCGCTTCGCTCTCGCTGTCGAGCGCGCTGGTTGCTTCATCGAGAATTAGGATGGCGGGGTCCTTGAGCAGCGCGCGGGCGATGGCAATACGCTGGCGCTGTCCGCCGCTGAGCTTCACGCCGCGTTCGCCGACGAGCGTGGCGTAGCCTTCCGGAAAACGCGTGATGAACTCGTGGCAATGGGCGCGCTGCGAGGCAGCGAGGATTTCCTCCTCGGTCGCGCCGGGGTGGCCGTAGGCGATATTATCGCGGATGCTGCCGCCGAAGAGCAGCACCTCCTGCGGGACGATGGCCATGTTTCCGCGGACCGCGGCGAGGTCGAGCGTGCGGGCATCTGCGCCATCGAGCAAAATGCGCCCGGAGCCGGGTTCGTAGAAGCGCAGGAGCAGCGAGACGATCGTGGATTTGCCCGCGCCGCTCGGGCCGACGAGCGCGATTTTCTCGCCGATGCGGGCTTCGAGCGAGAGGCCGCGGAGCACGGGCAGGTCGGCGCGCGACGGATAGCTGAAGCTGACGTCCTCGAAGCGGACCGCGCCGCGCAGGCGCTGGGCCGGGCTGGTGCTCTCGGCGGAAAGTTCGGGTGTTTCCTCGAGCAATTCGCGGACGCGTTCATTGGCGCCGAGGGTGCGCTGCACCTGGCTGAAGACTTCGGCAAAGGACGATACGCCACCACCGACGAAGAGCGTGTAGAGCGTGAAAGTGGTGAGCTGACCGTGGCTGATCTGGCCGGCTTGCATGAGTGTGGCGCCGTACCACATGACGAGCGTGATCGAGCCGAAGATGCCGAGAATGATGAACGACACGAGCCCAGCGCGGCGGCGCACACCACGGAGCGTGGTCTCGAGATACGCATGCAGCCCGGCGCGGTAGCGACCGACTTCGTAGCCCTCGTTGGTGAAGGCTTTGACATTGGCGATGCCCTGGAGCGTTTCCTCGACGACCGTGGCGCTTTCGGCCAGCCGATCCTGCGCCTCGCGGGAAAGGCGGCGTACTTTCCGACCGAGGAAAACCGCGACGAGCATGAGCACGGGAAACGTGGAGATCATGACCAGCGAGAGCCGTGGCGAGATGATGACGATCGCGACCACACCGCCGAGGAGCATCATGGTCTGCCGTAGCGCCTGCGGAATGGTGCCGGTCAGGGTATCGACGAGCAGCGTGAGGTCATTGGAAAGGCGGCTCGCGAGTTCGCCGACACGATGCTCGCCGAAGAACTTCATCGGCAGTGTGACGAGCGTGCGATAGAGCCGCTCGCGCACCCGGACGACGGCATTTTCCCCGACGAAATTAAACGTGTAGGAGTAGAAAAAAGTGAGCGCGGCCTGGATGGCGAGCGTGCCGACGAGGAGCAGCGCGACGGTGTTCAGCGTGGGATGCCACCCGGCGAGGGAGGGCGCGGCGGCCGTGGGAATGGCGACATCCATGAGCCGCCCGACGAGAAGCGGAAAAAGCAGGCCGAAGCTCATGGAGACGACGAGCGCGATCATGGCCACCGCGAAGCGCCCGCGCCACGGCTTCACGTAGCTGAGCAGGGCGAGGAGTTCGTGGAGTTCCGCCCGGCGCCGCGGAGGCGCCGGCGGTGGTGGGGGTGAAGTGGGAGGTTCCATTTAGTCGCGCGCCCGGTTCGATTCCGCCTGGTCGGTCAGACTCATCTCGATCTCGTATTTCGCCGCCGCGAGACAGCCGCCGAGAATGATGATGGAGCCCGAGAGGTAGATCCACAGGAGCAACGCCACGACGCTGCCGAAGGTGCCGTAGAGCGCGTTGAACTGGCCGATGTTTTTGGTGTAGAGCGTGAAAAGTCGTTGGAGGATTTCCAATGAAGCGGTGGCGAAAAGCGCGGCAGTCCAGACTTCGCGAAAGCTGGTCCGGCGACGCGGGGCGAATTTGTAAAACATGCTCATGCCGTAAAAAAGGACGAGCAGCGGGATGGCGAGCTTGGCGAATTCAAAAAGATACCAGACGAATCCGAAGTCGAGGCCGACCTCGCGGGAGTGTTTCCAATACAGCAGTTCGATCTGTCGGAGGATGTTCGGCGCGACGACGCCGAGCAGCAGGGCGCTGGCGAGGATCCCGGTCATGAGCAGGTTTTTGATCGGCAGGCGCCACCACGAGTATTCCTTGGTGCCCCAGGCGCGATTCACCCCATGGACGAGTGCCTGGAAGAAACGAAGCGCGCTCCAGACGAGCACGGCGAAGGCGATCAAACCCGCGCTTTTCCGCGACCGGACGACGCCATCGATCGTGCTGATGACCACGTTCGCGTCCTGCGACTCGAGCGGCATGTATTTCGAGACGTAGGCGATGATCGTGGAAGACGCGGTCTCCTTGTCGCCGAGGAAAGTCGTCCCGAGCGTGATAAACAGCAGGATGAGCGGGAACATCGCGAAAAAAGCGTAGTAGGCGAAGGACGCCGCGCGCTGCTCGCCATCGGTCTCGTCGAACTTCACCAGTGCCCGCCAGACGATCTGCCAGCGTTTCACCAGCCAGAGCCGGAAGATCGGCGCCGCGCGGCGGGTGAAGGTTTGGAAGCGGGTCATCGCGCGGGACTGTAGTGGCAAAGATTTGTCTGTGACAACCTCTCGCCGTCTTGCAGACGAATCTGAGACCGCTAGCCTATGCCGCCAATGCCGGAACCCACCACGACGCCCTCCCCCGCCCCACCAAGGCGCGGCTGGTTTCGTCGCGCGCTGCGCTGGTTTGCTCTGATGCTTGTCGTGGTGGCGATCTTTCACCGCCCGCTGTTTCACACCGGCGTGCGCCTGCTGCTCATCCAGGTCGCCGCGCGGCAGAATGTGAAACTGGACGTCGCTTTCTCGGGATCGATCTTCACCAACCTGACGATTGCGAACATCCGCGCGCTGCCGACGGGGTCGGGGCCCAGCCCGGTGCGGCGCATCGAGATCGAAAAAGTGCGCTTCGACTACAGCGTGCCGATGCTCGTGAAGCACGGGATCGGGGAGTTTGTGCAGCGTTACGAGGTGCTGAACGCGCATCTGGAGATCGACGCCCTGCCGAGCAAGAACGAGCCCGAGCGCAAACAGAAGCGTGCGCTCGCCGAAGACCTGAACAATCTGCTTGGCCAACCCGCGGCCTACGCCGACCGCGTCCGCATCCAGAATTTCAATATCACCGTGCGGGCGCAGAAGAACGTCACGCAAGTCGCCGGTTTCGACCTGCTCCTTGACCCGGAAAAGGTCGGCCACTTGCGCATCGCGCGGCTGCAGATTCCGGGCGTGCCGGTGTGGGAAAACCTCGCGGCGGAGACGACCTACGCGGAGCGGAATTTCTTCATCAAGGGGCTGCAACTCGCGCCGGAGCTGATCGTGGATGAGCTGAATTTCGACGCCTCGCGGCGGGCGCAACACAAGGGCGGGATGCTTCTCAAGGCGCGCGTTTTCGGCGGAACACTCGGACTTTCACTCTCCGGCAGTCAGCTCAACGCCAAGGGCGAAAACCTCGCGAAGAGCTACGACACGACCCTGAAGATCGACGCCGCGGATGTCTCGCTCGAAGCTGCGTCCGCGTACTTCGGCGCGCCCAAGCCGCCGGTCGCGAAACTCGCCAAACTCGGGGTGCTCTTCACCGGCGAGCCGGAAAAACCGCGCACGTGGAATGGCACCGCCACGGCCCGCATCGAGGCGCTGAGTCTCGGCGCCGCGAAAGTGGACGGCGTGGAACTCGACGCGGCGTTCAACAGTGGCACGGCCACGGTCAAAGGCGTCAACCTTGCCGCCGGAAACAACTCGGTGCTCCTCACCGCGACCGTGGGACTTCCCGCCTCGGTGAATGATTTTCCGATGAGCGACGTGGACGCCGTGCTGAAAATCGACGCACCCGAACTCGCGACGCTCACCGCGATGCTGCCCGAGCCTTTCACCGGGACGATCGCGGGCGGCGGGCCGATCACGCTGCGCGGGGGCTGGCTGAAGACCGACCTCGCGCTCGACGTGCAATCACTGGCCAACGCCAAAATCCAGGTCGCGGCGGCGAAGCTGAGCGTGCAGGTGGAAAAGCGGGTCGCCCCGGCGGGTGGCGCGCCCTTCGACGACCTCACCAGCCATATCCGCGCCGACATCACCAACGCGCGGGCGCAGGATTTTGCCATCGATGCGGTGCGCCTCGATGTCGAAAACCGGAACGACCTCGTGACGCTGCACACCCTCGAAGTGCGGCGCGCGGAGAATGCGATCACCGCCGACGGGACATATCGGGTGCCGCGCGATTTCCGGGATCTCGCGAAAGCCCCGCTCGACGCCAGGCTCAACATCGACCTGCCCAAGATCGAAGCCTTCGACCTCAAAGTGAAAGGCACCGCGCTCACCGGACGGTTGCAGGGCGGGGGTAATTTCAAGCTGGTGAACGAGGCGCTGAACGGTGGCCTGAAGCTGGCCGGTGGTGATTTCCAACTCGGCGACTACAAAGCCGAGCGACTCGCGGCGAAGATCGACTTCGCCGACAATCGCGCCGTGATCGAGCAGATCACGCTGCAGTTCAACGCCACGGACCAGTTCGCGTTCACGGGCGAGGTCGGGATGGAGGCGCCCTTCCCCTACACGGGCACGCTGCTCCTCGATGTGCAGAATCTCTCCGCCTTTCAGCCGCTGCTGACCGTGCTGGGTGCGAAGCAGAACATCGCGGGCGAGCTGCATATCGGCTGGGATGGCAAAGGCGAGGCGGCGCCGGTCAAGCCACCCTTTCGTCCGACGCTGGATCACTCCGGGCAGCTCAGCCTCGCACTGCTCAAGGGCCGCGTGGACAAGACTGACCTCAGCGAGATCAAGCTCGCCGGCCTCTACGGGCCGGGCTTCGCGCAATCCACCGAGCTGAAATTCGTCACTGGACCGACCAGCTTCACGAGCAGCCTGGAGATCAGGGAAGGCAAGTTGCGGCTGAAAGACATAAACCTCGCGCAGGGCAGCCTCAGCGTGCTCACCGGCTACATTTTCCTGCCGCTCGATCTCGACAATCTGAAGCAGCCGATCCCGATGGACCGCCGCATCGCGGCCAACATCAACGCGACCAATCTCGACCTCGATAAACTCCTCGGCAGCTTCGGCGAAACCTCCCCCGTGAGCGGCACGATCAGCGCCAACCTCGTCGCCGGCGGCACCCTGCTCCAACCGCTCGGGCACTTAAAAGTCGCAGGCCGCAAGCTCAAGTCGAAGGCCGTCGCTGGACTCGACCCGGCGGACCTCGATCTCGACCTGCACTATTCCAAAAAGGAGCTGACCCTCGACGCCACGGCCCGGCAGCCGCAGATGCAGCCGCTCACCATCAAAGGTCAGGTCCCGCTCGACCTCGAATCGACGGTCAAGAACGCCAAGATCGACCCGACACTGCCGCTCAGTCTTTCCGTTCAGCTTCCGCCTTCGTCACTCGCCGTTGTCAGCAAACTCTCGCCCGCCGTGCGCAAGATCGACGGCACACTCGGGCTGGATGTGAAGGTCGCGGGCACGGTCGAGAAACCCGTACTCAGCGGCAGCGCAGTCCTCGATCTCGCGCAGGCGCGCATGAACAACGAGAACGTCCCGGTCGTCCGCGCGTTCAAGGCCCGGCTCGCTTTTGCCGACGACACGCTGAGGTTCAATACCTTCGAGGGTGAAGTCGGCGGCGGCACCTTCAAGCTCGGCGGGACGATCAAGCTGCCGAAGCTCACCGAGCCGGTCTTCGACCTGAAGATGCAATCCGACGAGGTGCTCGTGCTGCGCAACGACTCGATCACGGTGCGCGCCGATGCCGACATCAGCCTCGCGGGACCGCTCGCCGCGGCGAGCGTCGGCGGCACCGTCTTCGTCACGCACAGTAGATTCTTCAAGGAGATCGACATCCTACCGATCGCGCTCCCTGGCCGGGCGAAAGCGGCGCCGAAATCCGCTCGCAAGCTGAACACAGGCGTCTCCTTCCCTCAGGCCCCGCTGCGCGACTGGAAGTTCGACCTCGCGATCAAGACCCGGCCGAACGACTCCTTCCTGATCCGCGGCAACCTCGCCAACGGCGCGGCGGCAATCGACCTGAAACTCGCGGGCACCGGCCTCGCGCCTTATCTCGAAGGCAGCATCCGCATCGAGGAATTCAAGGCCTCGCTGCCCTTCAGCACGCTCTCCGTTTCGCGCGGGTTCATATATTTCAACAAGGACGCGCCCTTCCAGCCGTCGCTCGAAATCCAGGCCGACTCGCAGGCCCGCGACTACCTCGTCCACGCCTACATCTACGGCCAGGCCAGCGAGCCGGAGATCCAGCTCAGCAGCGAACCGCCGCTCCCCTACTCCGACATCGTCTCGCTCCTCGCCACCGGGACGACCGCCGCCGAGCTGACCGGCAACGCGGACGTGCTCGCGAGCAAGGCGGCGATGATCGCGGTGCAGCAGCTTTACCGAAAAGTTTTCCCGCGCGGCAAAGGCCCGGCGGTCGATCTCGACAAGACGAGCAACGGCAGTTTCGCCGACCGCTTCCAAATCGAACTCGGTGCGCTCGACAGTCGCACCGGCGGCCAGCAGTTCGGCAGCCGCGTGCGGCTCACCGATCAGCTTTACCTCACCGGCGATATCGGTACAGAAGGCGGCTTCACAGGACGGCTGAAATACCTCATTCGTTTCCGTTGACCCCACCTCCGTGAGTTTGCCGCACCTCCATATTTTCATTCCACTGCGCCTCACGGCACTTTTGCTGGCGGGCTGCACGGCGGGCGCGTGGGCGCAGGATGGCATCTCGCGGGCACTGCCGGGAGCAGGTTTACTGGTCGAGACCGTGCAGGCGCAGGCACGGGACAAGCTGGATTTCGTCGGGCAGAAAACCTTTACCGAGGAGGAGTTGATCGCCCCACTCGCCGAGGAAGTGCGCGACCTCACGGAAAGCGGCGTGACCCCCGCACGCGGCGATGACCTCGCGTTTTACGTCGGCTCATTTTATCGCAAGGCCGGCTTCTCGCAGGTCGTCGTCGATTACGAAATCCGCGGGGGAAAGGTCGTCATCAAGATCAACGAAGGCCCGCGCTCGCTGCTGCGAAAGATCACCTTCACCGGCAACACCGCGATCCCCTCGGCGACGCTTTACGACTACATGATCGGCGCGACGCCCGAGCGGCTCGAGAAACAGCCCGAGAAGTTTCCCTACACCGCCGCCGAGATCGACGCGGGCGCGGATCGCGTGCGCGGGCTGTATCTTTCGCAGGGGTATTTGAAGGTCACGGCCGAACCGGCCGGCGCGGTGTTGGCGGAGAACGGGACGCGCGCTGATGTCACCATTCGCATCGTCGAAGGGCCGCGTTACGCCATTGGCGAAGTGGGCTTCACCGGCGAAACGCGTTATCCGCGGGAGGAGCTCGTCACCGCGCTGGGCGAGTCGATCACCGGCCCGTTTGCGCCGGGCATCGCGGGCGTGATGGCGCGCAATCTCCAGTCGTTCTACAAAAGCCGCGGCTTCTACCAGGCGGAAGTGGCCGCGACCGCCGATCCTGCGCAGGCCAGGGGCGGACGGGTGCCGCTCACGTTTTCGATCACCGCCAAACAACTCTTTCGTTTCGGCTGGTCCGCGGTGAAAAACGAAACCGCGCAACCACGCCTGCGCGCCGACTTCCTGCCGAAGCGCTTCGCCCATCTGCGCGGGCAGATCTACGATCCCGAGAAGCTCGACGAAACCTTTCGCGAGATGCTTCGCACCGGGCTGTTTGAAAATCTCCGCATGACGCTCACTCCGGTGCCCGGCGACGAGCTCCGCCTCGATCTGACCGCCACCGAAGCCAAGGCGAAGGAGATCGGCTTCACCATCGGCGCGGGCAGCTACGAAGGCGTGTCCGTCGGGGTGCGCCTCGGCGACCGCAATATTGGCGGCCGCGGACGCCCGCTCACTTTCGCCGCGGACTATTCCCAGCGCGGGCTGAAGGGCGAGTTGCTCTACGTCGATCCGTGGTTCTTCGACACGCGCTTCGCGCTGCGCGCCAAGCTTTTTTCCGAGGCGCGCGAGGAGGATGGCTACGAAAAGGATGCCTTCGGCGTGCGCGTCGATCTCACCCGCAAAGCGCTGCGACATCTTGAGTTCGGCACCTTCATCGAAGGCGCGAGCGTCACGGTCACGCCGTTGACCATCGATCCGCTGCTCCTCGGCCCGCGCGACTACCAGATCACGACCATCGGCCTCACCCAGACCACCGACTTCCGCAACGATCCGGTCAGTCCCGCGCGCGGCTTCGTCTTCACCACCTCATTCGAACTTTCGGCCATCGACAGCGAGCCCGCCTTCACCCGGAGCATCCTGCGCTTTTCCTACTACCTGCCGCTGGGCAAGAGCATGCTCGCCTTCGGAGCGCGCGCCGGATACATCGCGCCGATCCTCGATGACCTGCCGATCGACGTGCGCTTCTTCAATGGCGGCGGCACCACCGTGCGCAGCTTCGCCGAGCGCGAACTCGGGCCGAAGGATTCCGGCGGCAACCCACTCGGCGGCGATGTCTATACCGTGCTCAACGCCGAATACACCTTCCCGATCAAGGGCGCACTCCAAGGCGCGCTCTTCGTCGATGCGGGCAGCTTGAAGAACGAAGACGACCCCGACTCCGGCGAGCTGCGTTATGCGCTCGGGGTCGGTCTGCGCTACAAGCTCCCCATCGGCCCGCTCCGGCTCGACTACGGCATCAATCCGACACCGAAAGCCAACGAGGAATTCGGCGCTTTCCACTTCAGCTTCGGCTTCGCGTTTTAGACGGCGGGAGCTTTTCTATCGCACGCAGATTCCCGTCCACCCTTGGTTCATTGGGAAAAGCGAACACGCCAATGACTTTCGACACGCCAATTCAGGTCTCGCCTTTGCCGCATGAAAGAAGCCGCCGCCAGAATCAAAATCAATAAGCTGCTGGAAAACGCGGGCTGGCGCTTCTTCGCGGATGCGAAAGGCCGCGCCAACGTCCAACTCGAACCCAGCGTGAAACTCACCGAGAAGGCGCTCGACGAACTCGGGGAGAACTTCGAGAAGGCGAGCAAGGGCTTCATTGATTTCCTGCTGCTCAATGAAAAGGGCTTCCCGTTCATCGTCCTTGAAGCAAAGGCCGAGGACAAAAACCCGCTCGTCGGCAAGGAGCAGGCGCGCAAATACGCCAAGGCGCAGAACTGCCGCTTCGTCATCCTCTCCAACGGCAACCTGCATTACTTCTGGGACCTCGAACGTGGCACCCCATACGTCATCACCGCGTTCCCGACTCCGACCTCCGTCATCGGCTACCAGAAAACCACGCCCGTCCCGAAGCGCCTCATCGAGGAAGTCGTCGAGGATGATTACGTCGTCCTGACCCAGCGCCCGAACTACGCCACGGAAGCCGCTTGGAAGAACGAAAGCGAACGCGCCCGCTTCATCGAGGTGAACGGCCTGCGCTT
>JBBQYR010000070.1:0-23551 GCA_038208565.1 Chthoniobacterales bacterium
CTCACATCGAGCGTCGAGGCGATGAAGCTATTCGTATCGATGACCGCGCCCGCGCCGATGAGGATGCCACTCGGGTTGATGAGATAAACGTTGCCGTTCGCCTGGAGGGTGCCGAGCAAGTCGGAGCGCTTGCCACCAGTGACCCGATTGAGGATCGCCGAATTCGCGCCGGGCTGGAGGAACTTCACGCTTTCGCCACGAGCGATCGAGAAATCCTGCCAGTGGATGATGCCCCGATCGCTCGACTGCCGGATGGTCAGCGCGCTGGTTCCCTCTTCAAAACTGGCCGAACCCGCTTTCACTTGTCCACCGTTGGGATTGGCGCACACCAGCGGTGGCAAAATCATTGTCGCGAGGATCGAGAACGTGGTCAGGAAATGGGTGGTTCTCATGCGTGAAACGGAGTCGGAGGAAGACGCTTGCCCCAGCGACGGGAGCGTTCTAGGCGGGGTTGGATCGTGAGTAAAAGCCAATTTGAAGCGTTTTACGTGCTTTTCCCCAGAACCGACGATTCAGGCCGCCCCGTCTCTCGCTTCCAGAGCCGGGCTTAGACCTCCGCAATCTCCCGCACCGCCGCCCTGGCGTCCGCCGTGTTGGTCCGAAAGAGGATATCCACGACGTTGCGCACGTATTGCTCGTCGGGCATGGCTTCGACGATCTCCGGCGGGAAGGTGACGACGGCTTTGAAATGCTCGGCGAGGTCGGCGAAGAGGGTGACGCGCGCGGCGGGATCGAGGTCGTCGCGCCGCACGAGCGCTTGCAGGGCGAGCCGGGCTTCGGCGGCGGAGACGCGCTGACGGAGGCGCGCTTCGAGGTGCGGGTGCTGGCGGAGTGAGTTGAATTTTCCCGCGAGAAGCTGGTCGAGGTCGGGCTCGGTCGGCTTGGTGTTGTGGACGACGATGGTATTCGCCGCGAGGTCGCCGAGACGCTGCGCGCGGCGGCTGAAATAGCAGGCGAGGCCACCCACGAGATAGAACGCCGGCAGCATATCGACGAAGCGGAGCAGATTGCGCAGGAGCACCTGATGAAACTGCAGCCGCAACCCCTGGGCATCCATCACGCGCAGCCGCAGCAGGCGTTTGCCGATGGTCTGCCCGCGCCACGACCATTCCGCGATCACGCCATAACCGATCGAAACCACGAAGTAACCCAGCGTGGCCACGGCCGCGGCGAAGTCTTCGCCGATGATCCCGGCAAGCTGGCCGAGAAATCCCACGCCTTGCGAGATGACCATGATGACGAAGAAATCGACGATCCACGCGAGGCAGCGCACGACCGGGCCGGCGAGTTGGAAGGAAAAGGTGATGCCTTCCGGAGTCTGGATTTTCAGCGCCGCGCTCATGACCGCTCCTCCTCCGACCGATCGGCGACGCGCTTGAACCACAGGAACCAAACCAGCGCGACGCCTTCAAAAACGCCGAACGCGATCTTCTGCCAGTAACGAATCGCGGGCTCGTGATACTGCGACAGGAACGCCTCGACGATGCCGGCCCAGACGAGCATCACCGCGAAACCGTAGATGAGCATCATCAGGTCGGGGCCGATGGAGCGCAACCGGGCTTCGAGTGGCGCGCGATCACCGCGACCGATCAGCGCCCGGCCCAGCACCAATCCGCCTTGCCCGGCGATGAGAATGGCCGGGATTTCAATGATCCCATGGGGCAGCAGCCAGCCGAGGAGAAAGACAGTCTGGCCGGCGAGCACGTAATCCACAGCGACCATGCCGAGCAGCGCCATGTTGTAGAAAAGATTGATGATCGTCCCGAGGCCAAAGGTGATGCCGAGGCCTAGCGTGAAGATGGAGACGCGGATGTTGTTCGCCATGAGCGCGCTGGCGAATTGCGACTTCGCCCCGTCGAGCCGGTCGTGTTTCGCGCTTTCCTCCTCGGCCACGCGCTTCGCCGGATCATCAAGCAAGTGGGCGAACTGCGCCGGCAGGATCGCCTCCTTCGCTTCCTCATCGAACGCCGTGGCGAGGGCGCCGAAAAGCACCGCGACGATGGTGATGACCATGACCAGCGCGAAGGCGCCGGACTGCCGCCGGAAAGCGCGCGGGAAGTCGTTCACGAACCAATGCACGGGACGGAATTTCGTGCTGCGGTCGCGGGTTTCGTGAATCTCGCCGTAGGCCCGCGCGGTCAGCGATTCGAGGTAACGCTTCAGCTCCGGCTCCGAGGCGAAGGTGGCGACGCGACCGAGATCGGCAGACACCTTTTGATAGAGCAGGTGAAACCGCTGCACTTCCTCGAGCGACATCTGCCGATCGGGATCGGCCTCGAGACGATCGAGAATTTGCTCCAACTCATTCCAAGTCGGGCGCTCAGCGGCGATGAAGCGGGGCAGATCGATGATCATGGCTCAGAGCAGTTGGCGCCGCTTCACGTCGGCGTGTTGCGCGACGACCTGCGCTGCGAGTTTCTCCGCATCGAGGAGCGAAAAGCGCACGCCGCGCCGCTTTAGCACCTTCTCGAGTTCGCGCAGGCTGTTCCACTGGAGGTGCCCGCCGAGGCGGCGATAGAGATCGTCGATGCTGCCCACGTTTTCGTCCGAGAAGAGCGGTGCGGCGCCGGGCGGCTGGAGCATGTTCACGATGAGCAGGTGCTGCCGCGAGATGAGTTGGGTGGCCTTGGCGAAGCTCTCGGCGAGGAGCGGGTCGTCGAGCGCGGTCAGGAAGATGAGCAGCGCGCGTTTGCGCAGGCGCAGGCGGATGAAGGAGCACAGCTCCTCGAAATCGGGCGTCACCTGCTGCGGGTGCAGCGTGTAGAGCCGATCGCGGCAGGCGTCGTAGTGCGCCTGGCCGTTTTTCGCGCGGACGAAGCTGAGCACGCGATCGCTGAACGTGATGAGGCCGAACTGATCGCCCTGCTGCTCCGCGGCGAGCCCGAGGATGAGCGCCGCGGTGACGAAACGCTCCAGCGTCGTGGTGGTCGCGTCGTTCACCGTCAGCTCACGCGCGGTGAGCCGCGAGGCATCCACGATCACATAGACCTCCTGCGTGCGTTCGACCTGGAAGACCTTGGTCACCGGATGTCCGCGTTTCGCCGAGGCTTTCCAGTGGATCTCGTCGTAGCTGTCGCCGGGCACATACATGCGCAGCTTCTCGAAGTCGCGCCCCTGCCCTGCCTGGCGATGCGCGTGCGCGCCGAGTTCGCCGCGCCGCAGGAAGAGCGCCGCGACATTTTTCCGCTCGTCGAAAAGGTTCGGATAGACCCGTAGCTCACACTTCGCGGACTGGCTCGCGCGCACCGCCCAGAAACCCATCGGCGATGCCGCCTCGAGATACACACGCTCGAAAAAGTATTGGCCGCGGCGGTTGGGCGTCACTTCCCAATCGACGCGCGACACCGCCGCGTTCGCGGGCAGCAGCGTCGTGCGATCATCGCGCTCCGTGCCGATCTCGCGCGGAAACGCAAAGCCGAGACGCAGAGCGCGCGGCTGCAGCGTCTCATTCTGCACGCGCACCTCGATCACGCCCGGGCGATCCTTCTGCATCCGCACCACCTCGGGCATCTGCACGCGAATCCCGACCAGTTGCCCGCGCGCCAGAAACGCATCGATCACCACCGCTGCGAGGAGTCCTCCGATCAGCACCGCAGAAATCACGAGCGCACCCGGGACCGTCGCTCCGACCGCCGCGAACGGCAGGACGATGAGCGAGATCCAAAGCAGCAGGCGCGTTTGTGGGACGATCATGCGAAGAGCCTCAGCGCGGGACGGCGACTTGCTCGAGGATCTTGCCGATCACTTCGGCGATGGTGACTCCTTCGATTTCGTATTCCGGCCGCAGCACGATACGGTGGCCGAGCACGGCTTCGGTGAGCGACTTCACATCATCGGGCGTCACGAAATCGCGACCGGCGAGCGCGGCATTCGCGCGGCTGGCGAGGAGGAGCGATTGCGTCGCGCGCGGGCCAGAGCCGACGAGCACGCTGTCATTCGTGCGCGTCGCGCGGACGACATCGACGACATACGCGACCAACTCCTCGCGCACGGTGACGCTCTCGAGCGAGCGCCGCAACGCGGCGAGATCCTCCGCCGTCACGACCGCCTCGACCGCACCGGCGGCGAGCGCTTCCTCGGGTGAGTTCGAGCCGAGCATGCGCTGGGCGAGGAGGAGTTCGCTGTCGCGGTCCGGCGTGTGCATCGAGACCTTGAGCATGAAGCGGTCTTTTTGCGCCTCGGGCAGCGGATACGTGCCTTCGTATTCCACCGGGTTCTGCGTGGCGAAGACGGTGAAGTTCGGCGAGAGCGTGTGCGTGTCGCGATCGATCGTCACCTTGCGCTCCTGCATCGCCTGGAGCAGCGCAGACTGCGTTTTCGCGGGCGCGCGGTTGATTTCATCGGCGAGGAGGAAGGTCGTGAACACCGGGCCCTTGATGAGCGTGAATTCATTGGCCTGCATGTTGAAGACGTTCGTGCCGGTGATGTCCGCGGGCATGAGGTCGGGCGTGAATTGGATGCGGTTGAAGTCGGTCCCGAGCACGCGGGCAAGGGTGCGGACAAGGAGCGTTTTTGCGACGCCGGGCACGCCCTCGATGAGCGCGTGGTGGCCGGTGAAGATGGCGATGAGCGCTTTGTCGATCACGTCCTGCTGGCCGATGATGACTTTGGCCACCTCGGCGCGCGCGCGGGTGAGAACTTCCTGGATGGGTGCGGTGTCGATGGGCATGGCGGTTGGGGTTGGGTGATTGGGAAAGTGGCGGGTCAGACTTTGCGGGAAAGCGCGCGGCTGATGGCCCGGTAGGTGGTGAGCGGGTCGCGTTGACGGGCGGGTCGCACTTGCTCCTGCGCCCAGACTTCCTCGACCTTGGCGAGCTCCCGCGGCCGACCGGCAAAGGCTTTGCGATACTCGGCGACGCAGGTCTCGAAGATCGCCGCGGGCCGGATCGAGCGACGCAGCAGGTTGATGAAACCTTCGCCCGCATCCTTGCCCGCCACGGTGTCGTTCTCCGCGAATTGCGGGTCGTAGGCCGGGATAAAACGAACGGCGTTCTTCCAGACAAAAAACACGCCGAGCAGCAGCAGGCCGGCGACGACTCCGTGCAGGCGATATTTCCGGGCGAGCATGGCGATGCCGGGATCTTCGCGCAGGCCGTGGCTCTCCTCGTCGAAGATCACGAGCGGCGGACCGGAAAAGAGCCGCGCGAGCAGCCGCGGGTGCCGCTCCATGCGCAGCGCTTCGTTGCTGATGAGATAGGAATCCGCGACGAGCACGATGCTGCCGTCGCCGTATTTGCGCTCGATGACGACCGGCTTCGTCCCGCTCATGTAGAGCACTTTCCAGTGCGGCTTGAGGTCGCGAAAGTAGAGCGCGCTGTGCCAGCGGAGGTCCGACTCAAGGTGCCCGCCCGGTTCGATGAGCGCGGCGCGACGATTGTGGGCTTTCGCTTCCTCCGGCAGATAGCCGAAGTCGAATCCCCAGCGCTTCGCGACCGTGCCGAAATCGACGAATCCTTTGCCCATCTCGTCGTCCTCTTCTTGGTCTTTCTTGTCCTTGGGCTCCGTCTTTTCCGACTCTTTTTTCTCGTCCTTACCGTCCTTCTTTTTGGTGTTCGCCTTTTTCTTCGCCGACTGCTCTTTCTTGGTCTGCTCCTGCTTCTTTTTGCGCTCCTCGTCGGCCTTGCTTTTCTCTTCTTTCTCGGAGAGCGACTGGTCGATCGGGAAGAAGGTGAACACCGCCCGCGAGCCGCGTACGATCAGCGTGTCGAAAGCGGCGAGTTCCTGCTCGGTCCAGTAGGCTTTGTGCGGGACGCCGGTGTAGACCAGCGTCACCGGACGGTCGGCGCGTAGTCTGGGCAGCGGCTTGAAATTGCGCCGCACCTCGACGTTGGGAATCTCCGCGAGCGCGGCGGCGAGTGCCTTGGTGCCGACAGGATCGGCGCGCAGCGAGGAATACGGGGGATACACGTCGCCCGACTCGTAGCGGAGCAGGAAAAGCTTGGTGACGCCGTAGATGAAACCGCCGGCGAGCAGCAGCGCGAGCACGAGCGAGAGCAGCGGTTTCCTCAGCATGCGCGGATCCTTTCGAGGTTCTGCGAGAAGCCATCGAGCGTGCCCGGTGTGACGTCGTGCTCGCCGTACCACGCGGCTTCGAAGGTGAGCAGGTTCGCGTCGAAGGCGGTGAGTAGGTCGGCGTTGCCGCGGGCGCGGCGGCGCAATTCGCGGTCGTAATCGCGGTTCGATTTGTGGCGCGCGATGTTGATGAGTTGGCGATGGCCGAGATGGGCAAGACCGGCAAGATAAAGGGCGCGAATGGCGAGGCGGAGTTCGCCGCGCTCCATGAGATCGCGCGCCAGTTGCAGCCAGCCATCCTCCGGGAGCTGATCGGCGGTCACGTGTTCCTCGTTCAAGTCGGGCACAGCAACCGCGGCCTCGGCGACGGCGACTTCGACCGGCCGGCCTTTGCGCCAGCGCCAGAGCAGGAAGCCGAGGATGAGCGCGAGCGCGGCGACGAGCGCGAGGAGCGTCCAGCGGGCGGTGGAGGACCAGTTGATATTGCCGCGGGCGCTGTCGGCATCAGGCTTCGGCTCGCGCTTGAAGACTTCACGCAGCCACTCGATTCCCTTCATGATCCAGCGGAGCACCTGCTTCACGCGGAGAACAAGGTGCTTCCACAATGACTCGAAGAAGGTCGTGAACCAACCCTTGTGCGCGTCGTCCGCCGCGGCAGCTCCGCGCGGCAGACGCCACGCGTATTCGCGCCGCTGGAGCACGCGGTCGAGTGATTCGTTGAGCTGGGCGGATTCGACTTTGGGCGGCGGCGGGGGCCCGTCCTGCGCGCGCAGCGGAGCGACGGGAGAAAGCAGCGTCGCCATGACGAGCAGCGTGGCGAGGGCGGCGCGCGCTGGTGGGCGCAGCGCCTTCAGTTCCACGCGCAGGTCTTCGCCCGACTGCATCGACGAACCGTGGAAGCAACGCAGCACGCAGATCGCTTTGCGGATCGGGTCCATGCAGAGATACGCGGCGGCAACCGTGGCGGCAAAGGATGTGGTATTGAGCATCGCCCAGAGATCGCGGGTGAAGGCCGTCTCGATGCCGAAGAACGTTTTGAGCAAAATCGGCGCAAAGCCGAAGCCGACGCACACATCCAGCCAGACGAAAAAGCCGAAGCCGAAGAGTGCGCTGAGGACTGCGTGGGCCTGACGCGGCCAGAGCCCGGCCTGCCGCGAGGCTTCGCGGAGGACGTCGCCGAGTCCCGCGCGCGTGCCGTCGCCGAGCACGCCGACGTTTTGAAAAAAGCAGTAGGTCCAGACGTAGGGGATGAGGATCTGGGCAGCGATCGGGCGCACGAAAAGGCCGACCGGCTGGATGGCGGTTTGCACGAGCACGAGCCGGGAAATGCGCGCGAAAGTCCACGGCGCTTCGGGTTGGAGCGTGAGGTGCGCGCGCAGTTTGGCCGCGAAGACCGCGTGCCAGCTTTTCATCCAGAGGTAGAGCAGCCCGACGGTGAACGACGCCTCGATGAGATGCTGACGGGCAAAGGCACCGCCGCTCATATCGGCCCAGAAATAGAGCAGCCCGAGCGCGAACGGCACGCTGCCGAGGTAGTAGGAAAGCAGCACGCCGGCGGAAGCCGTGCGCAGCAGATGCACGGCGGATTCGATGAGTTCGAGCGGGGGGCGACCCGCTCGGCGTTTGCCTTCGCGGGTCATTCTTCCTCCGGCGCGAGCCAGTCGCGCTGCCAGACCGTGCCTTCGTGAAATTTCGACGGGATATTCAGCAGCAGGCGCCCGACGACGAAAAAGAACATCCACACCACGATGAGGCCCGCGACCGCGGCGCCAACGCGGAAGACGGGCGCGAAGCTGCGGCGCGGCGCCTCGGTTTTCGTCGTGAGCTTCCGGAGGCACGACGAGCAGATGACGCGGTCATCGTGCTCGGTGATGCATTCGCGGCAGAAATACTGGTGGCACTCCGGGCAGCGCGCCACGGCTTCGCGCACCGGATGATGATGACAGCGCTGGGCGACGAGGACAGCCATGACGCGAATTACGCCGCCGGGGCAGCGGGCGGACGGCGGAGGTGGCCGAGCACGGTGATCAGACCGAGCAGGCCGATGATCGCGCCGAGCGCGGCGGTGATCGCGGCAGTTTCCGTGAAGCCGGGTTCACCGATCATTTCGAGACCGGTGAGCATCGGGGTGCCGGGGTGGCGAATGGCGAAGACCATCATGTAAACGAAGCCGATGAGGCACTTCAGGACATAATAGATGAGCGCCACAACGGCCATCTTGCGCACCGCGCCGGGCAGGTCGCTATCGCCCTGGCGCATCACCGCGACGACGCTGAGGATCGCTCCCGTGAGCATCGCGAGCATGCTGAAGACGGTCATCGGCGTGTCGAAAAAGAGGAAGGCCACGCCGACGAGGATGGCTTCGAGGATGAGAATGCCGAAGAGCCCGCCGTGGATTTTGCCGCGATCGGCGCGAATGGGTTTCGGCCCGCCCGCGCGATACGGAGTCGGCGCCGTCGTCGCGGCGGCGCTCGCGGTCATCCACGGGGCGCCCGCGAGTTCTTCGGGAGTGGCCGCGCCTTGCGCGGCGACGATGAGCGGCTGGATGCGGGCGAGGACCTGGCGCGCGACGGGCAGGCGGCCGAGGCTGGGCAATTGCTCGAGCTGCACGGCGGTGCGGATGTGTGTCTGGCAGGTCGCACCGCGGAGCGAATTGACGAGGATGAACAATCCCCAAAACGCGGCGAACGAGATGGCGGCGATCATGAAGCCGCCTTCGCCCTGCGTGCGCCACGCGGCGAAGAACGGTCCCGCGGTGAGTGCGAGCAGCACGCCGAAGATCCAGTTCCACATCTGCCGCGTGCCGGTGCGGCGGATGACGAAGGCTTCGATGTCGCGGAAGTAGAAGCGTTTGTATTCCTCGGAAGCGACGGTGAAATCGACGTTGAGCAGGTGGTCTTCGCCGAGCCAGAGCCGGCTGCGGGCATAGCTGAAGATCGCCGAGCCGCGACGACCGCGCCCGGGGAGCTTCACGTATTTGGCGGTGAGTTCGGCCATGGTCAGCTTCGGGAAATGGCGACGAACATGGCGGTCCAGCCGCCGATTTGCAGCACGGCGATGACGATGGCGAGCCACGCGCGCCACTTCCCGCGCGGCACGACGCTCGACGGCGCGTTCCAATACCGGATGGCGATGTAGAGCGCGATCGGCGCGCCGATGATCGAGGTCCAGACGAGGATCATCGGATAAACGGCGACGGCCAGCGCGAGGCTGTCGTAAAGCGTGCGGCGGTTTTCGATCTGCTTGAGTTTGCCCTTTTGTTTGCCGGCCTTGAGGCAGACTGGGCAGATGTGCGCGCCGTTCAGCTCGAGATCGCAGAGCGCGCAGAGGAAGCGCCCGCAGCTTTCGCAGGGCACCACGGCTTTCTTTTCCGCGTGGTAAAAGCAGCTCGCTTCACCCTCGACGAGGATGGTCTCGGCCGCGGCGCCCGGTCCCGGCGGACGCAGCGCCGCGGGAAAGACCTCGGTCTGCGCAAACGCTCCACAAGCCGGGCACGCCCGGAGTTCAGGCGTGTTGTAAAGCGCGGGCGGCAGAGGGGCGCGGCACTTCGTGCAAGCGACGAGCCGGGGCGTCATGCGTTATTGCTTCCGCACCACCCGCGTGTCGCAGATGCGATCGTGCAGCGCGCGCTTTTCTTCGTCGAAGGCGGCCATGATGTAGCCGATGAAGAGAGTGAGCGTGCTGAGGATTTCGGCAAAATAACGGCCTGTGGCGCGGCCATACGTCATGGGCGAGCCATCGACGCGAATGACCTCGATTTTGCAGGCCATCTTGCCAGGTGTGGCGCCGTATTTTCCGGTGAAGTAGATCGCGTAACCGGCGTTGATACCGAGGGCGACGACACCACCGATGATCGCCGCGACGTCCGGGCTACCCTTCATCGCGAGGCCGATGACGAGCTGGATGATCTGGCCGGCGACATTGAGGATGATCCCATCCACGAACTTCGCGCCGAAGCGAATCCAAAACCCGGCGTATTCGCGCTGCCCGGAGCCGCTCACGCCTTCGCGCAGGCGCTGGAGGGCGACGTGTTTGTATTCGGCGCTGACCAACCGGCCCTCGATCTCGATGAGTTCGCTGCGCGGATAGACTTTGCCGGATTCGCTGCACACGCCCATCTCGGTGCCGGGCGCGACGGCGGATGAATCCACGGCGGCAACTGGAGCGCCCGCTACCACCGACGCCGAACTAACCGCCTGGCTGTAGGGAATCCACTCGCTCAAGCCTTCGCGCCAGACGAGCGTGTCGGGTTTGATGATGCCGGAGGCGATCAGGGACTGGAAACCGGCGTCTTCGATGGGACCGCGGCGTTCATTGTTATCGGCGTAATACCAACTCATTTTTAGGGTGCTCCTTTTATGCGGAAATTGGGCGGGAGCGTGGCAAACCGCCGGGAAATGGAAAGGCTTTTCCCGCCGGAAACTTATCGTTCCTGCAAAAGCTGCCGGGCTTGACCTGCGGCGCGTTCAAGCGCACTCAGCGAACGCAGCCGCCCGCGGGAATCGAGCAGCCACACGGTGGGCAGCGCGTTGATTCCGAAATCGCGGACGAGCGGGCTTTCCCAGCTCCTGCCGTCGAAGGCCACCGGCCAGGTGAGTCCGCGCGCCGTGAGCAGGGCGACCAGCGGTTCGCGCTTTTCGTCGAGCGAGACGCCGACGACTGCGACGCTGCCTTTGGGCAGGCTGGCGATCTCCTGCTGGAGCTGCCCGAGCGCCGCGACCGCGGGTGGCGAGACGGTGGCGAAAAAGACCACGAAGACCGGGCGCCCGCGCAGCGCCTCGACCTGAAATTCCTCTCCCTGCAGCGTGGTGAAGCGCAGCGACACTTCCGTGCCGAGCAGGCGCACCCGCTTCAGGTCGTCGTTGATCCGCGCCTTCAGCTCGTCGTCGGGATTGGCCGCGCGGGCATCTTCGAGCAGCGCTTCCTTGGTCGTCGGCTGCTGATCGAAAAGCGTGGCGACTTCGGCAAGCAACGCCGCCACCCGGGAGTCGGTGGGATGCGCCGCCTGAAACTGGCGCGCCGCCTTCAAGACCGCCTCGCGCTGGCTGGGATCGGACGGGCGCAGGCCGCGCATGAGGCGGGCGACCTTGGCGAAGTCGAGTTGCGGACGTTGCTCAGGCGTGGCCGTTTTTTCGAGGGTCTCGAGCAGGCGCTTGGATTCGGCGAGGGCCTTGCTCGAGTTTTCAAAACTGGCGCGGATCTCCAGCAGCCGGGCGAGCCGCAGCTTCCCCTCGAAAATTCGCTCATCGGCCGAGTGCTCGGCGAGGAACGCGCGCAGCACTTTCTCCTGCCGCGCGAGATGCGTGGCGACCATTTGCGCCGCCGCTTCACGCGTCTTCGGCTGCTCCTGCGGGCCGGCATCGAGGGCGACGATGGCCTGCCAGTCCTCGTCAGCGCTTGCCGCCCACGCCGGCAGCGCGGTGACGACGAGCGTCGCGAGCGCGAGGATTGTCGGCAGCCACCGCGCGCTCATTTCCTGTTCTCGGCGGTGATCGTCGTGAAGACCGGGCGGTGGTCGCTCGCGTCGTTCCAGTACTCCGAGCGATAGACGCGCGACTTCTCCAGCACGACTTCGCGGAAGAGCGCCGGACTCACGAAGAGGTAATCCAGCCGCGAATATTCATCCGCGGTTCTCCAGTAATGCGTCCACTTGTCGCCGTACTGATCGCGCGCCCAGAGGTCCGCCATGTGCCCGGGCGATTTCTTCGGCCCGGCGATTTCCTGGATCGGCGGCTCGTTCTTCGAGTCGTTGAAATCGCCGAAGCAGACGAGGTTCGTCTCTGGCGCGGCGGTCAGGATGCCGTCGAGATGCTTGCGGAGCTGCTGCGCTTCCATGCGGCGGATCAGCGCTTCACCTTCCGGCGTCGGCAGCTTCGATTTCAAATGCACGCCCACGAGCCGGAGCTGATAACCGGGATTCACCTGTACGGTCACGTCGAGGATGCCACGCTTCACCTTCTCCGGCTTGCCGTTGAGATCGTACGGCACGTCGCCGCGGGAGTTGCGCGCCACGATGGGAAAGCGGCTGACGAGCGCAAGGTGCCGGTCTTCATCCGCGGCCTGGAGATACTCCGAATCGACGTAACCGAGCCCGGCGGCGTTGAGGCGCTTCTTGAAATCCTCAAACCGCTCGGGCGAACCCATCTCGCAGACACCGAGCACGTCGGGATTGATCTCTTTGATGATCTGGATCAGCACCTCGATCTCCTTCTCCGGCTTGGCGCGGGTCGCGTATTTGTCGCCCGGCCCCTTCGGAGACGCGCTCACGTAGTTTTGCACGTTATAGGTCGCGACGACGATTTCCTGCGCGGCCAAAAGTGGGGCCAGCAGGCCCAGCCACGCGAGCAGAACGAAGGAGAGGAAAGGCTTCATGGGGGGGAATAGAAAAGGGCTCGCCAGCAGAGGCGAGCCCTTTTCGAGAATCGGGATGCGGAACTTAGGAGACGCGCGTCTGCGGGGCAGCCTGCGTCTGGTCGCCGTGCGGGTCCTGATGCGCGTCGGGCGAGTCGTGGTGGGTCTCGTGAGCGACTTCGGCTTTCGGGTCCTCGAGCTTCGGCGACGGGGCGGTTTCTACGGGACGGCTGACTTCGCGCTCGAAATCATCCTTGGCCTTGGTGAACTCCCGCATCGCTTGGCCGAGGCCCTTGGCGAGTTCGGGGAGCTTCTTGGCACCGAAAAGGAGGAGGACGATGACCAGAATGATGATGAGGTCGGGCCCGGCGAGGTTGAAAAGGCTGGCAATGTTCATAAGTGAATGGGGTTTAGGAGGAGTTACACCCTGCATGGGGAATTGCAACGGTCATTGAGGAATCCACCGGCAGGGTCGTTTGTTAGCAGGCCATTTCAGACACTTCGCGGCGAGAATGTTCAATTTTCGGCGGGCTCTTTTCCGCGGTAGCTCAGGGCGAACCACGCAAAAACCAGCGCGGCCACGGCGCTCATGCCCCACCAGAAGCGCGGCCAGTCCGTCGCGCCATCGGCCATACACGCCGCCCGCCACCAACCCGTGCCGAGGTATCCCGCGAGATTGCCGAAGCCGCCGATCATCACCTGCAAAAGCGCCTGCGCGCGGGTGCGCATCCGCGGATCGACCCGCTGCTCGAGGTAAATCTGCGCGGTGATGAAATAGAGCGTGAAAGCGAAGCCGTGGAGCGTGACCCCGGTGAGCAGCCACGCCTTCGTATCCAGCGCGCAGAGCCCGTAGCGCACCACGGAGAAGCCGATCCCGGTGAGGAAGACCCACTTCAACCGCCAGCGCGCGATCAGCCCCGCGAGGGCGAACATGCTGATCAACTCCGTGATTTGCCCAAGCGCCATCGCCGCGGTCGCGTGGTCCACGCCGCGCTCCGTGAGGTGGATCGGCGTGAAGGGATAGAAGGCCGCGAGCGCCGCATTGTAGAGCGCTGCCGTGATGAAAACCACGCGATGATCCCGATGCCGGAGCAGCGAAAGCGCGGCGAGACCGAAGATGTCGCGCGGCTCCTTCGTCTCCAGCGGCGGTGTTTCCGGCAGCGCAAAAGTGAACCCCGCCGTGACCACCCACATGGCCGCCGAAGCCCAACCGGCCAGCGTCGAGGTATCCGCCCGGAGCACATAGCTGACCAGCACACAAGCGAGCATCCAGCCCAGCGTCGCCACCGCGCGGATCGGGCCGAATTCCCGGCGCGCATCGCCGAGCGACGCGAGGATGATGCTGGTCGCGAGGCCAAAGGTCGGCGCCGCGCAGATCGCCTGCGCCAGCACCCCGCCCAACACCGCCCACATTCCCCAGCGCTGCTCGATCGCCACCGAAGCCACCGCCACGCAGCCCGCCGTGGCTAGGCTCAACCAGCGCAGCAGCCGCACCGGCGACACCCGTTGATCGGCCAGCGCGCCGATGGCCAGCGGCGAGATAAACGCCGCAATCCCGCTGCACGCGTAGGCATAGCCGATGATCGACTCGAGCCCATGCGCCCGCAGCACATTCCCAAACGGCACACTCCACATCCCCATCCCCGCCGCGATGCTGAAGTACAGCACGGGCAGCTTCCAGCGGGAGCATTGGGCAGAGTCGGGCACGGGGAAATCCCGAGCCTAGCGCAGGACGCAAGCGCCCCGAGTTTGACGTTACTTTTACGGCAGCAGCGCCGCCGCTTCCTGCGGGCTCGGCAGGCCCCACGATTTCCACTTTGCCTCGTATTCCGAGCGCGGGAGCAGCGCGTAGTGCGGGCGCTGGTCGGCGCGCAGCCAGCGGATCATTTTCACGAGGCTGTCTTCTGCCATCACCGTGCAACCAGCGCTCGGGCGGCTCGGGCCACGGCGGAGGTGGAAGAAGATCGCGCTTCCGGCATTGGGCACCGGTGGATCGGAGTTGTGGCGGATCTCGACGAGCCACCGATACGCAAAGTCGCCGTGCCGCATCTTCTGCTTCTCAAACCACGCCGGCGGGTTCTTCGGATCGACGACGACGTGCTGGTTGTATTGCGGGTGAGTGCTGTCGTCGATCCACGCATCGCCGAGCGTGATCGTGCGATACGGGAAGCTGGCGCCCGCGGGGAGCGCGGCGTCGCCGGTGTAGATTTTGCCCACGCGGAAGACGCCCGCCGGGGCGCGCCCGTCGCGCTCCTGCTTGTGGCGTCCGGGTTCGTCCTGGCCGTAAATGCCGCGGCCCCAGACGAGGCCACTTTTGCCGTAAAGCACGGCGACCGGTGGTGCGGCGGGCTTCCAGCCATCGCCGGCGCGCTCGAAAAGCTGGAGCTTGCCGGTGGTCGAGTCCCAGCCGGGCGCGACACTGACGATCATCTGCTTCACGCTGCCCTCGAGCCCCGCGGCGAAAAGCGGCGCGGCGCAAAGCGCAAGCGCCGCGCACAGGCCAAACCCGCGCTTGCGAGCGCGGGCACGGTTTCCCATGCTCGCCGCCTTGAAGAATCTGTCGCGAACCATTGCCGGAGTGCTGATCATAGCGGCGACTTTTCTCGTGTACTGGCCCGCGCTCCGCAACGGTTTTGTCTGGGATGACACTGCGCTGGTGCTCCGCGACCCGCTGATTCGCAGTTGGCAAAACATCCCCGAGGGCTTCCGCCATTTTCTTTTCCTCGATGCCACGGCTTCGAACTTCTACCGGCCCATCCAACGCCTCACCTTCACCGCCGACTACCAGCTCTTCGGCTTCGCAGCGCCCGCGGGCTGGCACTTCACGAGCATCCTCGTCCATGCGCTGGCGGGCGTCGGGCTGTTCCTCGTCGCGGAGAAACTGCTCGCGCTTTCCGCAGCCACGCGGCTCAGCGGGGAGGGGCGAAGGGCGGTTGCGCTGGGTGCGGCGGTGCTGTGGGTGATTCATCCGCTGCATACTTCGGCGGTCACGTACATCGCCGGGCGGGCCGATCCGCTGGCGGCGATGTTTGGTTTCGCGGGACTGGCACTCGGGCTGGCGAGCTTGACGCCGCGCGCTCGCGTCGGGCTGTGGCGGTGCGGGGCGGTGCTGGGCTTTGCGCTGGCGCTGCTTTCGAAGGAAAGCGGGATCGTCTTCACGCTGATCTGGCTGCTCGTGCTCGCCTGGCAGCGACCGGGCTGGCGCGTGGGCGCGACCTGGCTGGCGCTGCTCGCGGTGGTGCTCGGCGGTTACTGCGCGCTGCGTTTCACCGCAGAGAAAACTCCCCCGCCCGTCGCGCCGCCGGTGCCCATGGCGGTGCGGCCGATCCTGGCAGCGCGCGCTCTGGCGGAATATTCCGGGCTACTCGTCGCGCCGCTCACCCTGCGCATGGAACGCGATGTGAGCACCAAACCGCAGGGCGATTTCGCGGCGACGATGCAGAACGCCCGGCTGCGCGAATACCAGACGCTCGCCGGGGTGCTGCTGCTCGTGGGCCTCGCGCTGTGGATGCGACACGCTGTGCGCCGGGTGCCGGTCGCGGCTTTCGGCCTCGGCGCCTTCGGCCTCGCGTATCTGCCGATCAGCAATCTCTTCTCGCTCAACGCCACGCTCGCCGAACACTGGCTCTACGTGCCGAGCGCGTTCCTGCTCCTCGCGGCGGCGGCGACGATCATCGCGTGGAAAGGAACCGCGGAGGCGCGGAGACGCGGAGCGGGAGAAGGAAGTGTGGCCGGCGAGCTTCCATCTCCGCTTCGCGCCTCCGCGCCTTCGCGGTTCATTTTGACCGGCATCCTCATCGCCTGGGCGCTCGCGCTCGGCGCGCGGACGTTTCTCCGGCAGGAGGATTGGCGGGATCAGCGGACCTTCATCGAGCGGACGATCGCCGCGGGCGGCGCCTCGCCGCGCATGCTCATGAATCTCGCCAACGTGGAGTCCGGCGCACGCCAGCCCGACAAAGCCGTCGCACTTTACCGCGAAGCGCTGCGCCAGTCGCCCGATCAACCGATCATCTGGCTCGGCTACGCCAATGTCCTCGCGCGCAACCGCGACTTTGCCGGCGCGCGGGCCGCGCTCGCCCATACCGAGGGCTCGCCGCTCCTCGCCGTGGAGACCGGACAATTGCGCGCCTTGCTCGATGAACTGGAGCTCGGCAAGGATCGCGGCGGCGCCCTGCGCCAGGCGATCCAGCACGCGCCGAAAAGCTGGAGCGCCCGCAAGGCTTACGTCGAATATCTCAACGAACGCGGCGACCCGGCACCCGCAATCGCCGAGCTGCGCAGCTTTCTCGAGGCCCACCCGTTTCGTGCCGATTCGTGGCGGATGCTCGGGGCACGCCTTGAGGCCGTGGGCCGCATCGATCTCGCGCGCAGCGCCTACCAGGAAGCGCTCCGGCGCGACGTTCGCGACGAGGCTTCGCGGGCCTATCTGCGCCAAATCGCGGGCACAAAATAGGCGCGAGGGAAAACCGTTCGACAGTCCGGGGCGTAAGGACTACGCAAAACTCCGCCTATGATCGCCAAACCCCACAGCGCCCTCATCCTCGTCGGCCACGGCTCCACCGTGAATCCGGATTCGAGCGCCCCGACCTTTGACCACGCCGCGGAGATCATCCGGCGGGGCCTCTTCGCCGAGGTGCATTGTGCCTTTTGGAAAGAAGAGCCGAGTCTCCGCCAAGTGCTGCACATGGTCGATGCCGAGGAGATCTACATCGTCCCGAATTTCATCAGCGAAGGTTACTTCACCCGCACCGTCATCCCGCGCGAACTCGAACTCACCGGCCCGGTCACCGAGCGCGACGGGCGCGTGATCAAATACTGCGAACCGGTCGGCAGCCATGCGCGCATGACCGAGCTCCTGGTCCATCGCGCCGCCGCGGTGGCGCCCGGCGTGCCGCCGGAAAAATCGACGCTCTTCATCGTCGGGCACGGCACGAACCTGAACGACAACTCCGCCATCGCCGCCAAACGCGAGGTGGAACTCATCGCCGCGCAAGGCCGCTACGCCGAGGTGCGCAACGCCTATATGGAAGAGGAGCCGCTCATTTCCAAATGGGACGAATATTCCACGCAGCCAAACGTCGTGGTCGTGCCCTTCTTCATCGCCGACGGCCTGCACAGCTACGAGGACATCCCGGTGCTGCTCGGCATCGCCGAGGAATCGCCCGGCGCGGCCAGCGCGAATGCCAGCGGCGTCTTCGCCAACAATCCCTACGACCGCCGCGGGCGGACGCTTTTCTACGCGAGCGCGATCGGCACCGAGCCGCTTTTCGCCGATCTCGTGCTGGAGCAGGTGGCGGCCTTCGATGCGGCCCACGCGGTCCCGGCCTGATGCGTTCGGTCCTCCAGACGCTCAGCGATTGGCTCGCCGCCGGCGGGCATTCGATCGGGCAAATCCACATCGCCGCGCAGGGCGCAGGCTTCCAGCTCACGCACCAAGACGACCGCGAGCGCACCGATCTCGCCGCGCGAACCGGCGTGGAAGCCGCGCGCGAACTCGCGCACTACGACGACGCGGGGAAATTCCGCCCGCTCAAAACCGCGCCGAATCTCCGCCACGGCTGGCGCCTCTCCGTCGCCGATCTCCCGGAGCTGCGGCGCGCGCTCGACTATTTCTATCCCGCGATGCTCGGCGTGTGGCTCAGCCAGAGCCGCGGCGAACTCACCCCCGTCCCCCTCCGCGAAACCCTGGCCCGCCAGACCGGCATGTATCGCGTCACGCAACTCATCACCGACGAGCAAGCGCAGGAGATGATCGGCACGCATTGCCGCCTCGATGGCGGTTGCCTGAAGCGCATCCTCTGGCCGCTCGCGCCGGACGTGCCGCTCAGCTCACTTTCCGCGGAGAAGCTGGACCCGACTGCCCCCGCCGGCACGCTGCCCCTGCTCTGCCACGAGGCGTGCAATCTCCTGGTCGCCAAGGCTCGCGAGGTGGTGAAGAAAGCGCAGCAGCAGCAATGATCATCCGCGCCCGCACCGTCGTCACCATGGACGGGCCGCCCATCGAAAATGGCGCGGTCGCCATTGAGGACAACCGCATCGTCGCGGTCGGCACAATGCCCGATCTGCATTGGGTCACCGACGGCGCGATCATCGACCTCGGCGATCAGGTGCTCATGCCCGGCCTGATCAATGCCCACTGCCATCTCGACTACACGATGATGCGCGGCGCGATCTCGCCGCCGAAAAGTTTCACCGCCTGGGTCCAGCGCATCAATGCCCTCAAGCGCAGCCTCGACAGCGCCGACTACCTCGATGCCATCCAGCGTGGCTTCGCCGAGTTGCGGAAGTGGGGCACGACCAGCGTCTGCAATATCGAGGCCTTCCCCGAGCTCATGACCCGCCTCGATCCCTCGCCGCTGCGCACGTGGTGGTTTTATGAAATGATCGACATCCGGCACCGCGTCACCACCGAGGACGTCGTCGCCGGCGCGCTCGCCTTTTTCCAACACCGCGCCAATTCCCTCGACACCTTCGGCCTGAGCCCGCACGCGCCTTACACCGCATCGCTCGATCTCTACCACCTCGCGAATGCCTGCGCGTCCTCCTTCACCATGCCGCTGACCACGCACGTCGCGGAATCCGCCGAGGAGTTCGCCATGTTTCGCAATGCCGGCGGGCCGCTCTACGATTTCATGAACTCGATCCAGCGGCCCATGGGCGACTGCGGCTCCGTCACGCCCTTTGGCCAGCTCTGGCGAAGCGGCGCCGTCGATGCCAACTGGCTGCTCGTCCACATGAACACCCTCACCGAGGAGGACTTCCTGCTCCTCGCCGAGCAGCCGCTCGGCGCCGGCCCGCACGTCGTCCACTGCCCCGGCAGCCATCGCTACTTCAGCCATCCGCCTTTCCCCTATCGCCGCCTGCACGATCTCGGCGTGAATCTCTGCCTCGGCACCGACAGCCTCGCCAGCACCGATTCGCTTAGCCTCTTCCACGAGATGCGGCTCCTGCGCGAGACCCAGCCCTGGCTCAGCCCCGAGCAGATCCTCCGCACCGTCACCGTGAACCCCGCGCGCGCCCTCCGCCGCCGCGGGCAGCTCGGACGAATTGCGCCCGGCGCATTGGCGGACTTGATCGCGCTCCCGGTGTCTGCCACCTTCGGCCACGTCCACGAGGAAATCATCGAGCACAGCGCGCCGGTTTCCTGGACGATGATCGATGGCCAGATTCTCCCGTAACCTCACGCTGCTCCTTGCGGCCTCGGTCCTCCTCTCACCGGGCGCCAGCGCCGCGCCCCGGAAGAAGCCGACCACCCAAATCTCGCCCACGCGCACCGCGGCCACCCCCGTCCCACTCGCCCCCGGCGAACTCCCGCTCTACGCTGGGGGCGCCATCGTCATCGACGCCGCGAATGGCGCGACGCTCTACGAAAAGAACGCCGACGCCCGCTTTTTCCCGGCCAGCACCACCAAAGTCATGACCGCGCTGCTCGTCATCGAAGCCGGCGAACTCGATCGTGAAGTCGAGGTCACCGACGAAGACAGCCGTGTGGGCGAAAGCGGGCTCGATATCAAACCCGGCGAGCGTTACAGCCGCCGGCAGATGCTCCTCGGCCTGATGCTCAAGAGCGCCAACGACGTCGCCCACGCCCTCGGCCGCGACAACGCCGGCACCATGCCCGCCTTTGCTGAAAAAATGACCCTGCGCGCCCGGGAACTCGGCGCGACTAACACCAGCTTCCGCAATCCCCACGGCTTGCACCACCTCGAGCACTACACCACCGCGCGCGATCTCGCCCTCATCGGGCGCGCCGCCATGCAGCAGCCCTTTTTCCGCCAGATCGTCGTCACCCGCAGCTTCGACTGGCCCGCCGCCTACGGCCCGCGCCCGGTGCCCAATCACAACAAACTGCTCGCCCTCTTCCCCGGCTGCACCGGCATCAAAACCGGCTACACCAACCCCGCCCAACACACCTTTGTCGGAGGCGCCCTGCGCGGCGGGAAGGAAGTCATCTCCGCCGTCCTGCGCGACACCAAGCAGGGCAAATGGGACGACAGCATGCTCCTCCTGAGCTACGGCCTGCAAAAGCTCATCGAACCCCCCGTCAGCCCAGCGAACCCAACCGCCGCGCAATAGCTTGCCGGCGTAGCCCGGCTCTTCCGATCCGAGTGCGAAGACCCGAGCGCTATACGGCTCTGGCGAGCAGCGCTACGTCAACGGCTCGCGCGGACACTCGCCCTCCCTACCGCCGCAGCGCCGCGATCAGCTCATTCATCTTCAGCCGCAGCGTCTCCAGATCCGGATCGGCAAAAGGCGTGTCCAGCGTGCCCACCCCGTTGCTATCGGTGTGGATGTAGTGAGTGCCCGGCCCATCTCCTTTGCTGTTCAGCCTTCGCGCCAACTTTGACCCGGCTGTGGAATGGTGTATCCTCACATCGTTTTACAGCGATACTCCTGACACTCTCACCTTCATGCCTCACCTTCCGCGTCCCGCTCTCGAAAAAATCGCCGAAAGTTTCCGCGCGCTTTCGGAAGCCACTCGCCTCGGCATTCTTCAGGAATTGAAGGAAGGCCCCAAGACTGTGAACACGCTTGTCGAGGCGCTGGAACTCTCACAGCCGAACATCTCCAAGCAGCTCAGCATTCTTTTCGCCGCCGGCTTCCTCGGTCGTGAGCAGCAGGGCAACCAAGTCTTTTACTCGATTCAGGACAAGATGGTCTTGAAGCTTTGCGAGCTGGTCTGCGACCGCCTGAATGAGCAGGCGCGCGCGAGTTTGGTGACGTATTCCATTTAGCCCGCCGTCCGCCGCCGGAGCGCTTGAACCATGCCGTCTTCATTTTTCACGCGAGGCGGTTGGTGGGTGCTGGGGCAAAGCGTGCTGCTCGTTGCGTTGCTCGCACTCGGCCCTTGGCGAAGCGGAGATTGGTCGAGCCGCACGGGCTTCTGGCTCGGGGTGATGCTGCTCGGTGCCGGGGCTGTGTTTGGAATCGCGGGAACGCGCGCGCTGGGCCGCAACCGCACGCCTTATCCGCGCCCGCTGGTAGGTGGCGAACTTGTGCAGCGCGGGATTTACGCGCTCGTGCGGCATCCGCTCTACGCGAGTCTGATCTTTCTCGGTGCTGGATGGGCGCTGGTCTGGACGAGCGGCGCGGCGGGCATTGCAGCCACGGCGCTCACGGTCCTGCTCGACTGCAAAGCGCGGCTCGAAGAGCGCTGGCTGGTGGAGGAATTCCCCGATTACACCACCTACGCCCGGCGGGTGCGACGGCTCGTGCCGGGCCTCTACTAGAAAACAAGACGAGGTAGCTCAGGCGTTGGCGGCGTTTTCTCCAACCGCATGCGACCGGAGGACGAATGAGTGACGATGTGCATCTTGCCTCCCCTCGACCCGAAGTGCGGATCCCCTACCGGTCGTCACGAAAGAATCCTTATGCTATTCACCCTCTCGACCGACAAAACAGTGACCGCGGCGGCGGCAGCCTTGCAAGCCGCGGTCCAGGCCAATCACTTCGGCGTGATGCAGGTTCACAACCTGACGGAGACCATGGCGAAGAAGGGGGTCGAGTTTGCTCACGAGTGTCTCATCTTTGAAGTCTGCCAGCCGCAACAGGCGAAGAAAGTTCTCGAACAAAACATGGGTGTTTCGACGGCGCTGCCGTGTCGTATTTCCGTTTACGAGGAAGGCGGAAAGACGATCCTCGCGACGCTTAAACCGACTGCTTTGCTGGGGATTTTTAACGTGCCGGAACTGGCGCAAGTGGCGCAGGAGGTAGAGAAGACGATCCTCAAAATCATCAGCGAGGCGGCTGGGTGAATCGCCCGCTTACGTCGCGCTTGGCAGGCAATGCAGCGGACGAGGATGCCTCGCTGGCTCGGAGTGCGGGGAGCGTGCTGGAAGTCGGGTGGAATGAGAAATTCCAAGGAAGCATTTCTTTTTCTTTGCTATATTCTCGTATGGCGATATAGTGATTCACAAACCAAAACCCATGAACGCCGTTACTCCTCACCAACTCAACGACCGCCTGCAGAAGGGCGAAAAGCTCCACCTCCTCGATGTCCGCACCCCGGCGGAACATGCGGAAATCCACGTCCCCGGCGTGCAACTCGTCCCGCTCGACCGGCTCGACGCCGGGCAACTCGCCGGAGTCAACGGCTTCGCCAAGGATCAGCCCATTTTTCTCCTTTGCCGCACGGGCGGTCGCGCCAAACAGGCCGCGCAGCAGCTCGAAAAAGGCGGCTTCAGCCAGTGTCAGGTCGTCGAGGGCGGCACGATGGCCTGGGCCGAGGCCGGGCTGCCGGTGAATCGCGGCACGAGCAAGGTATTGTCCTTGGAGCGGCAGGTGCGCATCGCCGCCGGGGCGATCGGGCTGACCGGCGCGCTCCTCGCGCAGTTTGTCGATCCCGCCTTCATCTGGCTCTCCGGTTTCGTCGGCGCGGGACTGGTGTTCGCGGGGATCACCGACACCTGCGCGATGGGCATGCTCATCTCAAAGCTGCCCTGGAACCAGCGCGGCAGCGGCGCCTGCTGCACCAAGTAACTCACGCAACCCCTCACCACCCATTCCTATGTTTTTACGCCAAATCTTCGACCCGCATCTCGCCCAATACGCCTACCTCGTCGGCTGCCAAAAGACGGGCGAAGCCATCGTCATCGACCCGGAGCGTGACATCGACCGCTACCGCGCCGTCGCCGCCGACGCCGGACTGCGCATCACGGCGGTCGCTGAGACGCACATCCACGCGGACTTCGTGAGCGGCGCGCAGGAGTTCGCCGCGGCCGATCCGGCTATGCAGATTTACGTCTCCGGCGAAGGCGGTCCGCAGTGGCAGAGCGTGTGGGCGAAAGAATATGCGGGGCTGGTGACGCTGCGCGACGGCGACAAATTCCGCGTCGGCAACATCGAGTTCACCGCCGTGCATACGCCGGGGCACACGCCGGAACACGTCACCTATCTCGTCACCGACCTCGGCGGCGGTGCCAACGAACCGATGGCCGCGTTCACCGGCGATTTCCTTTTCGTCGGCGACGTGGGCCGGCCCGACTTGCTGGAACAGGCGGCGGGCATCGCCGGGGCGGAGGAACCGGCGGCGCGGCAACTCTTCGCGAGCCTGCGCAAGTTCGCGAAATATGATGCGACGTTGCAAATCCTGCCGGCACACGGTGCGGGTTCGGCCTGCGGCAAGGCGCTCGGCGCGGTGCCCTCGTCCACGCTCGGCTACGAGCGGAAGTTCAACGGCGCCCTGCGG
>JBBQYR010000071.1:0-22793 GCA_038208565.1 Chthoniobacterales bacterium
CGGCTTCATCCACGCGGCCTTTTGCCTGCACGAACTCGGCCGCACCGCCGAGGCGCGTGACGTCCTGATCGACGGCCCGCAGAGCCTGCACGCCGAGCCGACCTTTCACTACAACCTCGCCTGCTACGAGTGCCGCCTCGGCAATCTCGACCTCGCGCGCCTGCACCTCGAGAAGAGCATCGAGCTCGACAAAAAGATGCGCGACTTCGCCAAGACCGACCCCGATCTGGCGGTGCTCTACGCAGAGTAAAGCGGCGGAGTTCTTGTGCCGCCCGCCGGAGCGCCACACGATGGCGACCCAGATGCTGACCTCACGACTTAGCGCCCCGTTTGCGGAGAACTTCACCGAGTTGGGCGAACTCGGCGCGTCCGTGAGCGTGTGGCGCGCCGGATGCGAAATCGTGTCGCTCGCCGGTGGCTGGAAAGACCGCCAGCAGACGCATCCGTGGACCGCCGAGACGATGGTGCTCGTGTGGTCCGCGACCAAGGGCCTCGCGGCGGCCTGCCTGCTGCACGCCTGCCAGGAGCATGGGGTCTCGCCGCGCACGCCGGTCGCCGCGCTGTGGCCTGAGTTTGCCGCTGCGGGGAAAGAGCGGGTCACCATCGCGGAGCTGCTTTCCCATCAAGCGGGACTCTCGGGATTGCAGACGCCCGCCGAGGTCATGGATCACGCCGCCGTCGCGTCTGCGCTCGCCGCGCACGCGCCCGCGTGGCCGCTTGGCGAAGGTCACGGTTATCACCCGCGCACCTTTGGCTTCCTCGTGGATGAAACGCTGCGCCGCGTGACCGGCGGTCGCAAGTTGCGCGAGTACTGGCGCACGGAATTTGGGGAACCGCTCGGCCTCGATCTCTGGATCGGCCTGCCCGCGGAGCGCACGCACGAACCCGCGTCTATTTTCCCGGCGAAAATCTCGCCGCCCAAAGGCGACCCATTTTATACAGCGTTCCTCACCACGTCCTCGCTCACCGCCCGCGCCTTCGCTTCGCCGCGCGGGCTGCACAGCGTCGCGGCGATGAATGGCCCGGAAGCGCGCGGCGCTTCATTTGGCGCCTTCGGCGGCATCGGCACCGCCAGCGCACTCGCAAAATTTTACGCCATGCTCGCGGCCGGCGGGGCGCTCGACGGGCGGCGCTTTTTCCAACCCGAGACGCTCGACTGGATGACGAAAACGCTCACACAGGGTCCCGATCGCGTGCTCTTGCTTGAGACGGCCTTTTCCGCCGGCTTCATGCGCGACCCGGTCGATGCACAGGGCCACAAACTGCGCCAGAATTTCGGCCCATCGATCAGCGCTTTCGGCCACCCCGGTGCGGGCGGCAGTCACGCGTTTGCCGATCCCGAAAATCGCGTGTCCTTCGCCTACGTCATGAACCAGATGGAACCCGGCGTTCTCCCCGGCCCGAAGGCGCTCCGCCTCGTGGATGCGCTCTACGCCAGCCTCGCGGAGGTGTCGCGATGAACGGCCCCGATCTCGAGCGCTACCTCCGCGAGCAAATCCCGCTCACCGTCGCGATGGATGTGCGCGTGCTGTCGTGCGACGACGCCATGCTGACGCTCACCGCGCCGCTCGCGCCCAACCGCAATCATTTGCAGACCGCTTTTGGCGGCAGCCTGAACGCGCTGGCCACTTTGAGCGGTTACGGATTGCTCTGGCGACTCCTCGGCGACCCGGGCGCACACATCGTCATTCGCGAAAGCCACATCCGCTACGACTCCCCCGTGACCAGCGATCTCCGCGCGGTCTGCCGCTCTCCATCCGTCGAAGCCCTGGAGCGGTTCCGCAGCGATCTCGCGCGCAAAAGCAAAGCGCGCCTCGAACTCGAATCCACCATCGAAAGCGGCGGAAAAATCGCAGTCACCTTCCGCGGCGTTTTCGTCGCGGTGCGCTAAACGCCGACGACCGAGACCACGAGGTTCCGCCGATGCGGAGCGCGGCGGTGCTCGAAAACGAAGATGCCCTGCCAGGTGCCGAGTTGCATCCGGCCTTGCGCGACCGGGATGACTTCGCTCGTCCGCGTGAGCACCATGCGCAGGTGCGAAGGCATGTCGTCCGGGCCTTCGTCGGTATGCACGAAATAGTTCTGATCTTCCGGCACGAGCCGCTCGAAAAACTCGTGCAGGTCCGTCCGCGCCGACGGGTCGGCATTTTCGTAGATGATCAGCGAGGCGCTGGTGTGCTGGATGAAAACGGTCGCCGTGCCGGTGGTCACGCCGCTCTCGCGCACGAGGCACGCGACCTCCGAGGTGATTTCGTAAGTGCCCTTGCCGCGGGTCGGGACGCTGAAGCTACCGGTGTGTGCTTTCATGCCGTGATGATCACGCGACGCCGCGCAAAATGGCGAGCGGCGGATGCCGGCTCACGCCGCGGCTAAGCGCGAGGCCCCCGAGGACCGCGAGGCCGGTCGTCGCGGTGAAGGCAGCGGCGAGCAGCGTCGGATCGGGCCACGGCGGGGCTTTAAAGACGAAGACCGCCAAGGCGACGTTGGCGGCGATGGCGAGCACGAGACCAGCCAGCGCGGAGAGCGCGCCGAGCGTGGCGTATTCGATGATCAGGATGGTGCGCACCTGTTTCGCGGACGCGCCGAGGGTGCGCAGGAGAATGCTCTCGCGCAGGCGCTGGTCGCGCCCGTTGAGTAGCGTGCCCACGAGGATCGGCAGCCCGGCGAGCACGGTGAATCCGGCGAGCACCGAGATGACGCGCGAGATTTTCTCCAGGATGCTGCGGACGGTTTCCAAAATCAGCGTGAGGTCGATCGCCGAGACGTTGGGAAACTGCTGCACGAGCTGGCGCTGCAAGTCGCCGGACGAAACGCCTTCCGGCACCCGCGTCGTCACGACATGAAAACCGGGCGCGCTTTCGAGCACGCCGGGCGGGAAGACCATGAAGAAGTTCAGGTTGAAGCGACTCCAATCGACTTTGCGCAGGCTGGTCACGCGGGCGCGCACGGACACGCCTTGCACGTCGAGCGCGATCTCGTCGCCGAGCGCGACGCCGAGGTCTTTGGCGAGTTCCAGTTCGAGCGAGAGCGGCACCGGACCGCTCGGATCGGGCACGCTCTTGAACCACTCGCCCGCGACGATCGTCTCGGTGGCGTTCAGCATGTCGCGATATGTGGACCGGAATTCCCGGCGCAGCACCCACTTCGGCACCGCGCCCTGTTTTTCCAACTCGCGCACCGGCACGCCGCGCACCGACTCGACCCGCATCGTGACCATCGGCGCGCTTTCGAGCACCGGCAGCGGCAGTCCGCGGACGAGTGCGGTCACGCCCGCGACCTGATCGGGCTGCACATCCACGAGGTAGATGTTCGGGCTTTCGGCGAATTGTTTGAGCGTGAGCCGCTGGTTGAGCAGGTTGCCCGCGAGCAGGATGGTGAGGAGCAGAAACGTGCCGAGACCGAGCGAGAGCAAGAAAAGCAGCGTCTGGTTGTGCGGGCGGTGAAGGTTGGAAATGCCCTGCCGCAGCAGGTAAGGCCACGTCGGCTGCACCAGCCGACGCGCGGCGAAAACCAATCCGCGCGCGACGGCGACAAGCACGCCAAACGCCACGCCCAAGCCCGCGACCAAACCGAGCGCACGCTTCCAATCCGAAGCATTGAGCAACGCGACGCCGACGAGCAACGCGACGAGTAGCAGATAGACCGGCCACGCCCGCCACGCGCTGGCTTGGCCTTCGCTGGAGACGTCGTCGCGCAGCGTGGCCGCGGGCGAGATGCGCCGCACGCGGAGCAGAGGAAGCAGCGCGAAGCCGCAGCACACCGCGAAGCCCGCAGCGGTCGTCTGCGCGACGATGCGCCACTCGGGCGCAGGTTCGACGGCGATGGGCAGGCTTTCGCGGAAGAACGTGAGCACGCCGGTGTGCAGCGCGATGCCGATCGCGGCGCCGAGCAACGCGCCGAGCACGCCGAGCGCGATGGCTTGCGCAAAATAGATACCGAACGCGAGGTCGCCCGGACAGCCGAGGCAACGCAGGATCGCCACCACGGGCACGCGCCGACTGACGTGCGCATGCACTGCGCCGGCGACACCGATCGCGCCCAGCACCAGCGCGACGAGCGCGATGATGCCGAGGAATTGCTGAAAGTTGTCGAGCGCGTCGCCGAGATTTTCGCGGCGATCGTCCGGTGTTTCGAGCCGCCAGGTCGTGTCGGGGAACTGCTGGCGGATCCCGCGTTTGGTTTGCTGGGCGTCGGTGCCGGGCGGCAGCTCGATGTGCAGGTGATGGAACGCAAGGCTGGTCGCGCCGAGCAGCCCGGTGCGCGCGAGATCATCGAGGCGGACATACGCTTCCGGCGCGAACCCGCTGAAGCGGCTGCTCCGCGGCGCGGGTTGGGTGACCGTGCCGAGAATCGGTAACTCGATGCTGCCGAGCTTCACCTTGTCGCCGACCTTTGCGCCAAACTGATCGAGCAACGCCGCCTCCAGCAAAATGCCCGGCTCGGAGCGCAAGCGCGACCACGCATCCGCAGGCGTCGTCTCGACCTTGCCATAAAACGGATAGCCGCCGTCCAGCCCGCGCACTTGCACGAGCCGCGCGGCATCGGCACTGGGGAAATAGAGCATCGACGAGAAGCCGATCTCGCGGCTGACGCGTTTCGCCCGCAGCGAGAGCTTCGCCAGGTCGGCATCCAGGATCGGCTGGCGCGAGGAAATTTGCAGATCGGAACCGAGCAGCGCTTTGGCCTGCGTGGCAATGCCGGTCTGCACGCTGGCTTTCAGTGAATGAATCGCGACCAGCGCGGCGACGCCCGCGACGATGGCCAGCGAGAAGATCGCGAGCCGTCCGCGCTGCGTGCGGCTGTCGCGCCACGCCATGCGCCACGTCCACGGATGGAGCAGCGCCGTCCACAAACTGCGCGGCAAGGCGCGCGCTTGCTCAACGGGCACCCTGTTCCTCCTCGGAGACGATCGTCCCGGCGCGCATCTTCACCACGCGCCGTGCCCGCGCGGCGAGTCCGGGGTCGTGCGTCACGAGCACCAGCGCGGTGCCCGCTTCGCGATTCAGCCGGAAAAGCATTTCGACGATCGGTTCGCTGGTCTCGGCGTCGAGGTTGCCGGTCGGTTCGTCGGCGAAGAGGATTTTTGGCCGATGGATAAACGCTCGTGCCAGGGCGACGCGCTGCTGTTCGCCGCCGGAGAGCTGTGTCGGGTAGTGCGTGAGGCGATCCGCGAGGCCGACTTGCGCGAGGATGTCGGCGGCTTCTTTCTGCCGGCCGACTTCTCCACGGAGTTCGAGCGGAACGAGCACGTTCTCGATGGCGGTCAGCGTCGGGATGAGTTGGAAATTCTGAAAGACGAAGCCGACGAGCCGATTGCGCAAGGCGGCGCGCGCATCCTGGTCGAGCGTCTCCAGCGCCTGGCCAGCGAGTCGCACGCTGCCCGCGCTGGCGTCGTCGAGTCCGGCGCAGAGGCCGAGTAGGGTGGTCTTGCCGCTACCCGAGGGGCCGATGATCGCGCAGGTGTCGCCCGGCTGGAGAGAAAGATCGATGTCGCGCAGCACGGTCAATTCGTGCCCGGCGCTGCGATACGTTTTCCGCAGGCCGCGGATTTCGAGGATGGGTGGTTTGACAGCCTCCGCGCCGCGCTCGACGGTCGCGGTCGCTGTAGTTGAATCCGAGACGAATGACTTCATTGAGAATTTTTACGCTGCTGCTCGCGCTCTGGATGAGCGCGCCACTATGGGCGGCAGACGCCCCTTCTGCAAACGCGACGCCCGCGGCGCGCGGGCGCATCGTCGTGCTCGGCGACAGCATCACCGCCGGCTACGGCCTTGATCCGACCGAGGCTTACCCCGCCCTGCTTCAGCAGAAAATCGATGCCGCCGGGCTGCCCTTCGTGGTCGCGAATGCCGGTGTAAGCGGCGATACCACTTCGGGCGGACTGCGCCGGATCGACTGGGCGCTGGGCCGGGGCGCGGACGTGCTGATCGTCGCGCTCGGCGGCAACGACGGCCTGCGCGGCATCTCGCCGCAGCAGACCGCGGAGAACCTCGCGGGCATCATCCAGCGTGCCCGCGCGAAATCGCCGGGCGCTGCGGTGCTCGTCGCCGGCATGCAGATGCCGGGCAACATGGGCGCGGATTTCGTGGAGCAATTTCGTGCTGTCTTCCCGCGGGTCTCGACCGAACAGAAAGCCACGCTGGTGCCATTTCTCCTCGAAGGCATCGGCGGGTTGGCCGAGTTCAATCAGGCCGATCTCATCCACCCAAACGTCGAAGGCCAGAAGCGCGTCGCGGAAAATGTCTGGCTGGTACTGCGCCCGGTGCTCGAAGCGCACCGTATCTCCTCTGCTCCCGTTGCGCCGTAAAACCGGGCTTCCAAGCCGCCTCGTTGGATTTTCTCCGCCAGGCGGTTTAGAGGAGCGTCGATCATGAGCTTTTTCCTGCCCATTTTAATCCTGCCACGCCGATCCGCATTCGCGATTCTCCTCGCCAGCGCAATGCTGCCCGCGAGCGGATTCGCCGCTGCGGAGAAGATTTCCGACTTCAAGAAAGACATCCTCCCGGTGCTCGAGGACTACTGCTACGACTGCCACGGCGAAGGCACAAAGAAGGGTGGGTTTGCACTCGATGGCTTCCCCTCGCAGGAGGCGCAGCTCGGCGATATCGAGCACTGGTACACGATCTGGAAAAACCTGCAGTCGCAGCTCATGCCGCCCTCCGACGAAGCGCAGCCCAAGGTCGAGGAGCGCCAGCGCCTGCTCGGCTGGATCGAACAAGCCGTCTTCAAGCTCGACCCGGCGAATCCCGATCCCGGTCGTGTGACCATCCGCCGCCTCAACCGCGCGGAATACGAAAACTCCATCTTCGATCTGCTCGGCGTGAAATTCGACGCCGACGACGCGTTTCCCGCCGACGACACTGGCTACGGTTTCGACACCATCGGCGACGTGCTCACCATCTCGCCGCTGCTCATGGAGAAATACATCGAGGCCGCGCAGGACATCGTGAATCAGGCGGTCGCCGAAGCGGGGCCGCGTATCCCGACGCTGTATGTCGGTGGCGATCGATTGAAGGTCGGCGAGGAGAAAAAAAAGAATGCGCGCTGGCTGCCGTTTGCCGACCCCGCCACGGCGACGGGCGCCCAGCGCATCGAGCATCCCGGCCGTTACAAGATCACCGTGGTGATGAAGGCGGAAGGATCGAAGGACGCGACCAGTCACACGGCGAAGGTCGGGCTGTCCGTCGCTGGCCGCGCGGTCGAGTCGATGAAAGTCGGCTGGGAGTTTCGGAAGGAGATCAAACTCGTCGGGGAGACGGATTTGGTGAAAGGCGACAACGTATTTGCGCTCGATGTTTCCCCCGGAGATCCGCCGCGTGGGGGAGAAAAGCAGCTCAACCTGAATGTCACGCACCTCTTGCTCCAGGGGCCGCTCGACGGCCGTCACCTGGAGTATCCCAAGCAATACTTCCGCGTATTCCCCGATGGCCCGCCGACGGAGGATGCTACGGCGCGCAGCGCCTATGCCCGGAAGATCCTGCGTTTGCTGGCCGACCGCGCCTTTCGTCGGCCAGTCGATGAATCGACCCTCAACCGCCTCGTCGCGCTCGCGGAAACCACCGCGAAACAACCGGGGATGAATTTCGAAAGCGGCATCGGCCAAGCGCTGACCGCGGTTCTCGCCGCGCCGCGCTTTCTCTTCCGCGCAGAAACCCAGCCCGAGCCCAACAACGCCGGGCGCATCGTGGCCATCGATGAATTCGCGCTCGCCTCGCGGCTCTCCTATTTCCTCTGGAGCTCGCTACCGGACGACGAACTCCTCAAGCTCGCGGGCGAGGGAAAGCTGCGCGCCAGTCTGCGCGCCCAGGTGGACCGCTTGCTGGCCGATCCGCGCTCGAAGCGCTTTGTCTCGAACTTCGTCGGCCAATGGCTCCAGACCCGCGATGTGGAAGGGATCAACGTCGATGTGACCCGTTTCCTCGGCGTGAAGAACGACGAGGCCTACCGCATTTTCAATCCGCGATTGCGCGAGGCGATCCGCGCGGAAACCGAGTCGCTCTTCTCCCATCTCCTCGCCGACAACCGCAGCGCGCTCGAACTCCTGACCGCGGACTACACCTTCTTGAATGAGCAACTGGCGACCTTCTACGGCATCCCGGACGTCAAAGGCACCGAGATGCGCAAAGTCAGCCTTCCGGCCGAAAGCCCGCGCCGGGGCGGCGTGCTCACCCACGCGAGCACGCTCATCGTGACTTCCAATCCCACGCGCACTTCGCCGGTGAAGCGCGGCCTTTTCATCCTCGAGAACATCCTCGGCACGCCCGCCCCGCCCGCGCCGCCAAATGTGCCGGAACTGGAGGAAACGCGGAAGCGCGGCAAAAACCTGACCATGCGCGAGATGATGGTCGTCCACCGCGAGAACGCGCTCTGCGCCTCCTGCCACGCGCGCATGGATCCGCTCGGGCTGGCGCTGGAAAACTTCACGCCTCTCGGCACCTTCCGCGACAACGAACGCGGCAAACCGATCGACACCACGGGGCAGCTCATCACCGGCGAAAAATTCAGCAGTGTTGCCGAGCTTTCCCAAGTGCTCGCGACCAGTCGGCGCGACGATTTTTTCCGCTGCCTCACGGAAAAATTGCTGATCTTCGCGATCGGTCGTGGGCTGGAGTATTACGACACCGTCACGGTCGATCAGCTCGCGAAGAAATTACACGACGACAACGGCGCGATGCGGTCGGCCATCTACGCCATCGTGGAAAGTGCGCCTTTTCAAAAGCGCCGCGGCGATGGCCCGCACGTCGCCACTTCCGCTGACAATGAATCCCTAAGAAGCGCCGTCACCACGCGTTAGTTTTCCGAACTCGATCCCGCTATGAAACCACTCCTTTCCCGCCGTCATTTTCTCCGCGGACTCGGCGTCACCGTCGCGCTGCCCTTCCTCGAGTCGGTCGCGCCGCTCCGCGCACTGGGCGCCGCACCAAAGGCGAAATACGGGCTGACGCACGATGGCAAGCCGCTGCGCATGGCCTTCCTGTATGTGCCAAATGGCGTGAACGTCGCGAAGTGGGCGCCGGTCGGCCAGGGCGCAGATTATCAGCTCAGCGAGACGATGGCGCCGCTGGCGGGCCTGAAGGAACACTTCCAGGTGCTCAGCGGCTTTGAGCATCGGCTCGGTTGGGCGCACGGCGACGGCGGGGGCGATCACGCCCGCGCCAATGCGACGATCCTGACCGGCGCCCGCCCAAAAAAAACCGCCGGCTCCGACATCCGGCTCGGCGTGTCGGTCGATCAACTCGCCGCGCAACACGTCGGCGAGCAAACGCGCTTCTCCTCGCTCGAGCTCTCCTGCGATGGCGTGCGCAAGTCCGGCGCGTGCGACTCCGGTTATTCCTGCGCCTATCAGTTCAACGTCTCGTGGCGCTCGGAAACCGCGCCGATTTCACCCGAATCGAATCCGCGGCTGGTCTTCGAGCGGCTCTTTGGCAGCGGCCAGGGCGCCGAGCGGCAGAAGAGCTTTCTGCTGCGACAGGCGCGGCAGAAATCGATCCTCGATTTCGTGATGGAAGATGCGCGCACCTTGAATCGCGAACTCGGACGCAACGACCAGCACAAGGTGGAGGAATACCTCACCGGCGTCCGGGAGATCGAACAGCGCATCCAGAAAGCCGAGCGCTTCGGTCCGCTGCCCGATCCGAAGTCCGAGGTGCCCGCGGGCATCCCGGCGGAATATCAGGAGCACATCCGCCTGATGATGGATACGCTGGTGCTCGCTTTTCAGACCGACAGCACGCGCATTTCGAGCTTCATGCTCGCGCACGACGGGAGCAATCGAAGCTTCCGCGAGATCGGCGTGAATGACGGCCACCACAATCTTTCGCATCACCAGAACAACCCCGAAGTGCTCGCGAAGATCGCGCAGATCGACCTCTTCTACTCGCAGCAGCTCGCCTACTTCCTGCAACGCCTGCGCGACACCAAGGAAGGCGACCGCTCGCTGCTCGACAACTCGATGGTCGTCTATTGCAGCGGCCTCTCGGACGGCGATCGGCACGCGCACGACAATCTCCCGGTGATCCTCGCGGGTCGTGGCGGTGGCGTGCTCAAGCCCGGCTCGCACGTGAATGTCGGCGACAAAACGCCGATGACCAATCTCTACGTCCGCATGCTGAACATCATGGGCGTGAAGACCGACCGTTTCGGCGATTCGACCGGCGTGCTCGCGGTGTAGGCCGCGTTACTGCGCGCTGACCATCTTGAGCGCGCCCGTTTTCCGAATCTTCAGCAGGACTGGAAAGCTCGCCTGCAAGCCCTCAACGCTCTCGCTGGCGCGGGCATTACCGGCGACCACGTGAATGAGGCGATCCTGCTCGCGGACCCACTTGGCGGCACTCAGGAAAACCTCGCGCTCATTTTCTCCGGCGCGGATCTGCACGCCGTTGAGCCCGATGCTGTCCACGATCACGCCGTGCGGCAGGCCCTCGACGTCGAGGCCGATCAGGGCGTCATTGCCGCGACGATCGACCCGCAGCCACGCCGGCACGCGCTCCCCGGGGGCGAGAGTGATCTCGACCGGCTTGGTGGGCGAAGTCTTGCCGTCACCCTGCGGTTTGCCCGCGGTATCCGTCTCGGTGAAGAGGAGTTGTTTCGGCGCCGCCGCGACGACGACCGAGGGAAAAGCGCCCACGTCTCGGGTCGCAATCTGGCCATTGATCTGGCCGGAAGCAGTCACGCGGACTTTGCTGAAATCCGCCGGGCCCAGCTTCGCCTCCGGCCGCGCGTAGACGACGCCGGTCGCCGTGATGTGCCCGGCTTCGACGACTACCGGGCTCGAAACAAAGAACCCCTCGGGCACGCCGGTGATGTCCACCCGCACGTCGCCCTCCCAGCCATCCTTGCGATCCACGTTCGCGAGGAATTGCACCGCACTTCCCGCGGGAAGCGCCTCGACGCCCTTGGTCGCCAACTGCGCCGAGAAATCAGGCACGGGCGCGCGGACGATCAGGCGATAAGCCAGCCGCTCGCCGCTCCAGCCGCGCGTATCGCTGATCCGCACGTGATAGCGGCCTTTGGCCGGCGCGGTGAAAACGAGCCGCGAATCCCGGCCGAGCTGGCGCTCGCCGTCATCGTCATTCGAGTAGAAGAGCGTGAACGAAGGCAGACCGTTCGGCGTCAGCTTCGTGCCCGGCGGCTTCGGCTCCACGACGTAGCAGGGTTCGTCGAGCCCATGTCCCGCGGGGCTGCTGTAGAAAGCCGCGCGACGTTTTCCGTCGCGCGTGAAGTAGACCATGTCGGCATCCGGCCCGCGAGCGAGGCGGTAGATTTTCAGGATCTCGCCGTTGAAATACATGTAGTCGTTCAACTCCATCTCATCGAATTGCCCGAGCCGGATGCCCGGAGCGTTTGCATCAGTGCTGCGCAAGGTGAGCCACGAATCCTTGGTCGCCTGCAGCAGGAGATGCGGGACGAGCTCGCCTTGCGCGTCGAGCACTTCGACCTTCGTGTCCGCGGGCGAGCCGAGCATGCCGGCGCGCGTTTCGATGACAAGTTGCTGCCCCTTCTCCGCGTCGAATGCGAACAGATCGAAGTCCGCCGCATCAGCGTCGCCGGGCGTGACGAGGCGCCCATTCACCGACGCGGGGATCGTGAGCACGCGGGCCTGGGCGGGAGCGTTGTTCGGTTCCTGCTCGATCGTCTCGGGCCAGGGACTTGCCGTCACTTTCATCGTCACGCGGCTGCGGTAATCGTCGGAATCCAGCGGCAGCGCCACTTCGCCGTCGGCGCCGGCTTTCACCAAGACCGAGGTCTTCGTGAGATTGTGGCCGACGAGATTCACGGGCGTTTCCTGATTCGCCGGCACGGAAAGCGGCCACCAACCGGTGACGTAAGGCAGCACGCCCGCGGTCAGGCGATAAGCGTGCTCGGGCGAACCTTCGAGCGTGATCTCGAGCACGCGCGCGGTGAACTGGCCATCGCGCGGCACGGTGAAAGCAAGGAACGGATCGGCGCCGCTATCGAGGCCGTTGTTTGCCGCGAGGAGTTTGTTTTGGTCGTCGAAGATTTCGAGCCGCGGCGTCACGACCTTGGATTCCAGCCGTTTCGCGGCGAGGTCGAAGATGATCGTCTCGCCCTTCTTCGCGGTGAAGCGGAAGTTGTCCTGCTGCCCGGTGGCCGTCAACGTGCCCCAGAGATTCAACGGCAGGCGATCGAGCACAGTGACCTTGCCCGGATTGGGAACGACCATTTGCGGGAGGTAATCGACGAGCAGCTTTTTCTTCGCCGACTCGCCCGCGGCGGCGGTCACGCTCAGCTCGAATTGAGCATGCGGCACCTTGGCGTCGGCGGTGATCGCGATCTCCGCGCTGGTGCCTTGCGGATCGACCGAGACGACGGTCGCGGAAAGCCCGGCGTGGGTGAATTTCACTTCCTTCAATCCCGCGAGCTGTTTGCCGACGATCTTGAGCTTCGTGACTGCGCCGCTCTGCACGCCGCGTGGTTCGAGGCGCGTGATTTCGGGCTTCGCCGGCACGGCGGGTTTGGGCGCGGGCTTCATCGCCGCGGCCGGTTTTGCGGGCGCGACCGGCTGACCGGTGGCCACATCGTAGATCGCCAGTGATCCATCGAGACGGCCCAGCGCGACCTTGCCAGCCTCGACGACGGCGAGAGCGGGCGGCCAGTCCGGCTGCGCTTCGAGCACGCGGAGTTCGCTGAGATCGGCGGCATTCCAGAGCTTCGCCGATTTGTCGGAAGCCGTGGACGCGATGACTTTCCCATCGGCGGAAAACGCCAGAATCAGCACCGTGCCCTCATGGGCGAAGCGCGTGGCGAGGAGGGCGTTGGAACCTTCCACCGCGCTGTCGCTCACGCTCCACAGACGCACGCGACTATCCACGCCCGCCGCGGCCAGGGTTTTGCCGTCTGGTGAGAAGGAGACGGTCATCTGCTCCTTGAGCGGCTGCGAAAATGTATCGAGGCGCTTGCCGCTCGCGACCTCCCAGAGCTTCACCGTGCGATCCGCGCTGGCACTCGCCAGCACCTTGCCGTCGCGCCGGAAGCTCAGCCCGAACACACCGCCGATGTGACCCTTCAGCGCTCGCAGTTCGGCGCCGTCCGCAGTGCTCCAGAGCTTGATCTTCTGGTCGTAGCTGCCCGTCGCGAGCGTCTGGCCGTCGGGCGAAAGCGCGAGCGCGTAGAGCGCATCGGTGTGGCCCTGAAACTTGCGGACGAGCGCGCCATCGGCGGTTTTCCATTGGTAGGCGAGGCCAGTCACTCCCGCATCGCCAGCGGCGGCAAAAAGCATGGTGCCGTCGGGCGAGAAAACGAGGGCGTTCACCTTCCCGGCGACGCCTTCGAGCTTGCGCACGGGCAGGCGGGTCGTCGCATCGACCAGCTCGACACTGCCGAACAAACCCGCCGCGAGCAGCTTGCTCTTCGGTGAATACGCGAGCGCCTGAATGGAGCGCTTGGCCTGCATCTTGGGCGCAATCTTCGGCAGCCGGGCAAAGACATCCGTCGCCGCCAGCGGCGCGGTGGGCGGTTTTGCCCCGGCATCGATCCATTGCCGGATGAGCGCGATCTCCTCAGCCTTGAGGTGATCCTTTTTCCCAGGCGGCATGAATTGGTTTTTGCCCGTCTTGCCGCTGCGGCCTTCGAGGAATTTCACGAGCAACGAATCCTGCGCGTTGCCCGCTTCGATCGCCTTGCCGGTCTTGCCGCCCTTGAGCAGCGCCTCAAACGTATCGAGGGCGAATTCGCCATCCGCATCGTCGCCAGCGGCATGGCAATCGACGCAGTGTTCCTCAAAAAGCGGCGCGATCTTCGCCGCGAAATCGACCGGTTCGGCGGCGGACAAAGAGGACGCTGAGACCAGCCCGACGATGGCGAACCAGGGGAGAGATGGGCGCATAAACGATCAGTGGTTGAACAGAAATTCGCGAGCGCTCAGCAGGCTCCAGAAGGCATCCTCCAGCGCGGTCCTTTTGTCGGCGGGCGCTTTCGCTTCGGCCAATACCGCGACCATGCGCGTCTTTTCGGTTTCGGTCGGCGGACGGCTCAGGGTGATCCAATACGCTTCATCGATGAGTTGCGCGTCGGGCTTCCCGCTCGCGAGCAGCTTCGCCAGCCGGTTGTCCTTGCCGGAAAGTTTTTGGTTCAGCGTGTCGCCATTCGCGAGATGCAGCGCCTGCGCCATGCTCGGCTCGTTGGTGCGTTCGCAGTCGCACGTCTGGACGCGATCCGGGCGGCCGAAGCTGGTCAGGAAATACGACGCGGTGTTCGAGTCGGGAAGCTGGAGCGCGCGATAGCCCATCGGGTAGGAATCGCCGAGCCCGCGGTTGGCGTTGCGTTTGTCCATGCGGAAGGGCGTGGGCACCGCGGTCACCTGCGACACGGCATCGAGTATCACTTCGGCCATTAGCCGCCGCGGGTAGTAGCGAGCGTAAAAGCGGGTGTCGTCCTTGTTTTCCGGCAGCGCCACACTGCTGCGCTGGTACGTCTCGCTGCGCAGGATCTCGCGCATGAGCAGCTTGAGATTGAAGCGGTTCTTCGCGAGGAAATCCGCCGCTTCGCTGAGCAGCTTTTCGTTGCTCGCGGGATTGGTCATGCGCAGGTCGTCCACCGATTCCACGAGCGCGACGGAGAAGAAATTCTTCCACACGCGGTTCGTGATCGAGCGGGAGAAGTAGGGATTCTCCGGTGCGGTCAGCCACTTGGCCAGCGGCGCGCGACGATCCTCGGTCGAGGTGAGCGACATCGGCGTGCCGTCGAGCGGCGTCGGCGGCTGGGCCTTGCCGCGCAAGGGCTGCGCGAGGTCGCCATTGCTGTCGGCGAAGATCACGCGCTCATCGGCGACGACGCCGTTTTTCGAGCGCACGCGCGAGAAGAGATTGGCGAAGGCGTAGTACTGGTCGTTCGTCCACTTTTCCATCGGATGGTTGTGGCACTTGGCACAGTTGATCGCCATGCCCATGAAGGCCACGGACACCGTCTCCGCGAGCTTCGTCGGCTCGTCGTGCAGGACGAAGAAATTACCCGCGCCATTTTCCAGCGTGCTGCCCGTGGCGGTGAGCAACTCGCGCGTCATCTCATCCCACGGCGTGTTCAGCTCCACCTGCCGCCGGATCCACTGGTAGTAGCTCCACATCGGCTGCACCGGCAGCTTGTCGCCGTTCACGAGCAGCAGGTCGCTCCATTTGTAAGCCCAGAAATCCACGAACTCCGGGCGCGCGAGCAGCGCGTCGATGAGGTGATCGCGCTTGCCCGGCGTCTGCTCGGCGAGAAAGGCGCGCGTCTCTTCCGGGGTCGGCAGGACGCCGATGGTGTCGAGGTAGGTGCGCCGGATAAACTCGGCATCGGTGCTGCGCGGCGAAGGCGGGAGATTCAGCTCGCGCAGTTTTTCGAGCACGCGTTCGTCGATGAAATTGCGCGGCGCGAAGGCCGTGAAGGCGTCAGCTTTCAGCGGCTGCGCGTAGGGCGCGGTGACGGTGGCGATGCTGAGCTGGCTGAGATACCAGGCCGTCACGGTGCCTTCGCCATGGCCGACCACTTTCACCAGGCCGTTGTCGTCCGCCGTGGCGACCGAGGTGTTGCCCGCGGTGTATTTCGCCCAGCGCGTGACGTCTTCCTGCCGGCCGTCGTTAAAGTGGGCGATGACCTTCAGCGCGAGCGTCTGCTTCGGCTGAAGCAAGGCGTGAGTCGGCGAAACCTCGATACGCACGATCCGCGCATCATCCATTTTCGGCCCCGGCGCGCCGGCGGCGATCCACTCGGCGAGGATTTTGTATTCCGGCGAGTCCGTGGAAAAACGCTCGCCACCCTTGTGCGGCACAGCCTTGGTCGCCTTGAGCAGGAGAAGGCTGCGGGCCGGATCATCGAGCGTGATGCGGCGGCCCTGCGCCGAGCGCGTGACGGAAATGTGGTCGCCCTCATCGTCGTAACCGCGGAGCGAAAGGCGAAAGCCGCCCTGGCCCGCCGCGGCGCCGTGGCACGCGCCCAGCGAGCAACCGGTGCGCGCGAGGATCGGCTGGATTTGATTGCGAAAGGACGGTTCCTCGGCCTGGAGCGAAACCGCGGTGAGAAGGAGCAGGAGAACGGAGCGGAGCATGATCAGAACAGTTCCTTGATCGGCCCGAACCCGCGGTCGATGATCGGCATCGGGCGGCCCTGCGGACCGGGCAGCTCGGTTTCCAGATCGATCCCGAGCGACTCGAAGATCGTGGCCACGATGTTCGCCGGAGCATACGGATGCTCCGCCGGATAGGCGCCGATGTCGTCGCTCTTGCCGACCACGCGTCCGCCTTTCACACCGCCGCCAGCGAAGCCGCACGTCCACACGCCCGGCCAGTGGTCGCGTCCACCCGCGGGGTTCACCTTCGGCGTGCGGCCGAATTCCGCGAGGTTGCAGACCATCGTGTTCTCGAGCATGCCACGCTGGGCGAGGTCTTCGATCAGCGCGCTGTAGCCCTGGTCATACATCGGCGCGACGAGGTCGCGCATGCCTTCGATGCTGGTGAAAGGTTTCGAGCCGTGGATGTCCCACGTGATCTCGTTGAAGACGGTGATGAAGGTATTCACCGTGACGAACCGCACGCCGCGCTCGACGAGCCGCCGCGCGAGCAGACAGCACTGGCCGAAGCGGTTCATCCCGTAGCGCTCGCGGACGCTCTGCGGTTCCTTTTCCAAGGCGAACGCCTCGCGCGCCGCGGTGCTGGTCATGAGGCGGTAGGCGTCCGCGAAGTTTGTATCCATCAGCTTCGCCGCTTCGCTCGCCTCGAAATTCTTCACCGCCTGTTCCACGACCTGCCGCAACTCGCGGCGGCGCTGCAGGCGCACTTCGCTGATCTCACTCGGCGGCAGCAGGTCCGGCACCTTGAAGTCCTTGTTCGACGGATCGGCATTGAGCACGAAGGGGTCGTAAGTCTTGCCGAGATAACCGGCGTCCTGACCGTGTGGGAGATTGCCGCCCGTCGGGCCCATCGGTTCCGGCAGGATCACGTGCGCCGGCATTTCCGTGCGCCGTCCTTTCAAAAACTCCAGCGCGCAACCCGCGTGCGGCGTGATGATGCCGCCGGTGAAAAGCCGCCCGGTCTGCATCATCTGGTGCCCGGTATCGTGCACCGCCGCGGCGGTGTGATAGACGCTGCGCACCAGCGAAAACTTGTCCGCAAGCTTCGCCATGTGCGGGAAGATTTCCGTGAGCTGGATGTCCGGGTTGTTCGTGCGGATGGTCTTGAACGGCCCGCGCACCTCGCGCGGCGCGTCCGGCTTCGGGTCCCACGTGTCGATCTGGCTCGGCGCACCGAGATTGAAAATCATGATGCACGCGCGCTCGTCCTTGCTCTTATCCACGGCGCCATGCGCGCGGAGGGCGTTGAGCATCGGCAGGGAAAAGCCGAGCGCGCCGAGGGTGCCGGCTTGCAGGAAATCGCGGCGGGTCACGCCGTCGCAGGTAGTAGTGGAGCCTTGGCCGGTAAATTTGAACATGACGGGAGGGTTGATTGAGCGACGCGGAAACTACGCCACAGGCCCTGCTCGCGTTAGGGAAAAAGCTCCGCCGGTGATTACGCGTTTGCGTAGCGGAAACGCCACCCTTCCCCCCGCTCGCGAACGTGTGTAAGAACCGGCGCGCCCATGAAACTCGCTGTCCTCAATCCCGGCGGTCGTGATCCCCAGCAGTCCTTCCCGGACGGCGCGGGCGCGCCCGACGAAAAGCTCCATCCGCCGGTGAACTACCACGCCTTCGCCGCCTGCACCGGGGGCGCTTTTCACCGCAGGGACCAGACGATTCCCGCCGAGGATAAGGAAGTGCTGCTGCTCATCGGCGGTGACCTGAAAGCGGCCCGGCAGGCCATGGTCGAGCTGCGGCGGGCCGGCAAGACGGTCGCTGTGGCGTTGCAGGAGGCGGGCGCCTTTCAGTTCGCCACGCAGTTCACGAGGGCGGCGAAATTTCGGCTCTTTCTGGAAATCTGCGCGCGGGCCGATGGCGCCATCGCCACCACCGCCGATCTCGTGCCGATCTTCACCGCTGCGGGCATCCGCCACACGGAGTTCATCGCCACGCCTTACCCGATCGACGACGAACGCTGGAACTTCGCCATCCCGTTTGAAGAGCGGCGCGGCATCTTCATCGGCACGCGCGAGTTTGGCGTGCCTTCGCGCAATCACCTCGCCGCGCTCCTCACCGTCCACCAGCTCGCGGCCTCGATGTATGAGCCGGTCACGGTCTTCAACCTCGATGGCTGGCGCGGCCGGCAGATGATCGAGCGGCTCGGCTACGACGCACAACTGCTCCGCGTCGTGCAGGGCGCACTCACCTACCCGCGCTACCTCCGCATCCTCGCCAAACACAAGCTCGTCTGGCAGCTCGATGCCAGCGGCGTGCCCGGGCAAGTGGCGGGCGATGCCCTGCTCGCGCGCGTTCCCTGCATCGGCGGCAACGGCACCACGGAGCGCCTCGCCTTTCCCGAACTCTGCGGCCACGGACGCAGCGCCGAGCAGCTCTTCGATCTCGCCGCGCGGCTGCTCGAGCATCCGCACGATTGCGAAGCGGTGATCGAGCGCGCCCGCGATCACGCGCGCCCGCTGGTTTCCTACGGCCCCGTCGCCTTGCAACTCACGGAATTTTTCCGCCGGATCGCTCGATGACCCCGCGCGTGCGGGCGGTTCTCGGGCGCGCGCTGGCTTGGCCCACGACTGCGCTCCTCGCCGCCGCGCTGGTCTTGCAGCTCACGATTCGCGACCGCAGCCTGCGCTTCTCCGCGCTTTATTACGCCACGCCATGGTCCGTGATGGCGCTGCTCGCCGCGGCGCTGGCGTTCTATTGGTGGCGCGTGAAGTCCCGCCCGCTCGCCGTGCTGCACGCGGTCGCGGCGCTCGGATTCGCGGCCGGTTGGCTTGTCGAGGATTGGGTCTGGAGACCGGCGAGCACGGCGCGGGGTGAACTGCGCGTCGTCTTGTGGAATGTCGCGCGGCCCAGCGGTCGGCACGCCGGCATCGCGCAGTGGCTGCGTGAGCAGCAGGCGGATGTCATCGCCATCGCCGAACGGCAGCCGCGAAAGAAAGACCTGATGGATCGCTGGCGCGCGGCCTTTCCCGACTATGAATTCGTGGTTTCGAAGGGCGAAATGCTCTGCCTCATCCGCGGCGAGGTGCTCTCGACCGAGGAAGGGCTGCTCCGCGAAGGCTCCTACGGCACGCTCATCCGCGCGCGGATTCGCGGTCGCGAAGTGACGATCGTGCAAGCCGATGTCGCGGGTTTCCCGCGGGCGTATCGCGGGGTCGTTCTCGATCGCCTGCGGGAGATCATGGCCGAGAACGCCGCGAGCAATTTCATCGTGCTCGGCGACTTCAACACCCCGCACGGTTCCCAGTTTTTTCGCTCGTGGCGGCAGGTGGGCGCAGAGGCCTTTGAAAGCGCGGGCCGGGGCTGTGCGGCGACCTGGCCCACGGCTTTCCCGGTGCTCAGCCTCGATCACCTGTGGTCGAGCCCGCGGCTGAAGGCGGTGCGGTGCGAACTCCGTTCCTCGTGGCGCTCCGATCACCGCGCCGTGGTCGCGGAGTTCGACTTCGCGCCCGAAGTCAGGCCGTGATCAGCCGCGCGCGGTCGATGCCGAAGAGCTCGTAAAGCCGCAGGATCGTTTCCTCGATCAGGTTGTTCGGGCAGCTCGCGCCGGCCGTAATCCCGACCACAACAGGCCGCTGGGGTAACCAATGATCGGTCGCCACTTCCTGCTTCGCGTGCTGATCGTAATGCACAATCCGCTCGGTCGATTCGAGCCGGGTGGCGTTGCGGATGAAATACGTGGGCAGCTTGGCCTCGCCCATTTCCGCGAGGTGCGAAGTGTTCGAGCTGTTGTAGCCGCCGATGACGAGGAGCAGATTCATCGGCGCATCGAGCATTTCCTTCAACGCGTCCTGCCGCTCCTGCGTGGCGCCGCAGATCGTATCGAAAAACCGGAAGCTCTCCCGCGCTTTCTCGGCGCCATCACGTTCCTTCACTGCCGCTTCCACGCGCCGCTGCACCTCCTCGGTCTCGCCGCGCATCATCGTGGTCTGGTTGGCCACACCGACACGGCGCAGATGCAGATCGGGATCGAAACCCTCGCTGTAGGCGCCGCGGAATTTTTCCAGAAACGCCGCCCTTTTCTCCGGAGTGCCGCCGTGGCGGATGTAATCGCAGACGTAATCCGTGTCGGCCAGCGTGAGCACCACGAGGTAGTGGCCCTTGCCGCTGAGCACCGCGCGCGAAGCCGTGGCCTTGGTTTCCTCGTGCGAGGCTTTGCCGTGGATGATCGAGGTCACGTCGTCGGTCGCGTTCTGCCGCACGCGTTTCCACACGCTCATCACATCGCCACAAGTCGTGTCCACGATTTGTGCGCCGCGGGCCTTGATCCGCTCGAGCGTCGTCACATCGGTGCCAAAAGCCGGCACGATCACCACGTCTTCCGCGGTCAGTTCATCGACCTCCGCCTCCTTGTCCTTGCCGAGCACATTCCTGATCCCGAGCGCGGCGATCTGCTCGTTCACCTCGGGATTGTGAATGATCTCGCCGAGGATGAAGAGGCGCCGATCCTTGAAGACCTTGGCCGCAGCATACGCGAGATCGATCGCGCGCTCCACGCCGTAGCAAAAGCCAAACTGCTTCGCGAGGCGCACCGTCACGCCATCGCAAGTCAGCGTGCCGCCGGTGGCGCGCAGCTTTTCCACGATCTCGCTGCGATAGTGCCCCTCCACCTGCGCCTGCACCGCGGCCATGACATCCGGTGTGCGGAGGTTGACGCGGGCGGGCTTGGCGGCGGGCGGAATCATCGGCGGCGACCTCACTCCTGCTCCTACTCTTAATCATACTCCAGCGATCGGGAGTAAGAGTAAGAACAAGATTAGGAGAAGGGAATCAGCTTACGGGCGATCGACAAGCAGCGGGCCCGTCGGTTCGGAGAAGACCGCTGGCGTGATGATGATGTGAGGGGCCGGATCCGGGGCCTGATAATCCTGCGGGCGCTTGAGGTCCTTGCCGAGCGTCGCGTCTTCGGGCTGCGTTTCGGAGATGTTGATCGGCGTGCCCATCTTCGCCAGCGCGAAGAATTTCGGGGCAACGTTCTTGTGCAGGCGCAGGCAGCCGTGGGTGCGCGGGATCGGCCACACGGCCCCTTCGTGGAAGCCATAAGCGGGAGAAAACTCCACCCAGTAGGCCATCGGGAAACCGACGTAGCGGCCCGTCGCCTGGCTGGCCTTGACCGGGCGGATGCTGTCCCCACTGACCGAAAAGCCATACGAACCGGAGCGCTTTTTCTCGATCTTTTTATAGACCCGGAAACTCCCTTTCGGCGTCGGGTTCTGAGGCGTGCCGATCGCCGTGGCGGTCACGAGCAGCGGCTCGTTGCCTTCCAGCACGTAGACCGCGCGGTTCTGCAGCGAGACCTTGATGCGGACGTTGTCTGGATTCTTCGGGCGGTACGCGACGGCGTTGTATTCGCCGCCGAGGCGGGAGGTAGTTGTGCCGGCGCAGCCGGACAACCACGTGACAGCACCGAGAGCGAGGAGAAGAAAGGCGAGGCGTTTCATGGAGGGCGTATGCAAGGGCGGTCAGCGGGCTTTGTCAAATGGTTCGCCCTTCGTGGCGCGGCGGAGCTTCTCGAATTTTGGCGAGACGTTGGCGTAATCGGGATACGCCCGCGCGGCGTCGGACGGCCGGTAGCGGAAGTGTTTGTAAGGCCACAGCCATTCCGCGGGCCGCGCGTGGACGATCGGCTCCATCGCCGCCCAGCAGCGCTGCGCGATCTCCTGCACGCTCGCACCTTCCGGCCACTCGACCGGCGGATGCGCGATCACGCGGCAGGTGCCATCGGGCTGGGGCTGCGTCTCCACGGGAAAAAGCAGCGTGCCCGCGCGCCGGGCGAGCAGCGCGTGGAGAAAGCTCACGCACATCTCCAGGCCCGAGGCCGCCGCGCCGGGAGTAACCACGGGGGACACGGGGGGGAAATCAGCAGAGGAGTTTCGCGGCCGACCTCCATCTTCTTTCCCTCCCGTGTCCCGCGTGGTCCGGAAGGCCTCGATGATCGTTGCCGCTTGCGAAGGGCGCAGGTTCAGGTCGAGCAGCATCCCGGTCGAGCCGCCGCGCTTCACCGTCTTGAGCAGACGGAGCATGGAGCTTTCCTGCGGGATGATGGTGTGCCCGCTGATCTCGCGCAGCCGGCCGAAAGTCGCGGTGAGCAGCGGGTTCTTGAAATTCTCCGCCACGATGATCGTCGGCAGCCCCATGAACCCAAACGCGAGACTCGCCCACTCCCAATTTCCCTGGTGAATGCAAAACAGGATCGAGCCGCCCTTGCTCTGCGCATGCCGCGCGCGCAGTTCCTCAAAGCCATCCAGCTTCAGCCAGTCCGTCCAATTCTCCGGCGTCAGGTTCGGCGCCCAGAAAAGATCGAGCATTGTCCGCACGAAATTCCGATACGACAGTCGCGCCAGCCAGCGGCGCTGCCTGGCGTCAAAGCGGTCGCCGAGCGCGCATTCGAGATTCCCCAGCGCCACGGCGCGTCCGCGGCCATCGAGGGCGAAGGCGAGGTCCCCCAGCACCAGCGCGAGCTTCAGTGCGTGGGCCCGCGAGAGCCGCGGGAAAAACCACGCCAGTCCTTCGAGAGCGCGGCTTTCGAGGCGGTAACGAAATTGTTTCCAGCGGGACATGGGCTGCAATGACCAATGGAGAATGACCAATGACCAAGCAAAAACTGCGCGCCGGCTTTGACCATTGGTCATCGGTCATTTTCCATTGGTCATTGCATGGACCCCGCCGCCCTTCTCGACCTCACCCGCTCCATCCTCGCCCAGCCGACCGCGCCCTTCCACGAGGACGCCGT
>JBBQYR010000072.1:0-22528 GCA_038208565.1 Chthoniobacterales bacterium
CGACGAGGCGCTCGGGGGAGTCGGCTACATCAAGAAATACGAGATCGTGAGCAGCTTCGAGGATTCGCGGCAATAAACCTCGAGCCGGCAAAAAACTTCGACAAGCCGCGAGCCGGGCTCGCATCCTCCGCGCATGCCGAAATACGCCCGTGTGCTGGTCGATGACTCCGCCGGCAAGGCGTTTGACTACGAGTTGCCCGAGGCCGTGGCGGCGACGCTCCAGCCGGGCTCGCGGGTCCGCGTGCCGGTGCGCACGCGCACGATGCTGGCCACGGTGATCGAGCTGCTCGACGAGACCGACGTGCCCGGCGTGAAGCCGATCGCCGCGGTGGTGAGCGCGGAGCCGATCCTCAGCCCGCTGCTCCTGCGGCTCGGGGCGTGGATCGCGGACTACTACTGCTGCTCGCTGGAGGCGGCGATGAAGAGCGTGCTCCCGAATGTCATTCGCAAGGCTGAGGTCGGGCACCAGACGCGGCTCTTTGCGCGGCTCACGCGCGAGGTCTTGCCGGAGGAGATCGAGACGCTCGGGAAAAAGGCGCCGCTGCAGGCCGCGGCGGTCGCTTATCTCGTGGCCGCGGGCAAGCCGGTGGGTGTCGCCGAGCTCACCGAGAAGTGCGACGCCACGCATGCCGTGGTGCAGGCGCTGGTGAAGAAGGGGCTGGTTGCGACGGCGGCGTCGAAGGTCGAGCGCGATCCTTTTGGCGACGAGACGTTCGTCCACGCCGCGCCGCTGGAGATGAACCCCGAGCAGGCCGCGGTCTTCGAGCGCGTCTGCGCGGCGCTCGCGATGACCGCGGATCGTCGTGAGGTCGGTGGGGAAAAAAATGAGCCACGGATGAACACGGATGAAACACGGATCACGTCGCCTTCGCCGAAGTCTATCCGTGAAAATCCGGGTTCATCCGTGGCTAATCCCAAGCCCATCCTGCTTCACGGCGTGACTGGCAGCGGCAAGACCGAGATTTATCTCCAAGCCATCCAGCTCGTCCTCGAACGCGGGCAATCGGCGATCATGCTCGTGCCGGAAATCTCCCTCACCCCGCAGACTGTCGAGCGCTTTAAGTCGCGCTTTGCCGCGACGCACCACGAAGTCGCCGTCCTGCATTCCCACCTCAGCGAAGGTGAGCGGCATGACGAGTGGCACAAGATCCGCGACGGTCGCGCGCGCATCGTTATCGGCGCGCGGTCGGCGATCTTTGCGCCGTGCTCAAACCTCGGGCTCATCGTCGTCGATGAAGAGCACGAGAATACCTACAAGCAGGAGGAAACGCCGCGTTACCACGGGCGCGATGTCGCGGTGCTGCGCGCCAGCATGGAGAAGTGCCCGATCATCCTCGGCAGCGCCACGCCTTCGCTCGAGAGCTTCCACAATGCGCGCCTCGGCAAATACGAGCTGCTGAATATGAAGCTGCGCGTGGACGACAAAAAGATGCCCTTCATCCGCGTGGTGGACATGCGCATGGAGTCGAAGAAATTCGGCGGCATCCTCTCCGAAAAACTCATCACCGCGATCAATGCGCGGCTGGAGAAAAAGGAGCAGACCATCCTCTTCCTCAATCGCCGCGGCTTCTCCACTTCGCTGCTCTGCGAGCAATGCGGGCACGTCTGCGAATGCCCGAACTGCTCGGTCGCGCTCACCTTCCATCGCGGCGCGGGGCGCGTCGTCTGCCACATCTGCGGGCATCAGGCCGTCGCGCCGTCGAAGTGCCCGGAGTGCGGCAAGCCGGGCATCAAGTACTCCGGCACCGGCACCGAGAAGGTCGAGGATGCGGTCGGGAAACTCTTCCCGAAGTCCGTGATCAAGCGGCTCGACGCCGACGTGATGCAACGCAAGGAGGCCTTCCGCGAAACGCTCACCGCCTTCCGCACCGGCAAGATCGATATCCTCGTCGGCACGCAGATGATCGCGAAGGGCCTGCATTTTCCGAACGTGACGCTCGTCGGGATCATCAACGCCGACCTCGGCCTGCACCTGCCGGATTTCCGGGCCGGCGAACGCACCTTCCAGCTCCTCACCCAGGTCGCCGGGCGCGCGGGGCGAGGCGATGTCGAGGGCGAGGTCTTCGTGCAGTCATTCACGCCGTTCAGCCCGTCGATCCAGTTCGCCCGGCACCACGACTTCGACGGCTTTTGGGAGCAGGAGATCGAGTTTCGGGAAAAGTGGGCATACCCGCCTTTCACCCACATGGTGCTCATCGTCATCCGCTCCGCGCACCAGCAGCGTGCGGAGTTTTCTGCGCAGACGCTGCACCGCCGGCTGAACGCGGAACTCCCTGCGGGTGTGACCCTCAGCGAACCCGCGCCCGCCCCGCTGGAAAAGTCGCACGGCAGCTACCGCTTCCATCTCATGCTCCGCACCCGGTCGATCCAGCGCCTTTCCCGCCACCTCCACGGTGTGCTGGAAAAGCTGACGTTTCCCGAGGACGTTTTCGTGACCGTGGACGTGGACGCGTATCAATTGATGTGAACGCGCAGTAGCGATGAGTTGAGAGGCAGTCTTAAAAATGCTACGGGCATGGACTCCATGCCTGTCGCGCGCCTTTCCCGAGCCTCCAACCCCCGGTCAACCCGCCGCGGGACCGAGGCTCGGTTTACCGAAGCGGAGGTTTGGGCGGGGCTGGGGGAGGGGTGGCAGCATTTGCACGGGAGCTTTCTGGAGCAGGGCTACAGCCTCGAATGGCACGACTTCACGACGCAGGGGGAGTTCGATTGGTCTTCGAGCTTTCACCCGGGTGGGCTGGAGATCTGTTTGAATCTGGCGGGTGAGGGTCGTGTTGCCGTGGGTGGCCGCGGTTTGGAATTCGCGCCACTGACCGCCGGATTTTACTTTCAGGAGTCGCCGGGCTTGAGCGGCCAGCGGGTTGGTGGACAGCGGCATCAGTTCATCACGGTGGAGCTCTCCCTCGATTTCCTGCGGCAGAATTTGTCCGCCACCGAGTCGGATCTGCACGAGGCACTCCGGCGTGTGCTGGAGGGGAAAGGTGGGGCGTTTGTCTCCGAGCCGATTCGGCTGACGGGCGATCATCAACTGCTCATCGGCAGTCTGCGCCGTCCTCCGGTGCATGCGGGTGCGCAGCGGTTGTGGTATCGGGCCAAGGCGCTGGAAGTGGCGTCGGCGCTCTTTTATCAGCGACCCAGCGGCGAGGGGCTTTTTTGCCAGCGGCAGAAGCAGCTCAATCAGGATCGCGTGCAGAAGGTGGTCGCGGTGCTGCGGGAGGACCTGGCCGAAACTCCGACGCTGGAGGAAATCGGACGCCGCGTCGGATGCAGTCATTTTCACCTGAGCCGGCTTTTTTCCCAGGAAACCGGGCAATCGATTTTCCAACACCTCCGGCAGTTGCGCATGGACCGTGCGGCGGAGTTGCTGCGCGAAGGGCGGATGAATGTGACGCAGGTTTCGCTGGAGGTGGGCTACGCGAGTCCGAGCCACTTCAGCATGGCGTTTCACGAGACCTACGGGTGCTGCCCGGGGCTGTATCCGCTGGCCACGCCGACGCAGCGGGCTGGTCCGACGAGGTAAAGCGGCTCAAGGCGACCAGATCGCAAGCCGGCGACAAGGAAAAGTAATCTGGTGGGAGCACGGGCTCGGGCGAGCCGCTCGACATGCGGCCCGATGAATCCCACGCCCGCAGGTGCGGAGAACACCGCGACGCCTGAGGTTCTCCCGCTGCCGGGCTTGCGCAAAGCGCAATTCGCCGCCAAAGAATCGCAATCGGCCAACAGCGGTTCGACGCTGGAGCGCTAGTATGGCCGATTCCAGCGTCGCCTTCCGCGGCTCGATGCCCGACAGGCTCCGCAAAATCTATGCTTCAACTCTTCATCAAAGGCGGCCCGATCATGTGGCCCATTCTCCTCGCCTCGATCGTGGCGCTGACCGTCGTCATCGAGCGGCTTTGGTTCATCGTCAGCGAAAGCTTCCGGCGCCAGCCGCAGGTCGTCGGCGAAATCCTCGCCTGCGTCGAAAAAGGCGATGTCGATGGCGCGATCAAGGTCGGCCAGACCTCGCGGGATTTCGTCGCGCGCATCCTCACCTACGGCCTCGCGCATCGCGACAAGTCCGTCTCGGAGGCGCTGCTGCGTGCCTCGAATTGGGAGCTCAAGCGCTACAACCGCGGGCTGACCATCCTCGACACCATCATCACGCTCGCGCCGCTTCTCGGTCTGCTCGGCACTGTCACAGGCATGATCCATTCCTTCGGCCTGCTCGGGGCCAGCGAACTCGGCGCGCCCGCCGCGATCACCGGCGGCATCGCGGAAGCGCTCATCGCCACGGCCTTCGGCCTCGGCGTCGCGATCACTGCGCTCATTCCTTTCAACTACCTCAACTCGCGCATGGAAGAGGCTCGCCTGGAAATCCAGGACGCCGCTTCCCACGTCGAGCTGAACCTCATCAAACGCGTCGGCGACCGCGCCTACCCGACGCTGGAAACCGCCGGCACATGATCATCCCCTCGCCACGCGGCCAGAAGCGGGCGCGCATCGAGATCGTCCCGCTGATCGACATCATCTTCTTCCTGCTGGCCACGTTCGTCATGGTCTCGATGTCGATGATCAAGAACCAGGGCATCTCCGTGAACCTGCCTGTGGCCGCGAGCAGCGGCGCGCAGGAGCGGAAGGATTATTCGGCGATCTCGGTCACCGCGACGGGCGAGTATTACTTCAACAAAGACCTCGTGACGCTGGAGGAAATCACCACGCGCTTGCAGGCGGTGAAAGCGGCCGACGCCGATCCGCGCGTGTTCATCAACGGCGACGAGAAAGCGGAATTCGGCAAGGCCATCGCGGTGCTCGATGAAGTGCGCAAGCTGGGCATCAGCAAGGTGGCCATCGAGACCAAAACGAAGTGAGCGCGCTTGCGGACATGCCGGTCTCGCCGGCCACCGATCCCGCGCCGCACTCGGAGCGTTGGAAACGGAGCGCGCCCCAGCCTTACACGCTCGGCTTTCTGGCGGCGCTCGCCGTGCATGCGTTGGTGATTTTTGCCTGGCCGAAGCGGGAGGTGCGGATGGAGCAGGTGGAGTTTGGCGTCGAGTCGGCGGATTCGAGTGTGGAGGTGGCACTGGTCGCGGCCTTGCCCGCGGAGGAGACGGTGGCGGTCGTCGAGCCGCCGCCGGAAACGCCGCCCGTCCAGCCTCCGCTGCCCGAACCTGTTCCGGAGCCGCTGCCGCTTCCCGTTCCTGAGAAAGCGCCGGAGATGACCCTTCCCGAGCCCGTGTCCCAGCCGACTCCGCGTCCGCAGATTCAACCAAAGCCGCGTCCGCAAAAAGCGCCCGCCAAACCCGCGCCGGTCGCGCGGGCCGCGGGCGATGGCAGTTCCAAGGTTCCCGGCAACGATGCCACGACGGCGCGCGTCTCCGCCGGCGCCCTCGGCGTCAAGCCCGGCTACCTGCGCAACCCGCACCCGGCTTATCCCGAGCAGGCGCGAGCCGCGGGGCAGCAGGGCACGGTCCACCTTTTTGTGCAGGTGAATGAGCTGGGCCGCGTCGTGGCGGTGCGGGTGTCGCGATCGTCGGGCTTTCCGATGCTCGATGAGCGGGCGCGCAGCACGGTGGCGGGCCAATGGGCATTCAAGCCGGCGAAAGCGGGCGGGGTGCCGGTGGCGTCGGAGGTGATCGTGCCGATCCGCTTTACCCTCGGCCGCTGAACCCGCCTCAATCGAGGTGCGCGGGGAGCAGGATTTCGAAGGCGGTTTTTCCCGGCTTCGTGGTGTAGCGCAGGATGCCGCCGAGTTGCTGGATGAATCCGGCCGCGACGGTCAGGCCGAGCCCGGTGGCGTTCTGCTTTTTCTTCGTCGAGAAAAACGGCTGGTAAATGCGCTCCTGGATTTCCTCGGGAATGCCCGGGCCGGCATCGGTGATCGTCAGCGAGACCCACTGCAGCGGTTGCTTTGCGGAGGTGCCGGGCGGCTTGGTCGTCGCGCGGAGGACCATCTGCACGTCGCCACCGGCAAAGGTCGCCTCGCAGGCGTTGCGGACGACTTCGATGATCGCCGATTTCACCCGGATGGCGTCGGCCCAGATCGGCGGGACGTCATCCTGGCAATCGAGCGTCAGCTTGGTCTTCGGGCCGCACAGGGCGTCAAAGGACGGTTTCAGCATGGGGAGGAAATCGTGCAGCTTGACCTCGCGCCAGACGATCGACGGCGGGCGGACGAGGGCGTGCGTGCGGTCCATGAGCTCGGAAGCCGCGCGGGCGCCTTCTTTGATTTTGGCCAGTCCGTGCATCGTGTCTTTGTCGAGCTTCTGGTTTTCCATGAGCAGACCGAGGTAGCCGTGGAACAACGTCAGGATGTTGTTCATCCGGTGCGCGAGCCCGCGCACTAACTGGTCCTGAAATTCCGAATGTTCGATCTGCATGAGGGTCAGATTTGATAGAGCAGGCGCCGTGCTGGCAGGTGAAAGTATTTCTCACCGTAACTCTACGAATCCGCTAATCCATCACGACCGTGACCTCGCCAGCCGTGAGCCGATGCAGGGCGCCGTCCGCGGTTTGCAGGACGAGATGGCCGTCGGCGTCGAGCTCCAGGGCCCGGCCTTCCAGTCGAGTGATGCCCGACTGCACCTGAATCCAGCGGCCGAGGAGGAAGCTCCGGCGCTTGGTCGCGGCGATGAGCGCGGCGAAGTCGTCGCTGAGCTGGCCGGAGCGGCTGTCGAGCGACTGGAGGATGGCAGTGGCGAGGGCGGAGCGGTCGAGGAGGCGGCCGGTGGCCAGGCGCAGGGAGGTGGCTTTCGCGCTGAGCTCGGTGGGAAAATCGGCGGCCTCGTGATTCACATTCACGCCCATGCCGACGACGGCGAAAGGTTCGCCCACTTGGTCGGTCCCGCTTTCCGCGAGAATGCCGGCGACTTTTTTCCCCGCGACGTGCAGGTCGTTCGGCCACTTGATCGCTGTGGGCAGGCCGACGGCTTCCTCGACCGCGTCGGCCAGCGCGACCGCCGCCCAGGTGGTGAGCCGCGGCCAGAGCGCCATCGGCAGCGCCGGGCGGAGCAGGATGGAAAACCACAGTCCGCGATGCGAAGCCGACGCCCAATGCCGGCCAAAGCGCCCGCGCCCGGCGGTCTGGTGCTCGGCGAAAACAACGAGTCCGCCGGCCGCGCCCTGGCGCCCGCGGCGCATGGCCAGTTCGTTGGTCGAGTCGGTTTCCTCGAAGACCACGATCTCGCGGATGAGCGGGCACGGGCCGAGCCGGGCGAGCAGGTCGTCGGCGATCAGGCGGTCCGGCGCGGCGATGAGGCGGAAGCCGAGGCCGGGGCGTTCCTCGATCTCGAAACCGGCGTGGCGCAGCTCGGCGAGGCGCGATTCCACGAGCGCGAGCGGCGCGTGAAGGTGCCCGGCGAGATCGGTCGCCGGGAGATGCACGGAGGAAGCGCGGAGCGCCGCCAGCAGGCGCGCATCGAGAGCGATCATGAATGCAGCTCGAGCGAGAAATCGATGGCCCGCGGCGAGTGCGTGAGCGCGCCGACCGAAATGAAATCCACGCCGGTCGCGGCGATCCCCGCGACCGTGTCGAGCGACACGCCGCCGCTTGCTTCAAACTGCACGGTGCCGTCGCCGAGTTGCACGGCTTCCCGGAGCTGATCGAGCGTCATGTTATCGAGCAGGATGACATCCACGCCCATGAGCGTGAGGAAGCGCCGCACCTGATCGACGGTGTCGGCTTCGAGCTCGATCCGCAGGCCGGGGTTTTCCGCGCGGCAGCGGCGGATCGCCTCCTGCAGATGCTCGAGCTCGGTGTCGGCGGCGAGGTGGTTGTCCTTCACCATGACCATGTCGAAGAGGCCGAACCGGTGGTTTTGCCCGCCGCCCGCGAGCACGGCTGCTTTTTCCAGCGCGCGCAGGCCGGGTGTGGTTTTGCGGGTATCGAGGATGCGCGCTTTCGTCCCGGCGATGGCGTCGACAAAACGCCGGGTCAGCGTGGCGACGCCAGAAAGGCGCTGGAGGAAATTCAGGGCGACGCGCTCGGCGGTGAGGATGGAACGCACGGGGCCGGTGATCTCGATGACCGTTTGCCCGCTCTCCACCCGGCTGCCGGAAGCGCGGATCACGGCGACGCCGATCTGCGGATCGACTCGGCTGAAGACTTCCGCCGCGGTCTCGGCGCCGGCGACGACCGCGGGTTCCTTGGCAAAGATGCGGGCGCAGCGGCGCTCGGTGCCGACGAAGTAGCGTGAAGTGAGATCGCCGCGCCCGATGTCCTCGGCGAGCGCGATCGCGATGGGGTCGTGCGTGGTGGGAGCCGGAGCGGGGACGACGTGAAGGTTGGGCGATTCGGGCACGGAGGTGTCTTAATTCCGCCCGCCGCGCTCGGCAATCTGCTTTAGAAAAGCTCCGGCTCGATCGCGCGATGCACGCTCTGGCCGCGGACGAAAGTTTCCAGCACCGCATGCGGCCCGCCGCGGTAGATGCACAGGCTCAGGATGTCCTCGGCGGTGAGGTTCACGGTGGATTTACTGGTCTGCCGGTAAGGCAGGAGCGCGCCGAAATTCATGACCGTGAGGTCGGCTTCCTTGCCGATCTCGAAGCTGCCGATCGTCGCGCCTTTGCCCAGCGCCTCGGCGGCGCCTTGCGTGGCGAGGTGCAGGGCCATGGCGGGTGTGGGGACGAGGGCGTCGGGTTCGTAAAAACCGCGCGCTTTCTGCGACTCGATGGCCGAGCGCATGACCTGCCACATGTTCAGCTCCGGGCCGGCGGCGACGTCGCTCCCGAGGCCGACGCGAATCCCGGCGGCGCGCACTTTTTCCAACGGCAGGATGCCGCTGCGGAGGAAAAGATTGGCCGTGGGGCAATGGGCGATCGCGGAGCCGGTCGAGGCGAGGGCTTCCAGCTCGCGGGGGCCGAGGTGGATGCAGTGCCCGAGGACGGTTTTCGGCCCGAGCAGGCCGCACTTTTCGTAAACGTCGGTGTAGTCGCGCGCCCACGTGAATTGGTTCTTCACCTTCTCGATCTCCTCGCGGTTTTCGGCGAGGTGCGTCTGGACGTAGGCGCCGTATTTGATGGCGACTTCCGCGGCGCCGCGCATGAGCTTTTCCGAGCAGGTCACGGCAAAACGCGGACTCACGGCATACTCGATGAGCCCGCCATTGGCCCCGTGCCACTGCTTGCAGAGGCGCTCGGTTTCGTGGATCGAAATGGAGGCGATTTTCGTGGGCTGGAGGTTTCCGTAGCTGCCCACGTCCATCATCATTTTGCCCATGATGATGCGCAGCCCGCTCTGGGCGGCGGCTTGGAAAGCGGCGTCGGCGCTGTCTTCATAGACCGCCGCGTAAAGCATCGCCGTGGTGGTGCCGTGCCGCGCGAGTTCGGGGAAAAAGGCCGCGCTTTCCCGGCGGCCCTTCGGTCCGGTGAACTCCTTTTCCAGCGGGAAAATGTGGGTGCGCAGCCACGGGAGTAGATCGGAGGTGCCGCGGGCGACCGCCGGGTATTGCGGGACGTGCGCGTGGATGTCGATCAGGCCGGGGAAAATGGCGACGCGCGGTGAGTGCAGCCAGCGGATCGGGGCCGGGCGCGGCTTTTTGGCGAGCGTGTCGTAGTCGCCGACCTCGGCGATGCGGCCTTCGTCGAGGATGATGGCACCGTCGGATCGGCCGCGCAGTTTGCCCCACTCGGGAGCGTCGATGAGGAAACCGCGGATGCCGGTCAGGGAGGCGCCGGGATTCACGGGAGGGGAGGGGGGCAGACCGGGAGCTGGATCAAGAGAGGGTGGTGGCTTCCGGAGAAAAAGAATCCGGGCCGCGCACGCCAAGGAAACACAACACAGAAAAAAGAAACGTGCACGACCCGGAGATCCCCTAAACTTGAGTGCTCAGACAGGGCACTCCGGGGAGCGTTCAAAGAATTTTCTGGAGGTGCGAAAAATCATTCTGCGGCTTCGAGCGCGAGGGCGGCGTTGCCGATGATTCCGGCGTCGTTGCCGAGGGTCGCGGGGATGACCCGGAGCTGTTCGTGAAAGAGGGCCAGGGTGCGGTTTTTGATTTCCCGGATGATCGGCTGAAAGAGAACATCGCCCGCCAGGGCCACGCCGCCGCCGATGACGATCGTGTCCGGGTTGATCAGCCAAACGACGCTGGCCAGGGCGGTGCCGAGTTCGATCCCGAGCTGATTCCAGAGCCCGACGGCCACGGCATCGCCGGTTAGCGCCGCCTGCTGGAGCGCCCTCGGGGTGCAATCTTCCATCGTCTTCGTCAGCCCGGCGGCGCGATATAACTCGACCGCCCGCTCGGCGATTTGCTGGTTGCCCACGTATTCTTCGAGGCCACCGTTGTTGCCGTAGGGACCGGGGCGGCCGTTTAGGTCGATGCTCATGTGGCCGACCTCGCCCGCGCCGCGCTGCGCGCCGCGGTAAAGTTTGTGGTTCAGGATCAGCGCCCCCCCGACGCCGGTCCCGAGCGTGATGCAGATGACGTGGCGCCCGCCCTTCGCAGCGCCGTATTTAAACTCCCCGTAAGCCATCGCATTGGCGTCGTTCTCGATCGTCACGGTCAGCCCGGTCTTCTCGTGGAGGATCTGGCAAAGCGGCACTTCGTCCCAGCCGGCGACGTTGGTCAGCGAGTGGACGATCCCATTTTCGCTATCCACGAAACCGGGCAGGCCGATCCCGACGCCGGCGATCTCCGGGTGGGCGACGCGGAGTTTTGCAATGAGCGCGGCCATGGCTTCGATGAGGGCATCCGAACCCGCGAATGCCTGCGGATCGATCGGCTCGCCGCGGGCGATGATCTGGCCCTCGCGGACGACGGCGGACTTGATGCTGGTGCCGCCAAAGTCGATGCCGATCGCGGTCGTGGGTTTGCTCATGAGGATTGAATTCCGCGCAGACTGAAAGCAGCGTCGGGGAAGTCAATTCCCGAGCGGGGCGCGAAACGTCGAAAACGACTCGGCAAATCACAAACGCCACGATATTGACGCCCTTCCCTGATGAATCAGCCGACCACCAAGCCCGCCCTCCCACCGCCGCTCGACGCGGGCTTTCTCCCTGCCGCGCTCTGGAACCGCGCCTTCCGCTGGCGGTGCTCGATCGAGCCGGAGTCGAAGCCGCTGAGCATCGCCCTCGAGCGTGGCGACGGCACGGTCTCGCGCTTTGACACGCGCATCCTGCCGCATGTCGGCGACCACGTGCCGCGCAATGTGAAATACGTCGAGCGGCTCTTAAAGGGGCTGCTGTGGTTCCGCGGTGGGTCGCGGATTTACATCGGCGGCGACGATGCCCTGGCAGGGGCGATCCGCGGCATTTACTCCGCGACTGGTCCGCGGAAGTTCGACTTCGATTTCATGGGCGGCAAAATTTACGGGCGCCCGATGGAGATTGTCGCAGTGCCGCTCGCCGAAGTCCCGGCGGCCCGGGAGACGGCGAAACCGCTCGGCCGGCATCTCGACGGCTGCCGCATTGGTTTCGACCTCGGCGGATCGGATAGAAAGTGCGCGGCCGTGATCGATGGTCAGGTCGTCTTCTCCGAGGAGGTGACGTGGGACCCGTATTTCCAGAGCGATCCGCAGTATCACTACGACGGCATCCACGACACCCTGCGCCGCGCCGCCGCGCATCTGCCGCGCGTCGATGCGATCGGTGGCAGCGCCGCGGGCGTGTATGTGGAAAATGAAGTCCGCGCCGGTTCGCTCTTCCGCGGCGTCGCGCCGGCGGACTTCGAGAAACGCATCCGCCGGATCTTTTTCGAGCTGCAAAAGGCGTGGGGTGGCGTGCCCTTCGAGGTCGCGAATGACGGCGACGTGACCGCGCTCGCCGGTTCGATGAGCCTCGGCGAAAACGGCGTGCTCGGCATCTCCATGGGCACGAGCGTCGCGGGCGGTTACGTGAATCTCGATGGCTCGATCACGCCCTGGCTGAATGAGCACGCCTTCGCCCCGGTGGACTACCGCGACGACGCGCCGGTCGATGAATGGAGCGGTGATCGCGGCTGCGCAGTGCAGTATTTCTGCCAGCAAGGCGTGGCCCGGCTCGCGCCGCTCGCGGGGCTCGAATTTCCGAAGGAGATGAAATTCGCCGAGCAGCTCGTGGAGGTGCAGAAGCTCATGGACGCGGGCGACGAACGGGCGCGCCGGATTTACGAAACGATCGGCACCTGCTTCGGCTACGCGATCGGGCACTACGCCGACTTTTACGACATCCGCGTGCTGCTCATCCTCGGTCGGGTGACCAGCGGGGAAGGCGGCGAGATCATCATCCGCCGCGCGGACGAAGTGCTGCGTCGGGAGTTTCCCGAGCTCGCCGAGCGCATCAAGCTGCGCACGCCTGATGAAAAAGATAAGCGCCACGGCCAGGCCGTCGCCGCCGCGAGCTTGCCCGCGTTGCGGAAGGGATCGGCGCATGACGGCTGACTGTGTTATCTCCCCTCGAACGATGAAGCTCCACCAACCCACGGCCGACATTTTCATCCCCGATCGCCTGCCGCTGGAAACGGCGCTGGCGCGCGTCACGCACCTCGGCATCGGCGCGCATCAGGACGATCTGGAATTCATGGCCTTCCACGGCATCAAGGCCTGCTACCACCGCGATGCGGAGTGGTTTGGCGGCGTGACTTGCACGAATGGCTCCGGCAGTTCGCGCATCGGGGACTACGAGAAATTCAGCGACGAGCAGATGATGTCCGTGCGCCGCGAGGAGCAGCGGCAGGCGGCGATCGTCGGGCGTTACGGCGCGATGATCCAACTCGACTACCCGAGCAAAATCGCCAGGGACCCGGCGGACTCGCGGCTCAAGGAAGACCTGCGCGCGATCTTCGCCGCGACCCGCCCGCGCGTGGTTTACACGCACAATCCCGCCGACAAACACGACACGCACATCGCGGTGGTCGTGCCGGTGATACAGGCGATCCGCGAGCTGCCCGCCGATGACCGCCCCGAGGCGGTGCATGGTTGCGAAGTCTGGCGCAATCTCGACTGGCTGCCCGACGCCGAGAAAGTCGTGCATGACGTGAGCGGACACGAAAATCTCGCGGCCTCGCTGAACGGCCTCTTCGACAGCCAGATCGCCGGCGGCAAACGATATGACCTGGCTGTGCAGGGCCGCCGCCGCGCCAACGCCACCTTCTTCGAAAGCCACGGCGTGGATGCGAGCGACGCCCTCGCCTTTGCCATGGACCTCACGCCGCTCATCAAGGACGACACCCTCGACGTGCTCGATTACGTCACTGGATTCATCGACTGCTTCCGCGCCGATGTCGTCGCGAAGCTCGGCCAACGTCTCGGAAAATAGCGCATGGAAATCATCATCCAGCCCGATGCCGAAGCGGCCAGCCTCATCGCCGCGCGCCACGTCGCCCGCCTCGTGCGCGACAAGCCGAACGCCGTGCTCGGCCTCGCCACCGGGAGCACGCCGCTCGCGATGTATCAGGAGCTCGTGCGCATGCATCGCGAGCAAGGTCTCGATTTCAGTGGCGTCACGACCTTCAACCTCGACGAATACGTAGGCCTCACGCCCGATCACCCGGCGAGCTACCACACGTTCATGTGGGAGAATTTTTTCCGGCACGTGAATGTCTCGCCCGAGCGCATCTACATCCCGGACGGCATGGCGCCACAGGTGCCCGCGTTTTGTCAAAAATACGAGGAGGCGATCCGGACCGCGGGCGGCATCGACTTGCAAGTGCTCGGCATCGGCGGCGACGGCCACATCGGCTTTAACGAACCGTCGTCCTCGCTCGCCTCGCGGACGCGCATCAAGACGCTCACCGCGCAAACGCGGCACGACAACGCACGCTTTTTCGCCAAGCTCGAAGACGTGCCGCTGCATGTCATCACGATGGGCGTCGGCACGATCATGGACACGCGGCAGGTGCTGCTCCTGGCCTTTGGCGAGCGCAAGGCGAAGGCGATCTCCGAGGCGGTGGAAGGGCCGATCACGGCGATGAATCCGGCGTCGATCCTGCAGATGCACCCGGTCGCGAAATGCATCATCGACGAAGCCGCCGCCGCGCGCCTTTCCCGGCTCGATTACTACCGCTGGGTCTACGACCAAAAGCCCGCCTGGCAGAAGATCTGAGCCAGGGTTGGTTGCGCAAAGCGTGACAGGCGGGAAGCGGGGTGCTACCACCACCGGATGCAACGGCGGTGGTTTTCCCTACTCCTGATCCTGGCGGCGGCCTTCGTGCCTGCGGCGCACGGGCTGCTGCCGACGGAATTGAAACACGCCCTGCTCCACCCCGGGACCAGCCCGCTCGCCGGCGCGCGGCACGGCGCGAGCGTGGCGATGGATGGAAATCTGGCGGTGGTCGCCGCGCCGGATGACGATACGGGGAGCAATGCCTCCGGGGTGGTGCAGGTATATGACGCCACGAGTGGCGCGCTGCTCCATCGGCTGACCAATCCGGCCCCGCAAGAGTACGGGAATTTCGGGGCGGCGGTGGCGGTGCAGGGGACGCGCGTCGCGGTGGCGGCGATCTCGGATGCGTCGGGGATCCCGGCAGGCGTGACCTCGAAGGTCTATATCTACGATCTCGCCGGGGCCGCTCCGGCGACGCCGGTAGCAGTCCTGCCCAACCCGACGCCCGCGGCCTACGATTATTTTGGCCGCGCGGTGGCGATCAGCGGGACTCGGGTGATCGTGGGCGCGACCGGCGACGACACGGTTTCCGCGGAAGCGGGGAGCGCCTACGTCTTCGATCTGGCGAGCCCGTCGCCCACGACGCCGGTGCTGACATTGCCCGGGGTAGCGGGGCAGTACGGATACGGGAGCGCCGTGGCGACGAGCGGTGCGCGGGTGGCCATCGGGGCGCTGACCACGGGCTTCCCCATTGGCCCGGCGCCGACGGGAAAGGTTTATGTTTACGACCTCTCCGGAGGCGCGTCCGCCGTGTTGCTCGCCACGCTCACTGCACCGGGGACGAGCCCGGCGGGCATGTTTGCCGGCGCCGTGGCGATGAGTGGCACGCGGGTGGTCGTGGGCGCCTACCGCGACTCCACAGACGCGGCGGATGCGGGCCGGGCTTATGTTTTCGATCTGGCGAGTGTCACCCCGGCGAATCCGGTGGCGGTGCTGGCGAAACCGAGTCCGGCGGCGGCGGATTACTTTGGCTACGCGTTGGCGATCAGCGGGGGACGAGTGGTGGTCGGGACGGCCGGTTTGGACAGTGCGTTCCTCTACGATCTGGAAAGTGTGACGCCGGAGGTGGCGGTGGGCGCGGTCGCCAATCCGACGTCGGCCGTGGGAGATAGCTTCGGCCGGGCAATCGCCATCGCGGGTTTCAAGGTGGTGATCGGCGCGCCGGGCGATGACGCCGGAGAGGTCGATACCGGCAGCGCCTACCTTTACGACATCGCCGCCGGCCCACCGGCTGCGCCGCTCGCCACGCTGGCCAGTGCCAGCCGCTCGGTGGGGGACGAATTTGGCTCCGCCGTAGCCGTCTCGGGCAGCCTCGTGATCGTGGGTGCGCCGAGCGAAAACTCCGGCGCGACGCGCTCCGGGAGCGCCTACGTTTACGATTTGGCCAGCGCCACCCCCACGGTGCCGATCCGCATTTTGCGCAATCCCCATCCGGTGGCGGACGACCGCTTCGGTTACGCCGTGGCAGTGTCGGGGATGCGGGTGGTCGTGGGCGCCATTTGGGCCGACGGCAGTGAAAGCAACGAGGGCGTCGCTTACGTTTACAACCTCACCAGTCCGACTCCGGAAATCCCCGTCCTGACCCTCACGCCACCGACCCTCGGCCACTCGGCCAGCTTCGGCTACTCGCTGGCCCTGGCGGGTGCGCGGTTGGTCGTGGGCGCGCCGGGCGGAGCCACCGCCGGGAGCAATGCCGGCTACGTGTGCGTTTACGATCTCGATAGCCCGCAGCCGCTGGTGCCGCTGACGACGGTGGAGAATCCGGAGCCCGAGGCGTCCGATTTTTTCGGCAGCGCAGTGGCGATCTCGGGAGACCGGCTGGTGGTGGGCGCGCCGCTCGATGGCAGTTTCGATTCGGGGAAGGCTTACATCTTCGACCTCGCTGGCGCCCCTCCGCTGGCGCCGATCTTTTCGTTGTCGTCGGAAATGCGACACTTCGGGAGCAGCGTGGCGATCTCCGGGACGCGGGTGATCATCGGGGCCTACGGGTATTACGACTACAACGCACAGACCTACCGCCGCGGGGCCTACACCTACGATCTGGCGGGCAGCTACCCGACCTCGCCAATGACCTCCAGCTTTGTCGGATCGATTGCGGCCATGAGCGGTCCGGTCGCGGTGATCGGCGAACCGGGAACGCCCGGCGGCAGCGCGTCGGTGGCCGATTACACCGCCTACTTTACCCTGCCGCAGCCGATCGATAACCCGCTCGGCCCGGTGTCCACGGGCTTCGCCGAGGCCGTGGCGCTCGATGGCTCCACTTTGGTCATCGGTGCCGAGACGGCGCTGGCTCGCGGCGTAGTTTACATCTACCAGACCCCGACCCCGGATGCCGGCACGGCGCCGCCGACGCTCATCAGCCCCGCCGCCGGGAGCGTGGCGGGCAGTCCGGTGAACGTGGCTTTTTCCCTCCCGGAGCGGGCGCTGGGCCGGAGCGTGCAGTTACGGTTTCAGGGGCCGGTCTTGCGCTTTTTCACGCTGGCGTCGCCGTATGAAGCGGGCGGGACGCATGCGTTCAGCTTCTTGCCAGGCGCTCCGCTGGCCTCTCCGGCCATCCGGCCTTCGGGCGGTGTCAATGGCGCCAGCAATCTGCCCGACGGGCTCTACACCGTGACCCTGAGCTACCAGGATGCGCCGGGCAATTTCGCGGCTTCGGCCTCGGTGGCCAACGTGCGCATCGATGCGACCGCCCCAGCCGCTGGCACGGTGACCCTCGCGCCCGCCGGGGCGGTGGATGCCGGTGCGGCGCTGCTCGTGACTTTCGCGGGCTGGACCGATGCAAGCCCGCCGCTGAGCTACACGGTGCTGATCGATGGCGCGATCGCTTCACCCACGGAGGCTGGCGCAGTGCGCACTTTCACCGGCCCGGTGACGCCGGGCGTGCGCCTGCTGCAAGGCCGCATCACCGACGCGATGGGCAATGTGGCGGAGGTCACGCAGACTTTCACGGTGCTGACGGCGCGGGAGAGCTGGCGGCGCCTCCACTTCGGCATCACGACAAACACCGGCGCCGCGGCGGATGCCGCCGACCCGGATGGCGACGGGAACAACAATGAATTTGAGTTTGTCGCCGGGCTCCTGCCCGCGGACCCCGCTTCTCGCTTTCAGACCCGCGTGGAAATTCCGCCGGAGCAGCCGGCGTCGCGCGCGATCATCTTCGGACCGGTCGTCGCGGGGCGGACCTACACGGTGAAATACAAGGCGAGCCTGGCGGATACAGCTTGGACGATTCTGACGAACAGCAGGACGAGCGAGAGCGGGACCGAGCGGACGGTGACAGACGAGAACCCTGGCGAAGGCCCGCGGTTCTATCGCGTCGAGATCACGCGGCAGTGAGAGGGAGGAAACCGAAAGTCGGATTTTGCTGGAGTGCGATTCTCCTACTTTGTCCGCCGGACGGACGTGGCTTTTTATCCAAACCGGAAACGACTTTTGACCCCTGCGCTAACGGCCGGAGCCGTTGAGCGTGCCGATGATCCGCAGGCCGTCGAGCGTGAGGTTTTCCTGCACCGTCTTAATCTCCGGCAGGCCTGCGGCGATGAGCTCCGCGTAGCCGCCGGTGGCGACGACGGGGAGGTTGTGCGGGATGCCGAGTTCCTTGCCGATCTCCTGCAAAATCTGCCGCACGAGGCCGCGGTAGCCATAGACCGCGCCGGCGAGCATGGCGTGTTTCGTGGATTTGCCGATCGCGCTCGGCGGTTCGAGCAGGCTGATCTTGGGCAGTAAGGCGGTGCGCTGGTGCAGGTAGTCGGTCATCGCTTCGAGGCCGGGCGCGATCACGCCGCCGACGTAGTTGCCCGCGGGTGAGACGATGTCGAAGCTGACCGCCGTGCCGAAATCCACGACGACCACTGGCGCGCCATAAGTCGCGAACGCGCCCGCGGCATTGGCCAGCCGATCGGCGCCGATCGTCTTCGGTTGCGGATAGTCGATGCCGACGCCGAGCTTGGTCTTCGGCCCGACGCGCAGCACTGGATGCGGTGCGAGAAAGTCCGCGATCAGGTCGCCCTTGGACGGCACGACGCTGGAAAGCACCGCGGTTTTCCAGCTCCACCCGCGCAAGACTCGCGTAAGGGCATCGCGCTCGATCTCGGCGGTGCTCAGGCGGCGCGAGGGGCCGACCTCGGTGCGCGTGGCGATCGCGAATTTCGTGAAGGAGTTGCTGTTATCGATGAGCAGGAAATCTGCGTCGGTGATGCTCATGAGAGGCGCGAGAGAATCCTGCGCCGCCGGGCAGGTCAAAGGGATTCTCCGCTCGCAGACCCGCGCGAGAACCTCGTCGCCCCTTGCTCTTTCGGCGGGATTTGGCCTTGCCCACCCGCCGCGACTCGCGAGACTCCGCCGACATGAAAGCCTTCCTCGCCTCCCTCCTCGCTCCCCTTTGGCTTGTCGCGACCGCGTCAGCCGACTGGGTGCTCGAAACGAAAATCGAAAGCCCGCAGGTCAACTCCTCCGGGGTGATGAAGATCAAGGGCGACAAGCTGCGCGTGGATATGGACGCCGGGCCCGCGGGCGCGGTCAGTTCCATCATCGACAGCTCCACGGGCGACACCATCCAGGTGCTGCATGCGCAGAAAATGGCGATGAAGATGAGCGCCGCGCAGATCAAAAGCGCCATGGAAGCGGCCGGCCAGATGCCCAAGAAAGACGCCGCGCCCGTCCCCGCGGCCAAGGCGACTGGTGAGAAGGAGAAGGTCGGCGACTACGAGTGTGAGATCTACGCGTGGACCGATGCCGGCACCTCGGTGCGCCTTTGGATTGCCAAGGACCACCCGCACGGTGCAGCGCTGCAGGCTTTGGACAAAAAGATGCGCAGCGGTGTGCTCGGCGCGATGCAAAAGGGCCCGGACACCAGCCTGCTGCCCGGGCCGTCGCTGAAGACGGAAACCACGGTCGGCGGCGCGAAGATGATGACCAACACGGTCGTTTCGATCAAAGAACAGCCGCTCGATGCGAAGGATTTCGAGGTGCCTGCGGGCTACAAGGACATGGCCCTTCCTGCGGGAGTCGGCGGCAAATAACACCCCCGACAGCTCAGGCGCACTTGCCGCTTCCCAATCTCGGGACGGGGCGCCTAACCTCCTCCGCCCATGTCTCAGGAATACAAAGTCAAACTCGAGGTCTTCGAAGGCCCGCTCGATCTGCTGCTCTATCTCATCAAGAAGGATGAGGTGGATATCTACGACATCTCGCTCGAGCGGATCACGGCGCAGTATCTGGAGTTCATGGATGCCTTCAAGGTGCTCGACCTCGAAGTCGCGGGCGAATTCGTCGTCATGGCGGCGAACCTCATTTACTTGAAAAGCCGCGCGCTTTTGCCCGTAAACGTGCAGCCGCCGGATGAGGAAGCCGAGGAAGAGGATCCGCGCTGGGACCTCATCCGCCAGCTCGTCGAATACAAGAAATTCAAGGACGCCGCCGCGCAGCTTTCGCAGCGCGAATTTGAGCAGAGCAACCTCTTCGCCCGGCTCCCCGAGCAAAGCGACACCTCGCCCGAGCGCCCGCTCGGCGACGTCAGCGTCTTCGACCTCATCAACGCCTTTAACAAAGTCCTCAAGCGCATCGCCTCGAAGAGCGAAGACCTGCGCGAGATCTTCGAGGAGAACTACACCGTCTCCGACAAGATCGACCTGATCATGAAAATGGCGGCCAGCGGCGTGCCGCTGAAGTTCACCGAACTCTTTGCCAGTGCGGCTTCGCGGTCCGAGATCGTCGTCACTTTCCTTGCCCTGCTCGAGCTCATCCGGCTCAAGCAACTGCGCTGCGTGCAGGACGAAGCATTCTCCGAAATCGAGTTGCGGCGCGTCTGATCCGTGGAAAGCCTTTTCGCCAGTATGACGCTCAAGCAAGTCATTGAAGCGCTCGTCTTCGCCTCGCCCAAGCCGCTCCTGACCAAGGAAATCGTGGCGGCGTTGCGCGCCGCCGGGCAGGGGACCGAAGACCAGACGGCGCTCGAATTCGCCAAGGCCAAGGAAGATGACGTGCTCGCCGCGCTCGCCGAAATCCAGGCGGAGCTGCCGGCCACCGGACGCGCGTTTCAGCTCATCGAGCGCGTCAATGGCTGGAACTACGTGAGCGATCCTGCGTGCGCGACCTGGGTGCGCCAGCTTTATCCCGAGGCCAAACCCACGCGCCTCACCGGGCCGCAGCTCGAGACACTCGCGATCATCGCCTATCGCCAGCCAGTCACGCGCGCCGATTGCGAAGCCGTGCGCGGCGTCGCCGTGGATGGCGTCATGCAGGTGCTGCTCGACCGCGGCCTCGTGAAGATCGCCGGCCGCGCCGAAGTGCCCGGGCGCCCGCTGCTCTATTCCACGACCGAATATTTCCTCCAGCACTTCGGCCTGAAAACGACCGACGAATTGCCCAACGCGAGCGAACTCAAACGAGTCGCCCTTCCCGCCGCCAAGGTGGAAGAGCCCGCTGCTGCTCCTGCCGAGGAGGCTGCGGCTCCCGCTGAAGGTTCCGCTGAGCCCGTTGCTGAAGCCGCACCGGTCGAAGCTGCCACGGAAGCCGAGCCGGAGGCCGCACCAGAATCTGAAGCCGCTGCCGAGCCCGAGCCCGAGCCCGAAACGGAACCGCCGAGCGAAGAAGAGCCCGCGGCCGAGGCTGCCGAAAATCCCGACCCGCCGACCGCTTCCTGATCGCATGAAACTCCCGGAGATTCGCCGCAAGATCGACGCGCTCGATGACCAGCTCATCAAGCTGTTCAACGAACGCGCCGACCTCGTCCACGAAGTCGGCCTCGTGAAGCGCGCCGAAGGCACGGAAATCTACGCGCCCGAGCGCGAGGAAACGCTCCTGCGCGCTCTCGCCGCCAAGAACGCCGCGCTCCACGGCCGCCTCCCGGAGAAATCCATCCGCGCGATCTACCGCGAGATCATGTCGGCCTCGCTCGCATTGGAAAAGGAGCTGAAGATCGCCTACTTCGGCCCGCAGGCTACGAACACTCACCAGGCCGCGCGCTCGAAATTCGGAGCCAGCGTCGAATACACGCCGCGGGTCAGCATCGCCGATGTCTTCGATACCGTGGCGCGCGGCAATGCCGACTACGGCGTCGTGCCGATCGAGAACTCCACGGAAGGCGCGGTCAACCATACGCTCGACGTCTTCATGGACAGCGAACTGCGCATCTGCGCGCAGATCCTGATGAAGATCGAAAACCATCTCGCCGCGAAAATCCCGCGCGACCAGATCAAGCGCATCTATTCCCACCCGCAGGTCTTCGGCCAGTGCCGCAACTGGCTCCGTCTAAACCTGCCTGACGTCGATTTGATCGAAGTCTCCAGCACGCCCCGCGCGGCTGAACTCGCCGCGACCGAAGACGGCTCCGCCGCGATCACGGGCGCCATGGCTGCCGAAGTCCACGGGCTGCAAATCCTCGCGCCATCAATCCAGGACATCGCCAGCAACACCACGCGCTTCCTCGTCATCGGCCGCAGCCCGTCGCCGCCGACCGGCGACGACCGCACCGCGATCATGTTCTGCGTGCAGGACAAGCCCGGCGCCCTCTTCCACGCGCTGGAGCCGTTCAACCGGCTCAAGATTTCGATGAGCAAAATCGAAAGCCGCCCCTCGAAGCGGAAGGCGTGGGAGTATTTCTTCTTCGTCGATATCGACGGCCACGCCGGCGACGAAACGGTCAAGCAGGCGACCGACGAACTCGAGAAGCACTGCACCTTCGTCAAAATCCTCGGCACCTACCCGAAATCCCCGTTCGTCTAGCTGTGGAGGCTCAATAGGTTGTTCAGCGGCAGGCGGAGTCTGGAGGTGGGAGAGCGGAGTTTGAGGGAGTGGTGAGGACGATGCCAGTTGGAGTTGTGGAGAAAGAAGGGGAGGCGGTCTGAGCGCTGGTCGGAATGGGCATAGGCGTGAGCGGAGGCCCACTCGCGGAAGGAGGTTTGGATGAAGGGCTCGGCCTTGCCGTTGGTCTTTGGGGTGGAAGGTCTGGTTGAAGCGCTGCTTGAGGCCGAGGGCGGCGCTGGTGGCGCGGGCGATCTGGAAGCCCGGCAGCTTTCGGCGGCGCAGGGCGAGCACGCGGGCCACGCGGCAGGGGTGGGTGGAGCGTGGGGAACATTGGAGGCGCGAAGAACGATCCTGAAGTCCGGCGAGCCCCGCGGTGCGGAAGCGGGCGAGCCACTTGAAGGCAGTGCGGATCGCGCCGCCAACTCTCATAGCGAGTGGATCAAGAACTGGGGGCAGGCCACTTCCAGCCCGCATTCGCGGCGCTGGCAAGCTCACCAGTCGCGACCTGCAGTTCCGATTGGCGACCGTGGAGTTTCGCGGCTGGGTGAAGCATCGCTTCCTCACCTGAACCGGGGCACGAATGGCACTGATACCAAATTGGTGAAATGATCAGACACCTGCCCAGCCCGGAGGGCTGAAGGAAATTAGCTCCGGGTGAAACCCGGAGTTTCGGACCACCATCCGATGCACCCCGGAGGGTGTGCCGGAAGCAGCCAGCCATGCACC
>JBBQYR010000073.1:0-22195 GCA_038208565.1 Chthoniobacterales bacterium
CCACGCCGGCCTCCAAATCGGACGGAGTCAAAAAACCGTTTCGCCTTCACTAAATGGGTAAAGAAAACATCGTCGTCGGACTCGAAGTGGGAACCTCCAAGGTCTGCGCCGTGGTCGGCGAAACGAAGCGCGATGGCACCATCCGCATTCTCGGGGTGGGCCAGGCGCCGTCGCGCGGCGTGCGCAAGGGCGAGATCGTGGACTTTGAAACCGCGAGCAAGTGCATCCGCGAGGCGCTCGTGGATGCTGAGGAGAAGAGCGACGTGATGATCGGCAGCGTTTATCTCGCGATCACTGGCGGTCACATCGAGTGCTTCAACAATCGCGGCGCGGTGAACCTGCCGGAGGATCGCGACGAGATCTGCGAGGAGGACTTCGAGGATGTGCAGTCGAGCGCGCGGGAGGTGAGCATCCCGGCGCCGAACATGTTCGTGCACTCGATCCTCCAGCACTACTACGTGGACGGACAGGACGGCGTGCTCAACCCGATCGGCATGCTCGGCCGCAAGCTCGAGGCAGATTTTCACATCATCCACGGCGTCGCGACGCGGATCAAAAACAGCGTGCGTTGCGTGAAGGAAGTCGGGCCCGAAGTGCTCGACGTGGTCTTCAATCCGCTCGCCGCCGCGCAGGTCGTGCTCGATCAAAACCAGAAAGGCCTTGGCGCGATCGTCGTCGATATGGGCGGCGGCACCACCGACTACATCATCTACGTCGACGGCGCGGTGAAGCAGAGCGGCTCGCTCGCCATCGGTGGCGACCACATCACGAATGACATCTCGCTCGGCCTGCGCATCCCCATGGCCAAAGCCGAGCGGCTCAAGGTCGAGGAGGGTAGCGTCATCCTCGGCAATTCGAGGCCCGGCGAAACGATCACGCTCAAGGATGAGACCGGATTTGCCGGTAAAGAGATCGAGCGAGAGATGCTGAACACGATCATCCACTGCCGCGTGCGCGAGACTTTCGAACTGCTGAAGAAGCAACTCGACGAGGAGACGTTCCTGCATTTCCTCGGCGCCGGCATGCTGCTCACTGGCGGCTGCAGCTTGCTGAAAGGCATCAATCACCTCGCGGAGGAAGTGCTCGGATTGCCCGTGCACCTCACGCACGCGCAGACTGTATCGGGGCTGACCTCGGCATTTGAAAATCCGCAGTTTTCCACGGCGATCGGCCTGATCAAATACGCCGAAGCGATGCAGCCCGATCGACCGCGCGGGCTCTTCGACCGCATCCGCCGACGCATTCCTTTCCTAGGCCTGTGGTGATGAAACGTCCGCCAATCCAAACCGAACCTGACATGATGAAGATCCAACGAAACCAGGCGTCCGCGCCGCAACACGAAGTCCGCATCAAAATCGCCGGTCTCGGTGGTGCGGGGTGCAATGTCCTCGATCGTTTGCTCCTCGATGGGATGCCCGACGCCGACCTCGTGGCGATCAATACCGACGCTCAGGCGCTCGCCGGATCGGTCCTCTCGCAGAAGGTGCAACTCGGTCGCGGGACCACGCGCGGCCTTGGCGCGGGCGGTGATCCCGAGCTCGGCTACGCCGCGGCGGAGGAAAGCTTGAGCGACCTTCGCAGCGCCATCGAAGGCGCGCAGATCGTCTTCCTCTGCGTCGGTCTCGGCGGCGGCACCGGCTCGGGCGGGGCGCGCATCTTGGCTTCGCTGGCGCGGGAGCAAAAGGCGCTCGTCGTCACTTTCGCCACGCTGCCTTTTGGCTTCGAGGGCAAGCGCCGCCGGGCGCAGGCCGATGAAGCGCTCGCCGCCGTGCAGCGTTATTCCGATGTCGTCATCCACTTTGAAAACGACCGCATGGGCGACGCCGTCGCGCCGCTCGCGGGCATCCAGGAGGCGTTCGTCTCCGCCGACCAGACGCTCAGCCAGAGCATCCGCGCGCTCGCCAGTCTCGTGCGCCAGCGCGGCCTCGTGAGCGTCGGCTTCGATGAAATCGTGACCGCGCTCCGCGGCGCCAATGAAAGCGGCGCGCATTGTGTCTTCGGCTACGGCGAAGCGGCGGGCGACAACCGCGCGCACGATGCCCTCGCCGCGGCGCTCAAGAACCCGCTGATGGACAAGGGCCGCATGCTCGAAGACGCGCGCAACCTGCTCGTCAATGTCGCTGGCGGTCCGTCGATGACTTTGAACGAAGTGCAGATCCTCATGGAGGAGCTGAACCGCCATATCAGCGACCAGACGCGGCTGCTCTTTGGCGCGGCGGTGAATCCGGCGCTCGGCCAGCGGATGAGCGTGACGATCCTGAGCGCGCTGACCAGCGACGCGCCCGCGCTGGTGGAAGTCGTCCCGCGGATCGTACCGCGCGCAGAGAGTGCGCCCGTCGCCCGCGAAGTCGCCCCGCGCATTCCGGAGCCCGCCCCGCTCGCGCCTGCGCCCGCTCCCGAGATCGCCGCCGAAGCCGAGCCCTCGCCCGTGGTCGCGCCCCGCGAAGTCGCCCTGGAGGCGGCGCCCGCGCCCGAACCCGTGTCGCTCTTCCCCGAAGCCACCCCGGAACCAGCCCAGCCAGCCCCCTCTGCGAAGCCGGTGCAGAAATCGAAGCCGGCGCAGGCCAAGCAGGAGCAAATGCAATTCGAACCGGTCACGCGTGGTCGCTTCGAGAAGAGCGAGCCGACGATCGTCGATGGCCAGGATCTCGACGTGCCGACGTTTCTGCGGCGCAATGTGAAGGTGAAGTAGGCGCCGAAAGGCGTCGATGGCGGCCTGTCGAAGTTGCCACTTGTCGCGGCGGGCCGCTCTGCTAGAAAACCGCCCCATGTCTGCAACCAAACGTTTCCGTGCTGGGGTTCTTTTTGGCGAAGAAGTGAAAGAGCTTCTCGATCACGCCAAATCTACAGGGTTCGCTCTTCCGGCGATTAACTGCATCGGGACCAATTCGGTCAACGCGACGCTCGCGGCCGCCCGTGAGCTGAATTCGCCGACGATGATTCAATTCTCCAATGGCGGCGCCCAGTTTTTCATCGGCAAGGGCGTGAAGGGTGATAATCAGCTCGGGCCCGTGCTTGGGGGCATCGCCGGGGCGCACTATGTGGATGCGGCAGCGAAGGCATACGGCGTGCCGGTGATTCTGAATACCGACCACTGCGCGAAGAAGCTGCTGCCTTGGGTGGATGGCCTGCTGACCGCGAGCGAGGAGCAATTCGTCAAGACCGGAAAGCCGCTCTATAGCTCGCACATGCTCGATCTTTCTGAAGAGCCGCTGCACGAGAATCTGGAAATCTGCGCGAAGTATCTGGAGCGCATGGCGAAGATGGGGATGACGCTGGAGATCGAACTCGGCGTCACGGGCGGCGAGGAGGACGGCGTGGATAATTCCGATATCGACGACGCCAAGCTCTACACCCAGCCGTCGGAAGTCGCGGAGGCTTACCAGACGCTGAGCAAGGTCAGCCCGAACTTCACGATCGCCGCGGCTTTCGGCAACGTGCATGGCGTTTATAAACCGGGCAACGTGAAGCTGAAGCCGACGATCCTGCGCGACTCGCAGGAGTATCTGCAGAAGACGCTCGGCACCGGGCCGCAGCCAGTGAATTTCGTCTTCCATGGCGGTTCGGGTTCGACCCGCGAGGAGATCCGCGAGGCGATCAGCTACGGTGCGATCAAGATGAACCTCGACACCGATGTGCAGTGGGCCTTCTGGGATGGCGTGCGCGGCTACGAGGCGAAGAATCACGAATATCTCCAAGGCCAGATCGGGAACCCCAAGGGCCCCGACGCACCGAACAAAAAGCAGTACGATCCGCGCGTGTGGCTCGGCGCGGCGGAAGATGCCGCGACCAAGCGCCTGCTCGTTTCCTTCGAAGACCTGAACTGCGTGAATCGCAACGCCTGACACTAATATGAAACCTCACCTCGCCCTTCTCGCTGCCCTTTTTCTCTCCGCCTCCGCGCTGCACGCGGCAGATCGTCCGGCGCTGCCGCTGGAAAAAGCGGTCGCCATCGCTGTGGATTACCTCAAGACCATCGGTAAGGAAAACGACCACTGGATCGCGTCCATCTCGTACGAAAAGGCGAGCATGACGAGCAGCAACTACAAGTGGTTCGTGAAGTGGGGCCCGCCGATCAGTCTCGGGGGCCGCAAGGAACTCGGGCTCGAGATCGACATGAACGGAGAGGTGGCGCGCGCCGTGGACAAGAAGGCGTCGAAGTAGGCGACGCTGGTGGAGTTTCTCGCTCCCGCGAAGGTCAATCTCTCGCTGCGCGTCCTGCGTCGGCGCGAGGATGGCTTTCATGAGATCGAGAGCCTGATGTGCCCGGTGTCGATCTTCGACACGCTGGACATCGTGCTGCGTGAAGAGGGCGGGCTGGAGTTTGTTTGCGACGATCCTTCGCTGCCGACGAGCGACGACAATCTGGTCGTGCGCGCGGCGAAGCTCTTCTGCGCGTCGTGCGGACTGGAGCCGCGGGTGCGGATCGCGCTGACGAAGCGCATCCCGCATGGAGCGGGCCTGGGCGGCGGAAGCAGCGATGCGGCAACGACGCTGATCGGGCTGAACCGGCTTTTCGAGACGCAGCTAAAGCCCGAGGCGCTGGCCGCGATGGCGGCGGAGATTGGCTCGGATATTCCGTTCTTCATCTACCAGTCGGCGGCGATTATTCGCGGGCGCGGATAGCACGTGGAGCCCGTTGATTTTCCTCACGCGCTGCCACTGCTGCTGATCAAGCCGCCCTTTGGTGTGCCGACACCGTGGGCTTACAAAAAGTGGCGAGATTCGCAGGAGATTCCAGGCGTGAGCTACGAGGCACAGCGGTTTCCGTGGGGCGAATTGGTCAACGATCTGGAGCGGCCGGTGTTTGAGAAATACCTCTTTCTCGCGGACCTGAAGACGTGGCTGCGGGAGCAGGCGGAGGTGACAGGAGCGCTGATGTCTGGGTCGGGGTCGACGGTGTTTGCGGTGTTGCGCGGGAAGGAAGACGTCGGGACTTTGGGCGAGAAGATCGCCGCGGAGTTCGGACCTAATTTGTGGTGCTGCGCCTGCGAGACGGTGGGGTAGGGCGGAGGCGAAAATCCAAGCGTCGGTCCTTCGACTCCGCTCCGTCCCTCCTCCTCCCTCGACGGAGCTGCGCTCAGGATGACGATGAAGGCGACGCGCTAGATGCCGGCGCGGTCGAGGATCGAGGCGACGACTTTCGTGGCTTCGAAGTGCTCGGCGGCGACTTCGAATGCCGCGCGGCTGTGGGCGGCGTAATCGAGGTTCACGGCGCGGACAGAATCAGCGATCTCATCGAGCGTGCGGAAGGCGAGTAGTCCGCGGCGCCCTCCGTAGAGGTCGGTGAAGCCGGTTTCCTGCGTGATCACCGGGCGACCGCAGGCCAGATAGCACGCGGTGCGATCGCTGAACCAACCGGTGTCGAGCCGCACGTATTGATCCTTGGCCACGGTGAACTCGCCCTTCGACTCGCGCAGGTATTGGACGTAGAGGTCGTGGTCGATGCTGATCTCCTGCGGGCTGGTGAGGTGCCAGCCGAGCGATTGCAAATCGGTGCGCGTGGCTTCGTCGCGGAGATTGGTCGCGAGTTCAAAGGTCTCGCCGGAGTGCTGCGGCGCTTGCTTGAAGCGCAGAAACTCCAGCGCCTTGCTCCACAGATACCGGTCGCCGCGCCACTCGATGTCTTTGCCCTTGGTGTTCCAGTTGGCGACCGAGGTGAAGACCGCGCCGCTCGGCGGAGGCGCGTCGGTTTTCCAAAAATCGGTGACGATCGGCTGGCGCGTGGGCTGCCACGGGACGCCGTGGAGTGGCACGGGAAATTTCGCGGTGCCGATGTGTTCGCCGAAGGTGAAGACGGCGTGGTAGTGCGCGAGCGTATCGCGGATCGGCGCGCTCGGGTTGTTGTCGATCACGCACTGCTCCTTGCCGGGGTCGCTCTCGATGTAGATGAGGCAGCGGTTTTGCAGGAGGTCTTCGTGGAGTTCTTGTTCGCCGCAGACGTTGAGGACGGCGTCGGCTTCGCGATAAAGCTCGTCGATGCGCGCGCTGCTCAGGCCAGAGGTGGGGCGGTCGTCGAGGTAACGCGCACGGTAACCCCAGCGGCCCTCGAAGCCGAACTGCGCGGCGAGCTTCGGCATGATCGCGGCGGTGTAGCTCCAATCGGGGACGTAGTCGTAGGTGAGCGGGTGATACGGGTGCGCGCTCGAGTCCTCGATGTAGAAGACTTCGTGGCCGAGGCGTTGCAGGCCGACGATGTAGTGGATGTGCTGCCAGATGACGCCAGCGATCGGGCAGCGCGCCATGTAGCCGGTGACGATGATCCGCTTGCGGCTCATTCAGTGAGTCGCTTGGCGAAGCGCGCGGGATTGCCGGCGACGACGGTGTTCGGCGGCACGTCCTTGGTGACCACGGCGCCGGCGGCGATGATCGAGTTGTCGCCGATGGTTACGCCTTTGAGGACAATGGCGTTCATACCGATCCAGACATTGTTCCCGATCTTCACCGCGCGCGCCTTAACGGCCTCGATGGGGCGGGCGGGTTTGCCTGCGTAAAAAGGGGCGAGGGCTTCGGCGTCGATACGGCGCTGGGCGGCGGCGACGGGATGGAAGTCGGAATCGGCGATGCCGGTGCCCCACGAGATGAGGCAGTGGGAGCCGATCTCGATGCTCGTTTCGCAGGTGAGGAGCGCGCCGACGAGCAGGGTGAAGTCGCCGATTTTCACGTGTCCTTTTTCGCCGACGGCGAACTGCGAAGCGGCGTAGATCGAGACGTGTTCGCCGAGTTCGACCGCGGGCTCGCGTTTGCCTTTAAAATGGAGAAAGGACTGCGCGCTTTCGCAGTAGAAGCCATCGCCCCAAGTGACGTTTTCGGGGATCGTGCGCGGGGTCCAGTCGTGTTCGACGCGGCGGTCGGGGAGGACGTTGGTCATGTTGGGCGAAGGTGGTGGTTCTTACTCTTAGTCCTACTCTTACTCCCCGTGCCGTTGAGATTAAGAATAAGAGTAGGAGTAGGAGTAGGAGTAAGCAGGGTCAGTGCAAATTGGCGGAGCGATAGAGCGAGGCGTAGACGCCGCCGCGTGCGACTAATTCATCGCCGCGCCCTTCTTCGGCGACGGTGCCTTTGGCAAGGACGACGATTTTGTCCACGCCATGCACGGTGGCGATGCGGTGGGTGATGATGAGCGTGGTGCGGCCGCGCATGAGTTCCTCCATCGTGTGCATGATCGCGGCCTCGGTGGTCGGATCGAGGGCGCTGGTTGGTTCGTCGAGGATGAGAACAGGCGCGTTTTTCAGGAAGGCGCGGGCAATGCCGAGGCGCTGGCGCTGGCCGACGCTGAGGTGGCCGCCGCGTTCGCCGACTTGGGAGCGGTAGCTGTCGGGTGTGGCCATGATGAATTCATGAGCTTGGGCGCGTCTGGCGGCTTCGATGATTTCCTCCTCGCTGGCGTCGGGGCGGCCGTAGGCGATGTTTTCGCGAATCGTCGTGGAGAAGAGCAGTGTGTCCTGAAGCACGATGCTGATTTGGTCGCGCAGCGATTTCTTGGTGATCGTGCGGAGGTCCTGGCCGTCGATCAAGACGCGTCCAACCGTTGGGTCGTAGAAGCGCGGGACGAGGGAAAGGAGCGTGGATTTTCCGGCACCGGTGCCGCCGACGAAGGCGACCGTCTGGCCGGGCTCGATGCGGAGGTTCACGTCGTGCAGGATCTCGCGGTCGCTGGTGTAGCCGAACGCGGCGTTTTCAAAAACGATCTCGCCGCGTGACGAGGTGATGGTCTGCGCGTCGGCGGCGTCGGGCACGTCGTTTTCCTTGTCGAGCACCTCAAAGCAACGCGTCGCGCCAGCGGCTGCGCCTTGGAACGCCCAAGCGATGTGCGTGAGCGCTTCGAGCGGCTGGTAGAGCATGAGGAGCAGCGTCGAGAGATACCAGATCTGGCCGACGGTGAGCCGGCCATCGATGACGTGGAGCGCGCCGAAATAATACATGGCCGCGGAACTGGCGGCGATGAGGGTGCCGACGAGCAGCGCGCTTTTCATCGAGGTGCGGTTGAGCTTGATGTTGGCCGCGAGGCTTTCGCGCGCGCTGGTCTGAAACTGCTCCACTTCATCGGCCTCGCGCCCGAAGGCCTGCACCATTTTCACCGAACTGAGCCCTTCCTGCGCTACGGTGAGCACGTTGCTTTCGCGCTCGGCGAGGTGGGTGGATTCGTCGCGAATGCGTTTCGCGTAGAGGTAGATGACCAGCATCATGAAGGGGATGACCGCGAGCGAAAGCAGCGCGATCACCCGGTCGAAATACCACATCGCGGCGAAGGTGGTGACGAGCGAGATGCCGCTTTGGAAAATGAAGAAGCCCTTGCTGTAAAAGGACTGGATGCTTTGCGAATCGTAGGCGACGCGGAAGCTGCTGTCGGCGCTGCGGCGCTGGTCGTGGTACTTCAGCGGCAGCGAATGCAGGTAGGCGTAAAGCTGGGTGCGCACGCGCATGAGACCGTGAAGACCGACGCGGATGGTGATGACATTGACGACGTAGCCGATCCCGCTGGCGAGCAGATGGAAGACGACCATGAGCGTGCAGACGGCTGCGACGATCGCCGGGATGCTCCAGGCGCCGAGGTCGAACGCGCCGACCTTTATCCCATGCGGCGTGAGCGGCGCGGCGGGCAGCACCTTGTCCACGATGAAGGCGAGCGGCCACGGGCGCAGGACGTTGAAGGCGTTAGCAAGGAGCGTCATGCCCATCGCCGCGACCGTCGGCCCGAGCTCGGGACGGTAGTAGTCGGACACGCGGCGGTAGAGGGACATCTAGGGGATGGAATAGCGACGGACGGGGAAATGACAACGCTTCTTCGGGGAATGGGCTGCCCTGTCTCGGGGAAAGGGCCGGCCGATCCGGGAGTCGTGTCAGAACTGCTACAGAAGTGTCTTCCTGTAGGTGCTTTTATGTATGCAGAAACTTTGAACCTTTTCCGAGTTCATGCGTCTACCTCCTCTGTAAAACCGTAACAACAGATGACGTGGCACACTGGCTGCTAATTAAACTCACGAACCAGCAAACCCCATCAAGCACTATGAAAAAGAACCTCAAAAAAGCGACGCGCGCCAACTACAGCTTGGGCGACCTGATCATGGCTGTGAGCAGCTACACCAAGAACAACCGCGAAACGGTTGCCGCGGTGGCCGACCTCCTCGATAGCGGCCGGGTCCGCTTGAGCAGCCAAGGTCGCAAGATCCGCGCTCGCGTCTACTAAGCGACCCTAAGCGACCTTCGTCGCACAGAGAGCGCTTCGGCGCTTTCCACTGTAAACTTTCCAACCCCCGCCACCGACTCCCCGGTCAGTGGCGGGGTAAGTTTTTCCAGAGGCAGGTGGGGGCTAAGGAAGTTTTTCCTTTTTCAAACCGAGCGCCCGTCCCTACGGTTTGCCGGGTGATTGAACGATACACCCGCCCCGAAATGGCCGCCATCTGGGCGGATCAGCGCAAATACGAAATCTGGCTCGAGATCGAGACGCTCGCCTGCGAGGCGCAGGCCGAGATCGGCAAGATCCCCAAGGAAGATGCGGAGACGATTCGGGCGAAGGCGAAGTTTGACCTGAAGGAGATCGAGGAGATCGAAAAGCGCACGAACCACGACGTGATCGCCTTTCTGGAAAACGTGGCCAGCTATGTCGGGCCGGCCTGTCGCTGGATGCACCAGGGGATGACCTCGAGTGACGTGCTCGACACCACGCTGGCGGTGCAGATGGCCGAGGCATCGGATATTTTGCTGAAGGATTTGCGGGAACTGCGCGAGGTGATCGCGCGCCGGGCTATCGAATTTAAGACGACGGCGATGATCGGGCGCAGCCACGGCATCCACGCGGAGCCGGTGACTTTCGGGCTCAAGCTGGCGCTGATGTGGGATGAGTTTGGCCGGGCGCTGGAGCGTTTAGAGCAGGTGCAGCCGCGGATTCGGGTGGGCAAACTCAGCGGCGCCGTGGGCACGCACGCCCATCTGGATCCGCGCGTGGAGGAGACGGTGTGCGCCCGCTTGAATCTGAAGGCCGCCGCCCTGAGCACGCAGGTCATCCAGCGCGACCGGCACGCGGAGTTTCAGACCGTCCTCGCGATCATCGCGTCGAGCATCGACCGCTGGGCCACGGAGTTCCGGCACCTCCAGCGCACCGAAGTGCTCGAAGTGGAGGAGTATTTTTCCGCCGGACAGAAAGGCAGCTCGGCGATGCCGCACAAACGCAACCCGATCACCGGCGAAAAGCTGAGCGGCCTCGCCCGCATCGTCAGGGGCAACGCCATGGCGGCGCTGGAAAATGTCCCGCTTTGGCATGAGCGGGATATTTCCCATTCATCGGTCGAGCGCGTGATCATGCCGGATTCCACGATTCTCGTGGATTACATGCTCGTGCTCCTGCGCAAGCTCGTGGATCGGTTGCTCGTGTATCCGGAAAACATGGAGCGCAACCTGCGCATCACCAAGGGCCTCTACTTCAGCCAGACGATTCTCCTCAAGCTCACCGAGCGCGGTCTCGAGCGCAAAGCGGCCTATGAAGCCGTGCAGCGCGCCGCCATGAAGACCTGGCAGGGTAATGTCTCGCTGCAGGAGAATCTCGCGGCCGAGCCGGATGTGGCCGCGGTGCTGTCGCGTGCGGAGATCGATCAACTTTGCTCGCTCGACATCCACTACGCCCATGTCGATGCGACCTTCAAAAAGCTCGGCCTCGAAAAATAGGCGCGCGCTTCGCGCTTTCCTCACGCGCACCAATCTGTATCGTTCATCCCACTGAAAATTCGGACTGCATTATGACTCGGAAACTCGCTCTGCTCCTCATCGCCTGCACGCTGCCCTTTGCTGCTTGCGACAAGATCCCCGGCCTCAAAAAGAAGGCGCCGCCAGCCGAAGCCACGCCCGCTCCTTTAGCGGTCGCAGCCTCGCCAGCGCCCGAGCCGGAAACCCCACCCGAGCCGCCGAAGCCGTCGATCGACACCAAGGCGGAAGTCGTGGTGCTGTGCTATCACCGCTTCGAGGGTAAAGCCGGTGGCGGGCTTTCGATCGAGCCCGCACTGCTCGAGCAGCACATGCAGAAGATCAAGGAGTCTGGCGTCGCGGTGATCTCGATGCAGGATTTCCTCGCCTGGCGCCGCGGTGAGAAAGCGATCCCGCCCAAGAGCGTGCTCATCACGGTCGATGACGGCTATGTGTCCAGCTACGAGGTCGGCTGGCCGATCTTCAAGAAATACGGCTTTCCGTTCACGATGTTCGTTTACCTGAATTACATCAACACGGGCGGGAAGGCGATCACCTGGGCGCAGTTGGCCGAAATGCGCGACGCGGGCGTCGAGATCGGCTGCCACACCGTTTCGCATCAGGATTTGCGCCGCAAGCCATCCAAGGTCGCCGGCGACCACGAAACCTGGCTGAAGGATGAAGTGGAGCGTTCCAAGATGGTCATCGAGGAAAAGCTCGGCATCAAGTGTGCGACGATCGCGTATCCCTTTGGCCTGCATAACGAGAAGGTCCACGAGGCTGTGAAGGCCGCGGGTTACGAAGCCGGGTTCACGACCTACGGTGCCCGCCTCGGCATGGGCACGGCGGCCGCGACGCTGGGGCGTTACGACGTCACCGCGAAGATGCCCGGCACGCAGGATTCCTTCACCGTGGCGATTTCTTTCCACGGCATGGCCGCGCCCGGCGGCGGCAGTGCGGTCATGGCGCAAGATGCGGCGGTCTCCATGATCACCGAACCGCTGAATCAGGAAGTCATCACCAACCCGACACCCACGCTCAAGGCCAACCTGGCGACCATGGGGGCGATAGAAGCCGGTAGCTTGGTCATGCGCGTGAGCGGCCTTGGGGTGGTCCCGGCGAAGTTTGACCCGACCAGCAAGAACATCACCTACACCATTCCCGACCCGCTCCGGCCGGGCACCTACACTGTGCTCATCGGCGCCAAGGCGGGTGGGCGCCCGGTGGAGACGCGCTGGACGTTCACCTTCTCTCCGGACGGCACTGCTCCGGCCCCGGCGCCGGAGCCCAGTGCCGCTCCTGAGCCGAAAAAGAAGAAGAAATAGCGCTCGCCGACTGGTCGAGGAGCGGCCCTCGACAAGAGGTGATTCTGCGCTACTCTTCGCGCCCGCCTTTCATGTTTTCACTGCTCGCCGACAAGCTCCAAGACGTCTTCAAGGACCTGCGTGGTCACGGGAAGATCACGGAGACGAATATCACCGACGCCCTGCGCGCGGTTCGAATGGCGTTGCTCGAGGCGGATGTCGATTTCAACGTCGCCAAGGGTTTCATCGCCCGGGTCAAAGACAAGGCGCTCGGCGAGGATGTGCTGCGCGGAGTGCATCCCGGCCAGCAGATCGTCAAAATCTTCCACGACGAACTGACCGCCCTGCTCGGCGGCGATAACGAGCCGCTCAATCTCGAAAAGCCCGCCCGCATCCTCATGGTCGGCCTGAACGGCGCCGGCAAGACGACCTCGTCTGCCAAGCTTGCGGCGTGGCTGAAAAAGCAGGGCAAGGCGCCGTTGCTCATCGCCTGCGATTTGCACCGCCCGGCCGCCATCGAGCAACTCGCGACTCTTGGCCAGCAGATCGGCGTCCCCGTTTTCATCCCGCCAGCCGGCGAAAAGGATGTCCTCAAGGTCGGCAAACTTGCCGCTGAATGGGCCAAGGAACAGCCGGGCAACGTCCAGATTTATGACACTGCCGGGCGTCAGGAGATCGACGAGGCGCTGATCGCCGAGATCAAGAGCTTGCGCGACTTTCTCCAGCCGCAGGAAACCCTGCTCGTTGCCGACTCCGCCACCGGCCAGCAGGCGGTCAGCGTTGCCACCCATTTCCACGAGGCCCTCAGCATCACCGGGCTCATCCTTACAAAGCTCGACGGCGATGCCCGCGGCGGCGCGGCGCTCTCGATGCGCGAGGTCACCCAGCGCCCGATCAAGTTCGCCGGCATCGGCGAAAAACTCGACCAATTCGAGCCCTTTTACCCCGACCGCCTCGCCGGGCGCATCCTCGGCATGGGCGACATCGTGGGCCTCGTCGAGAAAGCCGCCGCAGCGATCGACGAGGACGAAGCCAAGCGCATGGAGGAAAAAATGCGCACGGCGTCGTTCGATCTGAACGACTTCCTCGCCCAGTTCAAAATGATCAAGAAGCTGGGCCCCTTGGAAAATATCCTTGGCATGCTTCCCGGCATGGGTAACCTCAAGGACTTTTCGGTTGACGAAAAACAGATGCAGCGGGTCGAAGCCATCGTGCTTTCCATGACCCTCGCCGAGCGGACCAACCCGGACATTTTAAATGCCCGTCGCCGCCAGCGCATCGCCCGCGGAAGCGGGGTGACCGTCACCGAAGTGAATGACCTCCTTCAGCGCTTCGGCCAGATGCGGAAGATGATGAAGAACATGGGCAAAATGAAGCAGATGATGGGGCGCCCCGGCGCTGCCGCCCGCTTCGGCTTGCCGAAACGATAGCCTTTCCCGAAAACCCAAATCCCTAGTTAAAAGAAACCACCAAGACCATGGCCGTTAGCATCCGCCTCCGCCGCGAGGGCAACCTCAATAAGCCGTATTACAAAGTCGTCGTCGCCGATCAGCGCAGCCCGCGTGACGGCAAATTCATCGAGCTCGTGGGCAACTACGATCCGAAGAAGCCCGGCGACAATTCCAACATCGACCTTTCCCGGATCGACTACTGGATCAAGAACGGCGCCCAGCCCTCCGATACCGTGCGCAGCATCATCAAGAAAGCGCGCAAGAAGGAAGTCGTCGCCGCCAAGTAAGGCCGCCGGCGCGCTGCGGGACACGTGTCCGCCGCCGGCTCATCGGGCAGACGCCGATCTGCCCCGCGAATTTTCTGTGCTCAAGCTGACCGCTTGGGCACAGCGCGTGTACGGACACGGCTTCTCGGGAGAGTAAAGGACTCGCCATCCGCGCGGCGCGGCGGTATAGCTCGGCGCATGCAGGAATTTCTTCAATACGTGATCCCGCTGCTCATCGACTTCCCCGAGGAAATGGCGATCACGCGTCACGACGCGAACAAGAAGGTGACTTTTCTGCTCAAGGTCCGGCAGAGCGATGTGGGCAAGGTGATCGGGAAACATGGCCTGACGATCATCGCGCTCCGCAATCTGCTCGCGGCGAGCGCGGCGCGTCACGGGGAGAAAGCGCAACTCGAAATCATCGAGTAGGCCGAGGAATCGAAAGGCTGGCGAGGGATTCTGCACGTCGCAGTTGACCGGTTGGCGCGGCTCCCGCGAGACTCGCGGGCCTGATGAATGAAGTCACCATTCGCGTCCCCGCGACCTCCGCAAATCTCGGCCCCGGCTACGATTGTCTCGGGGTCGCGTTGCAGATTTACAATCGCGTGACGGTGACGCGGGCGACCGAGCCGGATGCGAATCCGATGACGGTCGCCGCCGCGGAGAAATTCTTCGCCCAGGCGCAGGTCGCGCAATTTTCCGTGGCGTGGAAGATCGTCGGCGATGTGCCGCGTTCGCGCGGGATGGGCAGTAGCGTGACGGTCCGCCTCGGTCTGCTGCACGGCCTGAATGAACTGGCGGGAAGACCGCTGACGGCGCAGGTGCTTTTCGAGATCTGTGCTGAATTGGAGGGACACCCGGACAACGCTGCTCCGGCTGCGTTTGGCGGATTCACGGTCGCTGGCGGAGCAGAAGTCGCCTGCTTCCCGGTGGCACCGGAACTGCAATTTGTCCTCCTGATTCCTGACTTCGAAGTCTCCACGCCCGCTGCCCGCCGCGTCCTGCCCGCGCAACTCGACCGACTCGCCGCAGCCCAGAGCTGCGCGAATGCCTGCCGGATCACCGCGGCCTTCGCCGCGCAGAACTACGCGCTGCTGCGCGGAGCGTTCGTCGATCAACTCCATCAGCCATTCCGCGAGAAGGAACTCATTCCTTTTCTCAGCCGGGTCATCGCCGCAGGTGAAAGTGCCGGCGCGCTCGGTGGTTTCCTTAGCGGTAGCGGTTCGACGATTTGCTGCGTGACGCTCAATAACGTGGACGAAGTTGGTGCCGCGATGCTGGCCGCCAGCGGGAACACGGGAGCGCAGATCGTCATCGCGCAAGCGGACAATGTCGGCACGACGGTCCTGGCATGAGCATTTCAGCCTGCCTTTCCTGAGCCATGCGCCGCTGGCTCGAAGCGTTTGAAGAGTTTGCCATCGACGTCATCCTGGAGCGTCGCTACGGCAAGCGCGCGGCCTTGCTGCGCTGGTTCCTTTATGCGTTGAGCTGGCTCTTTCGTGGGATCGTGCAGACACGGCTCTGGCTCTTCCGGCATCGTCTTCTCCGCGAACATCACCCCGCGTGCTTCGTCATCTCGATCGGAAATCTCACCGTCGGCGGCACCGGCAAGACGCCGGTCGTGGAAAAATTTGCGCGCGCTTTGCAAGACCACGGTCGGCGCGTTGCGATCCTCAGTCGCGGATATAAATCGAAGAAACCGCCGCTCTTTCGCCGCCTGCAGCGCAAGTGGCTGGGCATGGAACGGCGCAAGCCGCGCATCGTCCATGATGGCCGGCGGTTGCTGTTGGACAGCCGCTTTGCGGGCGATGAGCCCTTTATGCTGGCGAAGAGCTTGAAGGACGTGATCGTGCTCGTCGGCAAGGATCGGGTGCGTTCGGCGCTGTATGCCATCCGCGAGATGAAGTGCGACACGCTCATCCTCGACGACGGCATGCAGTATTTGCATCTCAAGCACCGCCTGGAGATCTGCCTCATCGATGCGCAGGCGCCGTTTGGGAATGAATTCCTGCTGCCCCGCGGCACGCTGCGCGAACCGCCGACGAATCTCCGGCGCGCGAGTTTCATCTTCATCACCAAGACCCCGCTCGCCGGGAACACGCTGCTCATCGAACGCATCCGCCGCTACAACCGCACGGCGGAGATCGTCGAGTGCCGGCATCAGCCGCTTTATTTGCAGAACCTCTACGACGCGAACGATCGGCGTCCTCTGGAGTATCTGCAGGACAAATACATCGCGGCGATTTCCGGTATCGCGCGCCCGGAAAGCTTCGAGCAGAGCCTCGTGGGGCTGGGGGCGAACTTGGAGATCACCAAAAGCTTTGCCGATCACCACCGCTTCACGGATCGCGAGTTGCAGGAGTTTGCCACGCGGTGCTCGCGGCGCGACCTGGAGTTCATCGTCACGACGGAGAAAGACAGCGTGCGCTTTCCGACAAAGATCGAAGGACTGGAAACGCCGGTCTACTACCTGCGCGTGGAGATCGAGATCCTGAGCGGGCACGAAAGCTGGGAGAGCCTCGTCGAGCGGATCTGCCGCCCACAGCCTTTGATGGCGCCGGAGCGGTTCTTCGCGTGAGGGCTCAGTCCGCGGCGAGCAACTCGCGGATGTGGCCGAGCAAGGTGTCGAAATCGACTGGCTTCGTGATGTGCCGGGAGAAGCCCGCTTGCGCGGCGCGACGCACGTCTTCTTCCATGCCGAAGCCGCTGAGCGCGATCCCGCGCAGACCGTAGGTCTGGGAGAGCTGGCGCATCAGTTCGTGTCCGGTGCCATCGGGCAGCCCGAGGTCGCTCACGACGAGGCGCACGGGCCGCCGCCGACCGTTGTCATCCACGTTCTTGCTCGCCGCTTCGGTTTCGGCGAGCGCTTGGGCGAGACTCGCGGCGACAGTTACCTGGAAGCCGCTTCTTCTCAGCATCCGCGCCATGATCTGCGCAGTGTCGGCATGATCTTCGACGAGCAGCAGATGCGCGGTGAAAGCGCTGTCGCCTCCGCAGCATTCCGCTGCCTTCACGGGTGGCATCTCCACGGTGGCCGATGCTTCTGCCTGGATGGGCAGGCGGACCGTGAGGAGCGCGCCCTGGTTGACCCCGCCGCTGGCTGCGGTGATCGAACCGCCGTGCGCCTCGACGATGGCCTTGCTGATCGCCAGGCCGAGGCCGAGCCCGCCGAACTGTTGCGTGATGGAGCGTTTGCCCTGCTCAAACGCGCCAAAAATCTGCGGCAGGATCTCAGGCACAATGCCGATGCCGGTGTCCTGAACTTCGACCACGAGCACGCGGACGGCGTCACTGCTTTCCCAGCGTGAGCGGACGAAAATCCGCCCCCCCCGGGGAGTGAACTTGATCGCGTTTTTCAGGAGGTTCCAGAAGACCTGCGTGATACGCGCCGCGTCAACCCGCGCGATGTGTTCGCCTTCGGCGAGCTGTGAGTGGCAGGTGATCGATTTTTCCGCGGCCTCATGCGCGCAGCAGGTTTTGATCGCGTGCTCGATGATCGGGCGGATGTCCACGGTCACCATCTTGAGATCGAGCTTGCCGCGGGAGATGCGGGTGAGGTCGAGCATGTCGTCGATGAGGCGCGCCTCGAGTTCGATGTTGCGATGGATGGTTGCGACATCCTCGAGCACGTCCTGCGGCAGGCGTTCGTCGCGGCGCAGTGCGGAGACGAGCGCGAGCACCGGCGTGAGTGGGGTGCGCAGTTCGTGGCTGAGCGTGGCGAGAAAGTGATCCTTGGCCCGGCTGGCCGCTTCCGCCTCGAGGAGCTGGCGCTCGGCGCGGACTTGTTTCATGACGCGCTCGACCGTCGGCGCGACGAGATCCACGAAGTTGGGCGTCTTGGGAATGAAATCGCGGACGCCTGCGCGCATGGCTTCGATGATGCGCGTTTCGTCGCCAAAGCCGGTGACGAGGATGGCCGGAACGTCACAACCTTCCTCGAGCAACAGGCGGTAGAACTCCAGGCCGTTGGTCGGCTCGGCGAGCTGGTAGTCGAAGATGAGCAGATCGACATCGCTCTCGGCGAGAATCTCCCGGGCGCGAGCCGTGTGGGTCGCAATCTCCACGCGATGGCCAGCGCGCTCGAGGCGCAACCGCTCCAGACGGCCAATGCCGGGGTCGTCTTCGAGGACGAGGATGGTGCCCGGGGTGTCGGAATCTTTCATGAGCTAGCGGAGGTCCTGGCGCGGGCGCTGGACGATTTGCAGGAAAAGGCCGAGCCGGCGGATAGCGTCGATGAAGGATTCGTAATCGACGGGTTTGGTGATGTAGACGTTGCAGCCGTACTCGTAGCAGCGGTTGATTTCGCGCGGATCATCCGTCGTTGTAAGCATGATGACGGGGATGCGATGGGTTTGGGGGTTGGCCTTGATCTGGCGCAGCGTCTCGATGCCGTCGATGCGCGGCATGTTGATATCGAGCAGGACGACGAGGGCGTCGCCGAGCGTCTGGCTGTGGGAATCGCCGCGGGAGTTCAGGCAATCGAGCAACTCCTGCCCGTCCCGCACCCGGAGGAAGCCATTGAGAAAGCCGGCGCGTTCGAGATTGCGCTGGACGAGGTGCGCGTGGCCGTCGTCGTCTTCGGCGAGAAGGATGGTGACTGGTTCAGTGGACATGGGAAATGGTGGAATGGAGGCGTTCTTTGCGAGGAGCAACGACGGGCAACGGTGAGGAGCTGGAGGCCACGGGGAGCGAGACGAAGAAGGTGGAACCGACGCCTTGGGTGGATTCCACCCACACCTTGCCACCATGCCGCTCGACCACGCGACGAACCAGCGCCAAACCCACGCCTTCTCCGGCGGCGACATCGCTGTGCAGGCGCTGGAAGATCGCAAAAACCTTGGGCAGATACGCCTCGGCGATGCCCAACCCGTTGTCCTTTACGTAAAGAGTCACGGGGTCTTCGTTTCCATCGACTTTCCGCTCGATGACGCCGATTTCAATTTTACCTGGCCGCTCTGGATCAAGGTAATTGACGGCGTTGCCGATGAGGTTGGCGAAAATTTGCTCGAGAGCCGTGGGATCGGCCCAGACGCTTGGTAGCGGGCGGATCGATACTTCGGCGCGGCGCGTGGTGATGGTTCCGCGCATGGCTTCGACGATGCGGGTGATGACCGGGCCGACCTCGACAAGCTCGGGCCGATACTCGACGCGACCGGCCCGGGAAAGGCGGAGCAGCGCGTCGATGATGTGAGACAGGCGGGTGACAGCAGCCTGAATGAATTGCACCGACTCCGGCATGTCGCGCTGCGATAGGACGCGGGCTCGCCGCTGCGCTTCCGGGGTGAGGTCGCTGGCCAGGAGAAGATCGAGTTCGCTGCGCGCCATGTCGAGTTCCCGGCTGAAGCCCTGGAGATTGACGAGCGGGGAGCGCAGATCGTGCGAGACGCTGTAGACGAACATCTCGATCTCCTGGTTTTTCTGCTCCAGATCGAGATTGGCGCGCGAGAGTTCCTCCGCACGGCGCTCCAGCGCTTCCTGATAGATGCGTTCGCGGAGCTGCGCAGATTTGAGGTGATCGGCGAGGAGGTGAAACTGCTCGTCGAGCTCGCGGATTTCGTCGCTGCCGGTGATGAGCGAAGGCAGGGCCTCGCCGCGGGAAATGCGTTGCGTGTTTTCCGTGACCACCTGGATGCGCGAACTGATCTCCCGGCTGAACATGTTGGCGGCCAGCGCGCCGATGCCCACGTTGACCAAAAGACCGGCGAGGAGCAGGGAGTTTTGGGTTTGATTGGAACGCTGTAGCGCTGTGAGACGCTCGGTATCGAGCTTTTCCTCGCTGTCGCGAAACAAAGCGATTTCCTCGCTCAGAGCCTCCATGATCGCCTGGCCGGTCAAGTTCTGGAGCTCCTGCTGGACGCGTTCCTGTTCGCCATTCTTGGACAGGCCGACGATCCAGCTTTCATAGTCGAGTCGCGCGCGCGCTTTCTCGAAGACGCGGGTGAAACGATCTCGCTGCTTCGGGTGATCGCTCACCATGTGCTCCAGCTTCCCAAGTTCGGCGGCGATGGTCTGACTCCCCTGAGCCAGCTCCCGTGTAAATAGCTCGTCCTTCGTGAGCATGTATGCGCGCAGATTGCTCTGCGAGGTGAGCAGCATCCGATAGACCGTATCGGTCTGCATGAGCACGTCCTTCGTATGCACCACCCAATGCAAGGACTGGTGGTGGTCGGACTGTCGCTTCATGAGCAGTCCGATGAAGAGCGCCTGATAGGCGAGCGGCAGGGCCAGCACCAGAAGTCCTTTGCGGAGGATGGTGACACGCCGTGGTTTCATGCTTTTTAGAAAATCGCGAATGCGGCCCTCTTTGCGTGTGTCTCTACCGAGCAAAAAAGCGGGCGCAGACTTGGGAAAGTCTGCGCCCGCGATGAAGGGAAATGATGCCGGTGCTTAACTAGCGAGCTGCTCGCCGACCGAGTAGCGGAGGAAGCGGCGGATCACGAGTTCATCGCCGAGTTCCTTGCTCTTGGCCGCGACGAGTTGGGCGATCGTCTGGTCGGGGTTCTTGATGAACGCCTGATCGATGAGGCACACGCCGCTGTAGAACTTCTCGATTTTCCCATCGACGATCTTCTCGATGATGTTCGCCGGTTTGCCCGGAGGCACCTGGCCGCGATAGACTTCGCGCTCGCGTTCCAGCGTGGCGGCCGGGACGGCGCTGCGATCGACACTGATCGGATTCGCCGCGGCGATCTGCAGGGTGATGTCGCGGACGAGTTGCTTGAAGGCTTCGATCGCCGTGGTTTCGTCCTTGTTCGCGCCGACTTCGACGATCACGCCGACTTTGCCGCCGGTGTGGATGTAAGCGGCGACGGCACCGTGGCCGGTCACCTCGACGCGGTCGCTGCGACGGATGAGGATGTTCTCCCCGATCTTCTGCACGAAGGTCACGCGGTCCGCTTCGAGGTCGGCGCCGGGCTCGGACGCGATCTTCTTGGCGACCTCGTCGGTGAAAGCCTTGAAGCTGTCGTTTTTGGCCACGAAGTCGGTCTCGCAGTTGATCTCGACGAGCACGCCGACTTTCGCACCGGGCAGGATGGCCTGGGCGATCACGCCTTCCTTGGCGTCGCGATCGGCTTTCTTCGCGGCGCTCGCCGCGCCTTTTTTGCGGAGGACGTCGACCGCGGCTTCGAGGTCGCCATTGGTTTCGGCGAGGGCGCGTTTGCATTCCATCAAGCCCGCGTTGGTCTTCTCGCGGAGCGTCTTGACGAGTTGGGCATCGATGACAGTGGCAGTGCTCATAGGGATCGTGGGATTACTTGGTTGGAAAAACGAAGAGACGAGAGCGTAGGCCCTCGTCTCTCCAAAGGGGTTGTGTGCGAGGGTGGCTTATTCGCTGACGCCAGCGAGGGCTTCCTGATCCTTCTTGGTCCGGCCCGTCTGAGTCGAGACCATGGCGTCGACCAGCTTCTGGAGGACGATGCGGATCGCGCGGATGGCGTCGTCGTTGCCGGCGATCGGGTAGTTGATCAACTCTGGATTGGCGTTGGTATCGACGATGGCGACGGTCGGGATGCCGAGGCGCTTGGCTTCGGCGACGGCGATCGCTTCGCGGGTCGTGTCGATGACCACGAGCGCGTCGGGCAGCTTCTGCATGTCGCGGATGCCTTCGAGGTTGCGCTTGAGCTTCTCGCCCTCGCGTTTCACCGCCGCGATCTCCTGCTTGCCCATCTTGCTGTACTCGGTCTGCTTCTCGAGATCCTCGATATACTTCATCCGGGCGATGCTCTTGCGGATGGTGGTGAGGTTGGTCAGCGTGCCACCGAGCCAGCGCTGGTTGACGTAAAACTGGTTGCAGGCCGACGCGGCTTCCTTGATCGCTTCCTGCGCCTGCTTCTTGCAGCCGACGAAGAGCACCTTGCCATTGCGGGCGGCGATGCTGCTCAGGAAATCAGTGGCTTCCTGGAGCTGCTCGACGGTCTTGCCGAGGTTGATGATGTAGATGGCGTTGCGCTTCTCGAAAATGAATGGCTTCATCTTCGGGTTCCAGCGTTTGGTCTGGTGACCAAAGTGGACACCAGCCTCGAGAAGTTCCGTCATCAGTTCAGTGGACATAGGTAAGTGTGCGTTTGCGGGCGTAAAAGAAAATGGGCGGGTTGTTTAAGCGCGAAGACTTTTGAAAGCAAGGGCGAATCTAGGGAAAGTTTTGGCGGCGCACCGAGCCGGTTGGTTGAAACGACCATGCCTTGGAGAGGTTTGTTTTCTCGGAGTTCGTGGGACGCCCTGCCGGATTCCCGGCTCTCACAGATGCGAACCGTTTTAGCCCTACCGGAAATCCGGCAGCCCCAAACGGGAGCCGTTAACTGTTGCCGGGAGCACTTCCACTCTGGGAGAGCGCGCTTTGGCCGCCTGGAAAGGCCGGGAGCGGCTGAGGTGCCATGGAAGACGTGAAAACGTGTGCCAGGGAGAATTTCCGCCTCGTGACCCAGCTCCCGCTGGGTCAGGCCCGGGTCTGGGCCGCTCCGCGGCACCGGGTGGACCGGGCTCGGTCGGCCAC
>JBBQYR010000074.1:0-22149 GCA_038208565.1 Chthoniobacterales bacterium
CGGCTCTACGTTCCGCTGGAGCAGAGCTACCTCGTCTCGCGCTACGTCGGCGTCGGAAAAAAGAATCCCGCGCTTTCCTCGCTCGGCGATGGCAAGTGGGCCAAGGCGAAGAAGAACGCCGAGAAAGCCGTCTTCGATTACGCGGCGAAACTCCTCGCCGTGCATGCCGAGCGCGAGACGGCGAAGGGCCACGCGTTTCCTCCGGACAATAAGTGGCAGCGCGAATTCGAGTCGTCGTTTCTCTACAAGGAAACGCCCGACCAGCTCAGCGCGATCAACGCCGCCAAAGCGGACATGGAGAGCGAGCAGCCGATGGATCGGCTCATCTGCGGCGATGTCGGTTTCGGCAAAACCGAGGTGGCGATTCGCGCGGCGTTCAAGGCCGTGATGGGCGGCAAGCAGGTCGCGCTACTTTGCCCGACGACGGTGCTCGCGCAGCAGCACTACCAGAACTTCCGCGAGCGCATGTCGGACTACCCGATCACCGTCGAGACGCTCTCGCGTTTCCGCTCGCCCGCGGAGCAGCGCAAGACCGTGGAAGGCATGCGCGATGGGCGCGTGGATATCGTCGTCGGCACGCACCGGCTGATCTCGAAGGACATCGAGTTCAAGAACCTCGGGCTCGTAGTGATCGACGAAGAGCAACGCTTCGGCGTGCTGCACAAGGAGCGGTTCAAGGAGATGTTCCAGCTCGTCGATCTGCTCACGCTCAGCGCCACGCCGATCCCGCGCACGCTTTACCTCTCGCTCATGGGCGCGAAGGACATGAGCACCATCGAGACTGCGCCGCTCAACCGCATCCCGACCGAGACGCTGATCTGCCCGTACGACGAGCGCATCATCCGCGACGCCATCAACCGCGAGATGGCGCGGCAGGGGCAGGTCTATTTCCTGCACAACCGCGTGCAGTCGATCGAGAAGGTGCAGCTCCGGATCCGCGAGCTGTGCCCGAAAGCGCGGACGGTCATCGGCCACGGGCAGATGGATGAGCACCAACTGGAGGACGTGATGCAGCAGTTCGTGGCGGGAGAAGCGGACGTGCTCATCTCGACGACGATCATCGAGAGCGGCCTCGATATTCCGAACGCGAACACGATCATCATCGACCGCGCGGATCGGTTCGGTCTCGCCGATCTCTACCAGCTCCGCGGACGCGTGGGCCGCGCGCAGCACAAGGCCTACGCTTACCTCCTGCTCCCGCCGCAGATGATGACCGCCGGCGAGGCGCGCAAGCGGATTAACGCGATCAAGCAATACAGTTCACTCGGCGCGGGTTTCAAAATCGCCATGCGCGATCTCGAGATCCGCGGCGCGGGCAACATCCTCGGCACGGCGCAGAGCGGGCACATCGTGACGATCGGGTTCGACCTCTACTGCGCGCTGCTCAAGCAGGCGATCTCGAAGCTGAAAGGCGAGAAGGTGCGCTCGCGGCTCGAAGTGATCCTGCGCACGGATTTCGTCGTCACCCGCGAAGCGGATTATGCGGGGGGACGCGCTCCCGTCCGTCCCACGCCACCGACCCCGGCGCCCGCTCCCCTCACCAATCGCAACCGCCGCGGATGGACGCCGAAAGCCCCCCCATCGGCCCAACCCACGGATGACGGGCGCGACGGCGCGCGTGCCTCCGAGAAGGCGCCAGCGTTTCTCCCCGCGAGTTACATCGCCGAAGCTCAGCCGCGCATCCAAGCCTATCGCCGCCTCGCCGAAGTCGCCACGCAGGAAGCCCTCGACGCCTTGCGCAAAACGTGGCGCGACCGCTTTGGTCCCCTGCCCGAGGCCGCGGAAAACCTGCTCCTCATGACCGAGATCAAGCTCGCCGCCGCCGCGCGCAAGATCACGCAAGTCGAGGCGCGCGAGGGGAAACTTATCCTCACTCGGGGCGGCGACTATGTGCAGATCGGCGGGAAGTTTCCCCGGCTCAGCGCTACAACCCCCGGCGAACAACTGCGCGAGATTCTCGCGATGATCCGCAGCCTGTAGGCGTGCTTCGTCACCGTCCTGTCGCTTGACGCCACCGCCCCGGGGACTACCCTCCGCGCCCATGCAACGCAAAACGTTTTCCCCCGGCGAACTCATCTTCCGCGAAGGCGACGAATCGCACGCCGCTTACTGGATCATCTCGGGCAAGGTCGAGATCAGCATCGATACCCCAACCGGCCGCAGCATCCTGACCACGCTGGATGACGGCGAGATCTTCGGCGAGATGGGCATGATCGACGACCAACCGCGCGCGGCCACGGCTCGGGCGCTGGTGGAGACGGCGGTGGACGTGATCGACGAAGCCGCTTTTCGCGACGAGGTGCTGCGCAAGGAAGCGCGCTTGATGCCTTATCTCGACACGCTTTTCGAGCGCCTGCGGACGACGAATGCGCTGCTCCAGGCCCAGCTCGGCAAAGGCCGCGCCGAAACGCCGCTCGCCACCGCACCGAAGTCGGAGCTCGAACCCGAGGTTGCCGACGCGCCCCATGCCTGGCCTGATGCCGTGACGCTCACCTCCACGGACGCTGCGAATGTATTTCATCCCGATGGCCTCCGCGTGGAAATCTCGCGCTTCCCTTATCGCATCGGACGCCGCCCCGAAGCCGAAAATGGCATGGCCTTCGGCCGCACCGATCTCCTGCTCCGCGACGAGCGGCCGTACAGCGTCTCGCGCGGGCACTGCCTCATCGAGTGCAAGGGGCGCGTCTATTTCGTGCGCGACTGCGGGAGCCGCCTCGGCACGATCGTGAATGGCGTCGAGATCGGCTCGAACGGTGCGGAGTTCATCGCCCCGCTGGCGCCCGGCGAGAACACGCTCATCCTCGGCCCCGGTGAAAGCGCGCACCAATATGTGGTGACGATCGGCTGAGCCGGACGCGTTTTCATACGCGATGCTTGCGAGTCGGGCGGACATTCGCTTTTGTCGTCGCTCAACATGAGCGACGCATTCAAGACCAAGCAGCAATTCGATCTGGGTTCAGGGAAACAGGGCCATCTTTTTTCACTGCCCGCTCTCGAGAAACAAGGCGTGGGTCCGATTTCACGGCTCCCCATTTCCATCCGCATCGTGCTGGAGTCCGTGCTCCGCAATTGCGACGGCAAAAAAGTCAACGAGGACGATGTGCGGACCCTGGCGAACTGGAACGCCAAGGCGCCGAAGCCCGTCGAGATTCCCTTCGTCGTCGCCCGCGTGGTGCTGCAGGACTTCACCGGCGTGCCGTTGCTTGTCGATCTCGCGGCGATGCGCTCCACGGTTTCGCGCCTCGGGCGTGATCCGAAAATGATCGAACCCCTCGTGCCGGTAGACCTCGTCGTCGATCACTCGGTGCAGGTGGATTTCTTCGGCTCGGCGCAGGCGCTGCAGATGAACCTAGATCTTGAGTTCAAGCGCAACCGCGAGCGTTACATGCTGCTCAAGTGGGGCCAGCAGGCGTTCAAGACCTTCGGAGTGGTGCCGCCCGGCATCGGCATCGTCCATCAGGTGAACCTCGAATACCTCGCCAAGGGCGTGCTCGAAAAAGACGGCGTTTATTTCCCCGACACGCTCGTCGGCACCGATTCGCACACGACCATGATCAACGGCCTCGGCGTCGTCGGCTGGGGCGTGGGCGGCATCGAAGCGGAAGCGGGCATGCTCGGTCAGCCGGTCTATTTCCTCACGCCGGAAGTCGTCGGCATGCACCTTACCGGCGCGGTGAGCGAAGGCGTGACCGCGACCGACGTAGTGCTGCACATCACGCAGATGCTGCGCAAGGCGAAGGTCGTTGGGAAGTTTGTCGAGTTCTACGGCCCCGGCGCGAAGTCGCTGCCCGTGGTCGATCGCGCGACCATCGCCAACATGGCGCCGGAGTACGGCGCGACGATGGGCTTCTTCGGCGTGGACGAAGAAACGACCAAGTATCTCACCGGCACGGGCCGCAGCGCTGAAGCCGTGGCCGCCTTCGAAAGCTATTACAAAACGCAGGAACTGTGGGGCATCCCGGTCAAGGGGCAGATCGACTACAGCGTCGATCTCGAACTCGACCTCTCCACCGTCGTCCCCGGCGTCGCTGGCCCGAAGCGCCCGCAGGATCACATCAATCTGCCGGACTTGAAGAGCACCTTCACCGGCCTCTTCACCAAGGCGCTGCCCGATGGCGGCTACGGCAAAACGGCGGAAGACCTCGCGAAAAAAGTCGCCGTGCATATCAACGGCGCGACGGCCGTCGCCGCGCCCGAACCGTTTTCCACGGAAGCCACGAGCGGGTCTGAGCACATGCGCGAAGGCGCGCCGAAGAACGTCGCCGAGATGGTCACCAACCGCCCCGGCCCGACGCCCGCGGAAGACATCACCCGCACTTCGTATCGTCCCGCGGACACCCACATCGGGCACGGCTCCGTGCTCATCGCCGCGATCACGAGCTGCACGAACACCTCGAACCCGAGCGTCATGCTCGCGGCCGGTTTGCTCGCGAAGAAAGCGGTCGAACTCGGCCTCACCGTGAACCCCGCGGTGAAGACTTCGCTCGGGCCAGGCTCGCGCGTCGTGACTGATTACCTCACCAAGACTGGCCTGCAGACCTATCTCGACCAGCTCGGTTTCCAGACCGTCGGCTACGGCTGCACCACTTGCATCGGCAACTCCGGCCCGCTCCATCCCGCGCTCGAGGAAGCCATCGCCAAAAACGATCTCATCACCGCCAGCGTGCTCAGCGGTAACCGCAATTTCGAGGCGCGCGTGCATCAGAGCATCAAGGCGAACTTCCTCATGTCGCCACCGCTCGTCGTCGCTTTCGCGCTCGCTGGCCGCGTGGATATCGACCTCACGAACGAACCGATCACCCTCGCGGCCGACGGCACGCCCGTTTTCCTCCGCGACCTCTGGCCGACGCTCAAGGAAGTGCAGGACGCCATGCAGAGCGCGCTCAGCCCCGACGTCTTCCGCCGGCTCTACACCGACTTCGCCACGCAAAATCCGAAGTGGAACGAAATCCCCAGCACCGTCGGCGACGTCTATGCGTGGGACGAATCGAGCACCTACATCCAGGAGCCGCCGTTCTTCACCGACTTCTCCATGGAGCCCGGCCACATCCACGAGATCAAGGGCGCGCGCCCGCTCGGCATCTTCGGCGACTCCGTCACGACCGACCACATCTCGCCCGCCGGTGCGATCAAGAAAACCTCGCCCGCCGGTGAATACCTCATCCAGCACGGGGTCACGCACGAGGACTTCAACAGCTACGGCTCGCGCCGCGGCAACGACCGCATCATGACCCGCGGCACCTTCGCCAATGTGCGCATCAAGAATCTCATGGTGCCCGGCGTGGAAGGCGGCGTGACCAAGTATCAGCCCGCCGGCGAGCAGATGCCGATCTACGATGCGGCGATCAAATATCAGGCGTCGGGCGTTCCGCTCGTGATCTTCGCGGGCCAGGAATACGGCACCGGTTCTTCGCGCGACTGGGCTGCGAAAGGCACGCGCCTCCTCGGGGTGAAAGCCGTCGTCGCCCAGAGCTTCGAGCGCATCCACCGCAGCAATCTCTGCGGCATGGGCCTCGTCCCGCTGCAATTCCCCGAGGGCATCAACGCCGCTTCGCTCAAGCTCGACGGCACCGAGACCTTCGACCTGCTCGGCCTGAATGACGACATCAAGCCGATGAGCGACGTCACGCTGGTCATCCACCGTACCGACGGCACGACCGACACGCTCATCCTCAAGAGCCGCATCGATACCGCGATCGAAGTCGATTACGTCCGTCACGGCGGCATCCTGCCCTTCGTGCTGCGCCAGCTCCTCAGCGCTTAATCAGACGCCTGCTTGCGCTCGCCGCACGCGGGCCGATAGAGTCGAGGGCAGATGCTCTCGTTCTTTCGGCCGCGTCTTCTCGAGACGCTCCGCGGCTACACTCGGGCCGACTTTTTCGCGGACGCCATCGCCGGCGTCACGGTCGGTATTGTTGCGCTCGCGCTGGCGATGGCGCTCGGCATCGCGAGCGATCGCACGCCCGCCGTCGGCATCATCACCGCGATCGTCGCTGGGTTTCTTAATGCCGCGCTGAGCGGTTCGAAAGTGCAGATCGGCGGACCGACCGCGGCCTTCATCCCGGTCGTCGTCGGCGTGGCGCAAGGCTACGGGGTCGATGGGCTTCTCGTCTGCACGTTGCTCGCGGGCGTCATCCTCATCATCATGGGCGTGGCGCGTTTCGGCGGGATGATCAAATACATCCCGATGCCGGTGGTCGCGGGGTTCACCGCCGGCATCGCCATCTACATTTTCAGCACGCAGGTGAAGGACTTTCTCGGTCTGCAGATCGAGGAAAAGGTGCCCGCGGAATTCATCGGCAAGATTCACATCCTCGCCAAACACATCGGCACGCTCCACTGGCCGAGCGTGGCCGTGGCGAGCGCGTCGCTATTGCTCATCAAGCTCTGGCCTTCGAAGTGGGCGCGGCGCGTTCCCGGGACGATCGTCGCGGTGATCCTCGGCACGCTCGTCGTCGCGCTGCTGCAGATCCCCGTCGAGACGATCGGCTCGCGCTTCGGCATCGACGCCATCCCGCGCAACCTGCCCGCGCCGCACATCCCGCAGTTTGACTGGAGCAAGATCGGCGAACTCATCCGCCCCGCTTTCACCATCGCGCTGCTGGCGGCCATCGAGTCGCTGCTCTGCGCCGTGGTCGCCGATGGCATGATCGAGGACAAACACGACTCAAACACCGAACTCTGCGCGCAAGGCCTCGCCAATATCGGCAGCGCGCTCTTCGCTGGCCTGCCTGCGACCGGCGCCCTCGCCCGCACCGCCGCCAATATCCGCAGCGGCGCCCGTACGCCCATCGCGGGCATCATCCATTCGCTCACCATCCTCGCCGTGGTCCTCGTCGCCGCACCGCTCGCGCGCTTCATTCCCCTGCCCGTGCTCAGCGCCGTCCTCGTCACCGTCGCGCTCAACATGGGCGAGTGGCACCACTTCGCGCGCCTGCGGCACTGGCCGCGCAGCGATGTCGCGGTCTATCTGCTCACGTTTGTCCTCACGATCTTCACCGACATCACCATCGCCGTGGAAGTCGGGATGGTCCTCGCCGCGATCCTTTTCATCCGCCGCATCGCGGAGACGACGAAGATCACCAGCATCGATGACCGTGCACTGGACTACGATCCGGAGCATTCGCTGCACGGCAAAAAGATCCCGTCAGGCGTCGCTGCGTATCAACTCCAAGGCGCGTTTATGTTCGGCGCCGCAGACCGTCTTGAAACGCTCCTCAACCGCAAGGAGGAGCGCCCAAAGGTCGTCATCCTCGGCATGAAACGCGTGCTCGCGCTCGACGCCACCGGCCTGCACGCGCTGGAGGAGTTTCACCACGACATCGGTCGCCACGGCAGCCAGCTCATCATCGCCGGCGTGCACACGCAGCCATTCATGGCGCTGAGTCGCGCGGGCTACGTCGAGCGCATCGGTGAGGCCAATTTCTGCGCCGACATGGACACCGCACTCGTCCGCGCCGCGCAGCTCGTCGGCGCGGAAGATTGATTTGAGCCACCGATCGACACGGATGAAATGCGGCTGGCTCCACCACTATCCGTGAAAATCCGTGTGCATCCGCGGCTCAACCCCATCCTACCACTGCGGTAAAAGGCTCGCGGGCTACTTCGCAAAACCCTGCTCCTTCAGCCAGTGGGCGCAGTCGCGAGTCCACGGGTGCAGCTTCGCCGGGTCGAGATCTTTGCTCCCCAGGCCGATGCCGTGTTTGCCCTTTTCGTAGAGATGCAGGTCGAAGACCACGCCTTTCTCCCGCAGCGCCGCGGCGTAGCCGAGCGCGTTGTCTGCCGTCACCACCGAGTCCTCGACCGTCTGCCAGACAAAGCTCGGCGGCGTGTCGGTGCGCACATTCAGCCGCGGCGAAAGCAGCCGCTTTTGCTCTGGCGTGCCGTTCGGTCCGAGGAAACGCTCTTCGCGTTTCGGGTCCGGCAGATCGAAAAGGATAAACGCGTAGCAGAGCACCGCGACATCCGGCCGCGAACTCACGCGTTCCACCGGATCGGCAGCGCCCACTTTCCCAGCGTCGAACTGCGTGCTGACTGTTGCCGTGAGATGCCCACCCGCCGAGCAACCGATCATCCCGATGCGCTTCGGATCGATCCCCCACTCGGTCGCATTCGCGCGCACCAGCCGCACTGCGCGCAAGCCATCGAGCAGGATCGTCGGCACCGTGTAGCCATCGACAGTCAGCCGATACTTCAGCGAAAAGGCCGCGATGCCTTGCGCCGCGAGCCACTTGGCAAAAGGCTCGTCTTCGTGCGCGGCGAGATTCCGGTAGCCGCCGCCCGGGCACACAATGAACGCCGCGCCCGTGGCCTTCGCCGGATCGGGCCAGTACGGCGTGAGCGTCGGCACATCCTTGGGCGCATCGCCGAGCGCACCGGGGGCTTTGCCCGTCCAGAGATTCACCGGTCCCGTAGGTTTCTCCGCCGCATAAGCAGCACAGACGACGAGGGTGAGACAACCAGCGAGAACTCGGGAGGAAATCATGCCACGATGTTTTCGCGTTTCGCGCGCGCGGGCAACGTTGAAACACCATGCGCGTGGCGGAAGTTCACGGCACCGCGAAGCCCCTAAGGTTCCCCCGCCTCTGGCATTGACACAGCATCCGTCCCACGAACACCGTTCATCCTCTCATTATGAAAGACTCCCTCCCCTCCGTTCCCTCCCGCCGCCAATTCCTCAAGACCACCGCTGCCGCGTCGGTCCTCGCCGGCGTCAAGATTCCCTTCGTCCATGCCCAAGGCAGCGAAGTCATCAACATCGCGCTCGTCGGTTGCGGTGGCCGCGGCCCCCGTGCCGCGAAAAAAGCCAAGGAGCCAACCGGCCCCCCCATCAAAAACGTCGCGATGGCCGACGTCTTCGAGCACCGGATGGCGAACAGCTACAACGCGATCTCGAAAACCCTGCCCAACCAAACGAAAGTCCCCGACGACCAGAAATTCATCGGCTTCGACGGATACAAGAAAGCCATCGACTGCCTCAAGAAAGGCGATGTCGCCATCTTCACGACACCGATGGCTTTCCGCGCGGCTCACTTCGCCTACGCGATCGAGAAAGGCGTGAACGTCTTCATGGAAAAGCCGGTCACGGCGGACGGCCCGAAGTCGCGCCTCATGCTCGAACTCAACAAGAAGGCCGAAGAGAAAGGGCTGAAGGTCGGCGTGGGCCTCAATAGCCGCCACAGCCGCGGAATGCAGCAGCTCAAGGTGCGCATTGATGCCGGCGAGATCGGCGACATCATGTTCATGCGTGGCTACCGGATGCAGGGGCCGCTCGGTTCGGCGTTCTCGGAAAAGTATCCCGGCCCGGATAACAATCTGCCCGGCAAGCCAAGCGAACTGCTCTGGCAGCTCTCACGCTTCCACAGCTTCATCTGGGCGAGCGGCGGCGGCTTCAGCGACTTCAACATCCATCACATCGATCACCTTTGCTGGATGAAGGGCGCGTGGCCGATCAAGTGCCAGGCTCTCGGCGGGCGGACCTTTCGCGGCGATTTCGTCGACCAGAACTTCGACAGCTACTCGTGCGAATACACCTTTGAAGACGGCACGAAACTTTACATGGACGGTCGCTGCATGCTCGGCGCCTACCCGCACTACTCCAGCTACGTGCATGGCACGAAAGGCGTGGCGATCTGCGCGAAGAGCGGCGACACCGGCCAGCCATCGAGCATTCACAAGGGCCAGAATCCCAATCGCGAAAGCCAGCTCTGGCAAGCCGAGGAGGGTCCCACCGAGAAGGCGTCGCACTTCAACGAGTGGACCGACCTCATCGACGCCATCCGCAATGACAAGCCGTTCAACGAAGTGAAGCGCGGCGTCGAGGCGAGCGTCGTCACCAACATGGGCCGCTTCGCCGCGCACACCGCGCAGGAAGTCACTTTCGAGCAGATGCTCAACCACACGCACGAATACTGCCCGAACGCCGACAAACTCACGATGGATAGCCCCTCGCCGCTGCCCGCGGATAAGGACGGAAAGTATCCGATCCCACAGCCGGGCGTCACGACCAAGACCGAATACTAAATCGCCTTCGGTCTCACCGAGTTCTCAGAGCAGCGGCGCGACAGATTTCTGTCGCGCCGCTTTTTTTGCGCCTTGGGACTACTCCAAACCGTGAGCCGGAGAATATTGTAAAGCTGGGGTAAAGATTCTCGGCGGCGGAAAAGCGGCCCCGTATCGAGGGCAGCGTTGCTTATGAAATCGCTCCCCCTCCTCGCCGCACTCGCCTTCATCGTCGCCGTCCCGGCCATCGCCGGCGATGGCATCATCGACCTCACCAAGCTCGCTAACTACGCCGCCCAGCCCGTCCCCGCCTACCTCACGCCGGGCCGCACCAACACCGGCGCCAACACCATCACCGATCTCGGCGCCACGCTCGGGCGCGTGCTCTTTTACGACAAGCGCCTCTCGCGCAACGACACCATCTCCTGCGCTTCTTGCCACCAGCAGGCTCGCGCCTTTGGCGACACCCCGGCGGCCAGCACCGGCGTCGCTGGCACCACCGGGCGGCACTCCATGCGACTCATCAATACGCGCTTCGCCAATGAGGTCCGGTTCTTTTGGGACGAGCGCGCGGCCAGCCTCGAAAACCAAACCACCCAGCCTATCCAGGATCACGTCGAGATGGGTTTCAGCAATACTCTTGGCGATCCCGCTTTCGCCGATCTCGTCACCAAACTCTCCGCCATCGACGAATACCGCGTCCTCTTCGCCGCCACCTTTGGCACCACGGCCATCACCGAAGCCCGCGTGCAACTCGCCCTCGCCCAGTTCGTCCGCAGCATCCAGTCTTTCGATTCCAAGTTCGATACCGGCCGCGCGCAGGTCGCCAACAACGGCCAGCCTTTCCCGAACTTCACCGCGCAGGAAAACGCCGGCAAACAACTCTTTCTCCAGCCCCCACCCCAGGGCGGAGCGGGCTGCGGCGTCTGCCATCGGGCCCCGGAGTTCGACATCGACCCCGCCAGCCGCAACAATGGTGTCATCGGCAGGATCGGCGGCGGCACCGACCTGACTAACACCCGCTCCCCGAGCCTCCGCGACCTCCTCGGCCCTGCCGGTCAGACCAATGGCGCCTTCATGCACGACGCCAGCCTCACCACCCTCAACAGCGTCATCGATCACTACAACCAGATCCCCGTGATCAATACCCCCGCCAACAACAACAACCTCGACAACCGGCTGCGCCCCGCCGGCCAGTTGCAAAACCTCAATCTTACCCAGGGACAAAAGGACAGCCTCGTCGCCTTCCTCCGCACTCTCACCGGCACGGCCGTTTACACCGATGCCCGCTGGGCCGATCCCTTCGATGCCAATGGCCAGCTCTCCCTCGTCATCCTGCCCTCCGAGACTGTCGCCATCGAAAACCACGGCAACGGCACCGCCACCGTCTCCAGCCAAGGCGCGAAAGGGCTCACCTATCAGGTGCAGTCTTCCAGCAATCTCCAGGGCTGGACCACCGTGACCAACGTCACCGCCGACGCCACCGGCCGCGTCGCCCAACTCGTCCCCCTGAGCGGCACCGCCTTTTACCGCTTCATCTACCAGCTCCCCTGAGCAGCGGATGCGGCTGAGGCTTCAATTATTTTCGACCTACAGACGCCCCGCTTCCAGCTCCTCCAGATAGATAAACTCCGGCGCCTTCACTCCCGCCTCCTGCCGGATTTGCACCAGCCGGGGCGACTCGAAAAAGCGCCGCGCCTCGGCGTGCGAAGTCCACACCGAGAAATGCACGATCCGATTCGGATCATTCTCATACTTCAGCACTTGGAACGACCGCTCCCCGGCCTCCTGACGGATCCCCGCCGCCCCATCGAAGACCTTCTTCCAGGCGGGATAATCGGCGACTTCGTGGATGATCAAACCGTGCGCCATAGGGCTCTCGGTCTAGCTGCGGCTCGGGAAAAGTGCCAGCCCCGCTTTTTCACCCGCTGCTCCTTGGTACTCCACGTGCTCAAAATGGCAACCAAAGCCATCCCATCCCACAACCATCCACAATTCTGAGCTGTGCTCGTCCTCGCTCTCATCTTCTTCGTCGGGTTCACGATCAATGCCAAATCCGGCATCGACCGGTGGATCTACGGCACCCTCGCCGCGGCCACACTCGCCGCCCTCCTCTACTACCGCCAGATCCCCGCCCTTTCCGGTTGGTTCTTCTGACGTGAGCCATGAGGCCTTGCAGGTTTTCTGTGGAAACCTTTACGCTGCTCGCCGATTCGACGTTCGCATCCTGCTAAAATACCGGCAGCACCATGGAGCGCCGTGCTAAGGATGACCGCTTTTGCTTTCGATCCCACCATCACGCGGCCCCAGCTTCCTCTTGTAACCTTCCCTCCTCACCCTCCGTCTCATCGCATGATGCCCACCGCCCTGCTGCTCCCCTGCTCCGCGGCGCGCCCCTTTTTAACCGATGAGTTCGCTCGCCCTTTCCTGGACCGCATTGCCTTTGCCCCGCGCGGACGCTAAGACGCCGCAGATGGCTGACGTCTCCCCGCCCACCGATGAAGAACTCGTGGCGGCGGCGCGCGATGGCGATGAGGTCGCATTCTCGGAACTGGTGACGCGGCACAAGCGCCGGGTGCTGGCCACGGCGGCGCGGTTCGCGCGGGATGATCACCAGATGGATGATCTCGCGCAGGAGGTGTTCCTCCGGGTGTTTCGTAATCTGGGGAAGTTCCGGGCGGAGGCGCCGTTCGGGCACTGGCTGGCGCGGATCACGGTGTCGGCGTGCTACGATTTCCTGCGCAAGGAGCGGAAGGTGCGCGAGCAGGTCTCGCTGGATGCCTCGGTGCTGGAGCTACGCGATGGGCGGATCGAGGAAGCGGTGGCGGCGGGGCGCGCGCGCGAACTGGTGCAATGGGGGCTGGGCCGGCTGACGCCGGAAGAGCAGCTCATCCTCACGCTCGCGGAGCTGGAGGAGCGGCCGATGCGGGAGATCGCGGAGCTCACGGGTTGGAGCGAGGCCAATGTGAAGGTGCGGGCTTTCCGCGCGCGGCAAAATTTGAAACGTATCCTGGAGAACAGTCATGAACGATAACCCCGATCCCGAACTCGAAGCGCTCTTTGCCGCGGCCCGTGCGGAGATGCCGGACACGTCGCGCGTGGAGTATGCCTTTGAGACGCGGCTGACGGCGCGGTTGCGCGCGGAGCAAGGCGAATCGGTTTTTGCGTGGGCGTGGCGGCTGTGTCCGTTCTTTGCGGCGCTGGCGCTGGCCGTGGCCTGGTGGTCGCACAGCACGCAGGGCGCGGAGGTTTACTCCCGCATCGCGGCGGAAGCGGCGCCGAGCAGCGAGGAGCTGCTGGCTTACCTCACAGGCGACCGCTGATGAAAACGCTGAAGCGGATTCTCGGGGTGCTGCTGATCTTCCTGTTCGGGGTCTTCATCGGCGCGGCAATCGCCAATGCGGACGCGATGCAAAAGCTGCGCAAGATGCTGATCCGCGGCCCGGAGGCGGTGATGGCGGGGATCGTGGATCGGCTGGATCATGAGCTGAAGCTGGATGCCGAGCAGAAGCGGCGTCTCCAGGCGATCATGGATGACGCGCACATCCGCCTGCGGCAGAGCCGGGCCAAGGTGCAGCCGGAGGTGGAGGCGACCTTGCGCGAGGCGGAGGAGCGCACGCGGGCGATCCTGTATCCGGCGCAGGTGAAGAAGTTCGATGAGTTTGTGAGCAAGGGACGGGAGAAGTGGAAGGAGAAGGAGGGCGTGTCCGCCGCACCAGTGACGACGGAGCCCGCAACGAGCACGCCGCCGCCCACGACGCCCATCCCACCGCTTCCGACTCCTCAGTAAATGGGCGCACCTCTCACCCCCGCCGCGCCGCGGGGCCCCATCGGAAAGTCGCGGGCGAGGCTCACCGCTACCTGCTGAAACTACGCGGTTCGCCCACTGCATTCTGCTTAGTTTGTTTTCTTTGATGACGGTGCCCGACGGACTGGCGGAATACACGTTTACTCACATCGCTGATAGCACCGGCGAATTAAATTTGGTTTAACCCGCCCTCGATCAATGCCGCTGGAACGGTCGCCTTCCACAGCCAGTTGGACGACAACCGCGCAGGCATCTTTTCCGGATCAGACGGGTCGCTGACTGCAATCTCCTTCAGCAGTGGTCCCTCCAACGCTTATGGTTCTCGCCCAACAGTCGACGACTCGGGCGTGGTTTTGTTTTCGATCTTTTCGTCCAGCTATCCCTATTACGGTGCCAGCTTTTTCACCGGCTCCGGCGGGGCTCCCACGGCCATCGTTCGCGGCGGTCCGCCGCCCTTTTCCAACCTGGAAAACAGCGCGATCAGCCCAACGGGCGCGGTTGTTTTTGCCGGGGAAGAGAGGTGCCGGGCCAGACTTTGTCGCGGATAAAGTCATCCGCTCGGGAGACGAGTTGTTCGGCTCCACCGTGACCGTCGCTTCGATGGGGGCGGAGGGGTTCAATGACTCCGGCCAAATTGGGTTCTCCTACACCCTCGCAGATGGGCGCAGAGGAGTGGCTGTCGCCAGCCCGGTGCCCGAGTCGACCGCCATTATGTTTGACGCGCTTGGTGCTCTCGGCCTGCTTTTCCCCCGCCACCGCTCATTTTCAAGGCTTACGCCTAGATCAGTTTGAAACGCGCGAGGTCCTGGGAATCGACCACGCCGACGGGAACATTCTGCGCATCGACCACGACGAGATCGTCGATCCGGTGCTGCTCCAGCACGTGCAGGACTTCGGCGGCCAGGCGCTCGCTGCCGATGGTGATCGGATGGCGCGTCACGAATTGCTCGACCGGTGAATCACCGAGCCCGGGATTGATCTGAAAGTGGCGCGCGAAATCGCCGTGGGTGAAGATGCCGAGGAGCTTGCCCGCGGCATCCACGACCACCGCCGCACCGGCCTTGCGCCGCGACATTTCCTGCAAGACCTCGCGCACCGCCATCGCCGGATGCACGACTGCCATCTGCTCGGCGCCGCGCATGATCTGGTGGACCTTGAGCAGCAGCGTCCGGCCGAGGCGGCCACCGGGATGAAACCGCGCGAAGTCTTCTTTGCGAAATCCGCGCGCTTCCAGCAGGACCATCGCCAACGCGTCACCGAGCACGAGCATCACGGTCGTGCTGGAAGTCGGCGCGAGGTTCAGCGGACACGCCTCCTGCTCCACGCTCACGTCGAGATGCACGTGGCTGTTCTGCGCGAGGAATGATTTCGGATTCCCTGTCATGGCCACGATCCGCACGTCGAAGCGCGAGAGCGCCGGGAGGATATTCACGAGTTCATCCGTCTCGCCGCTGTAGCTCAGCGCGAGCACCACATCGCCGTCTGCGACGACGCCGAGATCTCCGTGCAACGCGTTCAGCGAATTCAAAACCACCGCCGGCGAACCGGTGCTGGTCAGCGTCGCGGCAATCTTTTCGCCGATGTGCCCCGACTTGCCCACGCCGATGACCACGATTTTTCCGCGACCCTCCACGCACTGCTGGATCGTCTGCACCGCTTCCACGAACGCGCCGTCGAGGCGGGTGGTCAGGCGCTGCACTTCGGCGAGTTCGAGCGCGATCACGCGGCGGGCTTTTTCGAGGTAATCCATGGGAGCGCCGATGCTAGAACAACCCGCGGCTGGTGAGGGAACGAATTTTCTCCGGCGGCTACATCTCCCCACGCTCTTCCTGCCGCCGAAACTCGTGCAGCAGTTCTTCCAAGTGATCGAGGGCTGCCTGCGCGTCCGGCCCATCCGCTTCCAGAATCATCCGCGTGCCGAGTTCCAGATTCGCGCTCAACACTTCGAGAATGCTCGCCGCGGAAAACCGAGCCTCCCCTTTCACGATGAACACCTCGGATGAAAATGACTGAACACAACGCACGAACTCCGCCGCCGGCCTGGCGTGCAACCCCAATTCGTTCATGATTTCGACTTCTCTCCGCATGTGGAGAACACCATAAACGACGCATGCCCTCCGGCAAGGTGTGGCGCGAAGAACGCGCACGATTTGTCCGGCCCTACGCCTGATCACCCCGTCCCCACACTCCGACTCGCCCGCTCAAGCCCCGGCTGCACCGCCCGTCGCCGCGCAGTATGTCGCGACATTCTTGAAGCCGGAGATGCTCCACATCTATCGGCAGATTACCGGACTGCAGGCGTTCCGACCCGTGGTGTTTTGTCAGAAGCGGGAGAATACCGAGAGCTTTCCCTTCGGCGACGTGCGCCTGCTCCCGCGCCCGCGCACGCGCGCATTGCGGCGACTCTGGCAGAAGCAGATCCTCGGGCGGCCCATCACGATCTACCGTTCCGAGGCCCGTCACTTTGCCGCCGCACTCGCCGCCACGCGCGCCGAAGTGCTGCACATTTATTTCGGTCACATCGGCGTGCATCTACTGCCGCTGCTCGAATTGCAGACGCTGCCCACGATAGTCAGCTTTCATGGCGCGGATGGCGGCGTGGACCTAGAGAAGCCCGCGCACCTCGCGCTCACACGGCAAGTGTTCGACCTCGCGACACTGCTCCTCGTCCGTTCGGAATCACTCGCCCAGCGCCTCGTGGCCACCGGCGCCGACGTCGAAAAGATCCGCCTGCACCGCACGGGTATCCGTGCTTCCGCGATTCCTTTCACGCAGCGAGCCGCGCCCTCCGATGGCGCGTGGAAGTGCGTGCAAGCCTGCCGGCTCATCCCGAAAAAGGGCCTCCTCACCGCCTTGCGGGCTTTTGCCGAATTCGCCCGAGAATATCCGCGCGCCACTTTCGAGATCGCCGGTGATGGCCCGCAGTTCGATGAATTGCAGGCGCTTTGCTCCACCCTCGGCATCACTCCGCAGGTCCGATTTCACGCCTTCCTGCCGCAGACCGAACTGCACCGCCTCTACGCCAGCGCGCATCTTCTCCTCCACCCGAGCGAAGTCGCTGCCGATGGCGATCAAGAAGGTGTGCCCAATGCGATGCTCGAAGCGATGGCCAGCGGGCTGCCTGTCGCGGCGACGTTGCACGGCGGCATTCCCGAGGCGGTGGAAAACGGGGTGAGCGGACTGCTCACGCCCGAGCGCGACGCACCAGCACTGGCGCAATCCATGTTCACGCTCGCTCGCGATCCCGCCCGCTACACGGCGATGAGTGTCGCTGCCGCCGCGCGGGTCGCGGCGCATTTCGATCTCGAGGCTCAAGGCCGCGTTCTGGAAGGCTGCTACCGCGAAGCCATCGAGCGCTTCAATCGCCCCCAAAGAATTTCTTAAACGAGCGGAAGATGTTCTGCGGCACCGAGCGCTTCTTGCCCTCGCCCACATCGTCGCTCGCGAGAACTCCGCCGCGGTGCAGCGAGCAACCGTCGCGTGGGATCCGCCCCGTCGGCAGATCGATCGTGTAAGCCGTGCCGGCGCGCTCGCAGCCCGAGGTCGCGAGTTCATTGGAAAGCGAGCAGACCGTAGTGCGGCGCAAGGCGACCGTCGGCCGAAACTCCTCCGCGGGATAACGCTTCGCCGAAGCCGCCTTCATCACATCCACCCAGATCGGCAGGGCCAACGCGGCGCCGTAGCCCCGCGGGATGATCGTCTCAGGCCGATCGAGCCCGACCCACACCCCGCAGGTCAGCGAGGTCGTGTAGCCGATGAACCACGCATCGTGAAAATCGTTGGTCGTCCCTGTCTTGCCCGCAGATGGTTTGGAGAAGCCGAGCGACTTCACACTCGCGCCCGTCCCCCGTTCCATCGCCTTGTTCAGCGCGCCGGTCACCATCCAACTCACGCCGGGATCCAGCGCCCGCGTCTGCACGTGCGCCGCCTTGTAGATGGTTTCGCCGGACGCATCGTCGATCCGCTCGATGATGTAGCTCTGCCGCCGGACACCGCTATTCGCGAACACGGTGTAGGCCGCGGTCAGGTCCGAGACATTCCCCTCGAACGCGCCGAGATACACCGCGGGCAGCCGCGGCATGTCACTGATCCCCACGTTCTCTGCAACGCGCGCGATTTCATCCATCCCCGCGCGCTCACCCACTCGCACGCTCATCGTGTTGCGCGACTGCACGAGCCCTTCCTCAGCCTTCATCATGCCCTTGAACGTCCCGTCCGAATTCTCCGGCGACCAGTTTGCCGCCTGCCGCACTTCACCCCGTGCGATCGGACCGTCATCGATCGCCGCGCCGGGTAGCATCCCGCGCTGAAACGCCGCGGCATAGACGAACGGCTTGAACGTCGAACCCACTTGCCGGGTCGGCTTCGAGGCGATGGCGCGATTGTATTTGCTCTCGGAAAAATCGCGCCCGCCGACGAGCGCGCGGATGCCGCCCGAGCGGTTGTCGATGACCACGAGCGCACTTTGCAGGTAAGGCGTCTCCTGCTCCTCCGCCTTGGCCTCGGCGGAGAAATTCGCCTTCTTCGGATGCTTGTAACCGGGCCGCGCCTCGACCTTCGTCAGCTCCACATTCACCGAGCTCTCCGCCACGCGCTGGAGCGCCGGATCGAGCGTGGTATAAATCTTCATCCCACCATCCTGCCGCTGGTCGTCGGTCAGCAGGTCGTCCAACTCCCGGCGCACCAGATCCATCGCGTAGTTTTCCTGCGCGGAGAAGAGCTTTCGCTTGGCCACCACGACCGGCGAGGCCTTCGCCTTGGCCGCTTCCTCGGGCGTGATCTTTTCCAGCTTCGCCATGCGATCGAGCACCGCGTCGCGCTCCCGCTGGGCGCCCTTGAGATTGCGGAACGGCGAGAAGTGCGAAGGCGCGCGAATGATGCCCGCGATCATCGCGGCCTCGCCGAGAGAAAGATCGGCGGCACGTTTGCCGAAGTAGGTCAGGCTGGCCGTCTCGATCCCATAAACACTCGCGCCGAAGTAGATGCGGTTCACGTAGGCTTCGAGGATCTCCTCCTTGGTGTAATCCTGCTCGATCCGCGCCGAGACAAAGGCCTCGAGCAGCTTGCGGTGGATGCTCTTCCGCGAGCCGAGTCCCTCGGGGAAACTGTTGCGCGCGAGTTGCTGTGTGAGCGTGCTCGCGCCTTCCTTGGCCGAGCCGTGCGTGAGGTTGCGCAGCACCGCGCGCGCGATGCCCAGCGGGTCGACTCCGCGGTGCCGGTAAAAGCGCGCGTCCTCCCGCGAAAGCAGCGCCTTCACGAAGTACGGCGAGACCTCTCCGACCTTCACCGTCACGCGGTTTTCGCCCTGGAGCCGCGAATAGACCTTCCCGTCCATGTCGAAAACCGTCGAGCGCTCGGCCATCTCGCGCACTTTCTTCAGATCGAAAGTCGAAGCCCAGAAGCCATAGACGAGGCACACGACGATCACCACGCCGAACGCGCCCAGACCCAAATACAGCAGCCAGCGTCGGCGCGATTGCGTCTGGCGTTTGCCGGGTTTGTTTTTGTTCTTTGCGGGCTTCGCCACGGAGCGAACTATTCAGCTTTGCCGCGCCACGACAAGCGCGCCTTCATCCGCCAATCCGCTCATGCGCATCGACATCCTCACCCTTTTCCCAGCCATCGCCGCTGCGCCACTGGCGGAAAGTATGATCGGCAAAGCCCAGCAGCGCGGTCTCGTGACCATCGCCTGCCACAACCTTCGCGACTGGGCGCGCGACAAACATCGCACGACCGACGACGCCCCCTACGGCGGCAGCCAAGGCATGGTGATGAAGTGTGAGCCAGTCTTCGAAGCCATCGAGAGTCTGCGCACGCCTGAGAGCCGCGTCCTTCTCATGACTCCCGGCGGTCGCCGCTTCGATCAGGCGCTCGCCACGCACTACGCGCAGCCCGGCACGCACCTCATCATCCTCTGCGGCCATTACGAAGGGCTCGATCAGCGCATCATCGACCATCTCGTCGATGACGAAATTTCGATTGGCGATTACGTCCTTACGAACGGCGCCATTGCCGCAGCGGTTGTCACGGATGCGATGGTGCGTCTGCTGCCCGGTGTGCTCGGCGACGCGCAAAGTGCGCCCGACGACAGCTTCGCCAGCGGCTTGATCGAGGGCCCGCAATACACCCGGCCCGTCGAATACCGAGGCTGGCGGGTGCCCGACATCCTGCTCAGTGGCAATCACGGCGCCATCGCCGCTTGGCGCCATGAGCAGGCTCTCGAAAAGACTCGGCTTATTCGCCCGGATCTACTGGCCTGAACGCCCCTGCCAAATGCCCCGCTTTCCTCTCGCTACCTCGTTCCTCGCACTCCTGCTCGCCGCGTGCGCCAGCCCTTCACCGGCACCATGGGAGCATCTGCTCGTGCGGTAGTCGCTCGTTGCCAACCCCGACCGCCATCCACTAAACCTCCCGGATGAAAGACGAAATGATCCTGGTCGTGCGCCGCGCGCTGTTTGATGAGCTCGGCTCCTTCCAAGGCCTGAACTTTGAAATCGACCGTTACCTGCCGGCACTGCTCGCGAGGGAGAACAATTTTTTCACCCCACGCCCGCCCGCCGAGACAGACCCATCGCTCAAGCAGATCATCCCCTATGTGCTGCTCGTGCATGAGGGCCGGGTCCTGCATTACGTGCGAGGAAAAAAGGCGGGCGAGCAGCGGCTCGTGGCGAAAGGTAGCATCGGCATCGGCGGGCATATGAACGATCACGACGAAGGGCTCTTCGCGCTGGATCGCGCGGCCTACGATGCCGCGGTGCAGCGCGAGGTGGCGGAGGAGTTGAAGCTGAACGCGCGTTATACGAACCACGCCGTGGCGCTGCTCAATGACGACGCGAATGAAGTGGGCAAGGTGCATCTCGGGGTGGTGCACATCTTCAATCTGGAGACGCCGGACGTGGCCAAAGGCGAGGCGATGATCACGGAGCTGCAGTTCCTCGACCGGACACAGCTCGCGGCCCGGCGGGAGAATCTGGAGAGCTGGTCGCAGATCTGTTTTGATCATCTCGACACGCTGCTCGCCGCGGCGCGCTAACCCCTCCCCACGCATGGAAATCTTCACCCGCATCCTCGAAGGCGCCGCCGCCGCCGGAGCGTCGGACGTGCATTTGAAACCGAATGCGCCGGTCGTCTTCCGCATCCGTGGCGAGCTGGTACCTGTCGAGGCGCCGGTGCCGACGGAGGAGTGGATGGGGATGATCCTCGAGCACATCGTCCCGCAGCGTCTACACGCGCGTTTTGGCGAAGAGCACGAGGTGGATTTCGCTTACGCCGCGCCCGGCGGTGGGCGCTTCCGCGTGAATGTCTTTCAACAACGCGGCGGCTACGTGCTGGCCCTGCGGCTGGTGAAAGCGATGGTGCGGACCTTTGAAGAGCTCCATCTACCGGCCATCGTGCGCCGGATCGCCGAGGCGCAGCGCGGGATTGTGCTCGTGACGGGCGCGACGGGCTCAGGCAAATCGACGACGCTCGCCGCCATGGTGGAGCACATCAACGTGACCGCGCGGAAACACATCATCACGCTCGAGGACCCGATCGAATATCTCTTTACGGACAAGCAGGCGATCATCGAGCAGCGCGAAGTGGGGCTGGATACGGCGTCGTTCGCGAGCGGTTTGCGCAATGTGCTGCGGCAGGACCCGGACGTCATTGTCATTGGCGAAATGCGCGATCCCGAGAGCATCGCCGCGGCCATCAGCGCCGCGAATATCGGCAATCTCGTCATTTCCACGCTGCACACCGCGGACGCGGCGAAGAGCGTGCAGCGCATCCTCGAATTCTTCCCCGGGGCGGATCGGGACAGCGCGCGGCGGCAACTCGCCACGACCTTGCACGCGGTGATTTGCCAGAAGCTGGTAAGCGCGGCGGGCGGCGAACTGCTGCCGGCCGTCGAGGTGCTGGTGAATAATTCCGCGGTCGAAAAAGCGATCCACCAAGGGACGCTGGAGAAGCTGCACGCGGCGATGGAAATGGGTGGCGGCGACGGGATGCAGACCTTCGACCAGGCGCTCTACACGCTCGCGAAGAACGGGAAGATCACGGAGTCCGAAGCGCTCCTGCATTCCCCCAGCCCGGAGGCGCTGAAGATGCGCTTCCAAGGCGTGGTGCTGAGCGAGACGCGGCGCATCCTCGGCAGTCGCGACTGAAGCGCCCGTCGAACCTAGTCCGCGAGCAGCCCCGGCTGCAGCGGATCGCTCACCATCCCGGCGAGTCGCGACGCGGAATCCTGGGAATCAAAACCGTTGGAGGGAAGCTCGATTTCCACGCCGCGCGCGCGCAGTCCCGCCAGGCAGATCGCAATCGGTGCCGTCGCCCCGCTCGTGCTTTCCCGCTTGCCGAAG
>JBBQYR010000075.1:0-21770 GCA_038208565.1 Chthoniobacterales bacterium
GGCCGCGATCCGGATGAAACATCAGCGCCCCGAGTTGACCTTCGAAGCCTCCGCGGCCTCGCATGCGCTCGCCGAGCGCATGCTGGCCACGCTGCGACTCTTCGGCCACGACGAGACGTTCTGCCGCGTCACCGTGCGTTCGTCGCACGAACTGATGCAACGCGCCATCGCCGGCATGGTCTGTTCCGGCACTGCCACGCTCGAAGCGGCGTTTTTCGGCCTGCCGCTCTGCGTCGTTTACAAGGTCGCGTGGCTCACTTGGGTCGTCGGAAAACAGCTCGTGAAGGTTCCTTTCCTCGGCATGCCGAACGTCCTCGCCGGCCGCGAAATCGCCCGCGAATTCCTGCAGGATGCCGCGACCCCGCAAGCACTCGCCGACGAGACACTCCGCCTCGCGACCAATGCGGAACAGCGCGAAGCCGTGCAGGCCGAACTCGCCGCGGTCATCGCCGGCCTCGGTGAAGGCGGTGCCGCTCAGCGCGCGGCTGATGCGATCCTGGACGAACTGCAACCGCGAGGACGCGGAGACGCGGAGTAGAAACCCGGCAAACTTTCCCCTCTGCGCCTCCGCGCCTCTGCGGTTATCTTCCTCGCGATGGACACCAACGAACTTTCCGCCCTCTGGGCTCCGTGGCGCGTCGAATACTTCAAAGCCGGCGGCGCCTCGCCCGACTTCCTGCTCGAGGCAGCGCAGGCCACGGACGACGCCGCGCATCTGGTCGTCACGCGCGGCAAGAGCGTCTTCCTCATCATGAACCGCTACCCGTATGCCGTCGGCCATCTCATGGCCGTTCCGTATCGGAAAGTCGCCGCCATCGCCGACCTGACCGACACCGAAAAACTCGAACTGTGGGATCTCGCCGAGCACGGCCAGTGCTTGCTGCGCGAAGCAGTGCGCGCGCAGGGTTTCAACGTCGGCCTCAATCTCGGCAAATGCGCCGGCGCGGGCGTGGTCGAGCACCTGCACCTGCACATCGTCCCGCGCTGGGATGGCGATCACAACTTCATGCCCGTGCTCAGCGACACGCGCATCCTGCCGGAGGCGCTCGACGCGCTTTTCCAAAAACTCATCGCCGCGCAGGCCAAGCTCGCTGGCTAATGGACGAACCCGCGCTCCAATCCCGCATCGAAGAACTCCGCGCGGCCAGCGGCGTGGAGGCGATCGGCGTGCAGGTCTTCGATTTCGAAACGAATCGAGAGTTTTCGCACGAAGCCGATCGCTGGTTTCATGCGGCGAGCACGATGAAAGTCGCGGTGCTGCTCGCGCTTTTTCACGCGGCGGAAAACGGACGCGTGCGCCTCGAAGATCGCCTCCACGTCCGCAACCGCTTCCGCAGCATCGCCGACCGCTCGATCTTCCGCGTGCAGCGCGACCGCGATGGCGACGCCGTGGTCCACCGGCGCGTCGGTCGCTCGATGAAACTCGCCGAACTCGCCGAGCCGATGATCACGCGCAGCAGCAACCTCGCGACGAATCTCCTGCTCGATCACCTCACACCCGCGGGTGTCCACAAAACGCTGGCCGCTGCAGGGATCGAAGGCGTGAAGGTCGTGCGCGGCGTCGAGGATTCCGTCGCCTTCGAGCAGGGGCTGAACAACACCGTGACCCCGCGCGGATTGGCGCAGCTTTTCCGCCTGCTGCGCGAAGACCGTCTCTTCCCCGAAGCGGCGCGCCGGCAGATGCTCGACATCCTTTTCGCGCAGGAATTCAACAGCATGATCCCGTCGCTCCTGCCCGACCAGGCGCAGGTCGCGCACAAGACCGGCGAGATTTCCACCTGCACGCACGACGCCGGTCTCGTGCTGCTGCCCGGTCGGCGGCCCTACGCCGTCGCGATCCTCACCGAACATCCCGCCGGCCTCGACGACACGCAGAAGACCGTGGCCAAGGTCTCGCGGGCGATTTACGAATTTATCACCTCACAGTCATCCTGAGCGGAGCGAAGGATCTTTGACTTATGCCCGGCATCAAAACTCCACATTTTTCTACCTGGCTCGTTCGCGAAGAAAGACAGAGATCAGAGGTTCTTCGCTACGCTCAGAATGACCCCCTTTTTTTGAAATGAAGATCGTCGACGGCCTCACTCTTTCTGCCGGACACCGCGCGCTGCTGTGGCCCGGTGAGATGCTCGAAGTCGCGCCCGGCGAGTGGCATCGGCTGCCGCGTTTTTTCTACGAGATCGACTCCTGGCAGCATGCGAAAGAGACGCGCCTCACGCCGCACTTCGCGCTCTCGGAATTGATCACCGTCGATTGCCGCGAAGCCGATCTGCTGCTCCACCAGTTTCCTCACTTCGTCCCGTGCGCCGTCGCCGTGCTCGCGCGGTTTCTCGAGGACTTCCGCGAGCGCGTCGATGGCCCGGTCTGCCTCGCCGTGAATGGCGGCTACCGCTCGCCCGCGCATCGCCTCTCCGGCCGGCCCGGTCCGCACCTCTGGGCGACCGCCGCGAACATCTTCCGCATCGGCGACACCTGGCTCGATTCGCAGAAATCCATCGAGCGTTACGCACGCATCGCCGACTCGCTGGGACCGGATATTTTTGTCCGTCCATACGGCCCCTCGCCCGGCGAAACCGATGATCATTTGCACATGGACCTCGGCTATTTGCTTTCCACCCCTCGCGGCTACACTGAGGGCTAATGACCGACCGCCATGTCGTCCCCGCGCAAATCACCCACGCTCTCTCTTCGCCGCGCCGCGCCGCAGGGCGAGCCCGTGCCGGTGATCGGGCTCGAGGCGGAGTTCACGCTCTACGTCGATGACGTGAAGCGGCGGCCCGAAGAGGTCTTCGGCACGGCGCAGAAATTCGTCCGGCAGAAGATGCTCCCGCGCAAAGGGCGGTCGTTTCAGCTGCCGGTCGGCGGGGCGGTGTATTTCGATACCGGAGTGATCGAGGTCGCGACCCCGATCATCGAGATCGAAAACGGGTGCGCCGTCCGCGCCGGGCGCACGCTCTGGGAGCAGATCGAATTCATCCGCGGCGAACTCGATGCGTGGGAAGTGGCGCACGGCCAGCATCTGCGGCTCGAAGGTTTCAGCACGCACTACAACGTCTCCGTGCCCGTCGGTCGCCGGCTGAGCCCCACGCGAATGCTCCGGCTCGCGCGCATGCTCACCTACCTGTTGCATCCGCCGGTGATGCTCCTCGCGACGAACAAACTCAGCACCGGCGTCGGCGTGCGACCGCGCGGCGATCGGCTGGAAGTCACGGCCGATTTCACCCCCGATCCGGACCTCATGATCGCCACGACCGCACTCGTCACCGGCATCATCCTCGCGGTGCTCGAGTGGCCGGTGCATAGCGTCGCCGAGTTGAAGCGGCGCGGTTTCCCGGTGATCGCCGGCTTCCGACCGTGCAAACACACCTCACGGAAAGGATTCCTCGCGCGCCACGTCTGCTTTCCGCGCAATCCCTTCGCCGCCGATATCAACGCGTCCGACTGGCGCCTGACCGACGGGCGCCACCGCAGTCTGCGGCAGATCGCCCTGGAGATCGCGCGCCCCTTCCGCCATGCCATCCGCGGCGTCGCCGACCCGGCCGCGTTTGCCCACGTCTTCGAAGTGCTCAGCGCCCGCGCCCGCTCACTGCTCGATTTTCCCGAACGCCCAGCGCCCTACGAAGACGCCGGCCGCGTCATCCAGTGGAATCGCCGGAGCCAGCGCACGCTGCCGCGTTCGCGCTACGAGCAGGTGATCCACCGCGTGCTCACGCACCGCCCGATCCGCGTGGGCGCGAACCTTTACCACGTCGAACGCATGATCGGCTGGAACGCCATCGCTTTTCGGAATGGCCGGAGCGGACGCCGCCGGACCTTCACGCTGGAAGAACTCTGCGCGGTCATCGTCGCCTGAGCGGGCGGTCGGATTGGTTAATTCCGCCGCAACTTTCCAGAGAAGCGACGGTTGGCAGATCGTCTCCACCAATCCCATCCCGCCATGAACCCAGACTCCGACTTTTCCTGCCCGTCCAAATACATCCGCGAACACACGCCCTCGCTGAAGGATGTGATCTTCACCCGGCGCGAGTTTTTGGAGCGGACTGGCATGGGCTTCGGCGCGATGAGCCTGGCCTCGATCCTCGGGCTGAGTTTCGGCGGGCAGGCCGGCGCGGCGCCGGCGAACAAGTCGCTCTCACCGCTGCTCCCCAAACAGCCGCATTTTCCGGTCAAGGCCAAGGCGGTCATCCACATTTTCGCGGAAGGCGGGCCATCGCACGTAGATACCTGGGACCCGAAACCGGAGCTGGCGAAGTATGCGGACAAGACGATTCCGGGCCACGACGGCCTGGCGTTCCCGTCACCGTTCAAGTTCAACAAAATGGGCCAGTCGGGCATCGAGGTGAGCGAAGTATTTCCGAAGCTCGGTGAATGTGTGGACGACATGGCGGTGATCCGTTCGCTCTGGACCGACATCCCGGCGCACGAAGTCGCGCAGCGCTTCATGAATACGGGTTCGCTTCAGTTGCCGAAGCCTTCGATGGGCTCATGGGTCGTCTATGGGCTCGGCACGGAAAACCAAAACATGCCCGGCTTCATCACGCTCAGCGGCAAGCCGGAATGGCGCCAGTCGTCGTTCCTGCCGGGCGTCTTTCAGGGCTGCAATGTGAACTACACGCAGGGGATGAAACTCGAGGAGGTGCTGCTCAATATCAGCAACCAGTTCACCGGAATCGACCGCCAGCGCCGCCAACTCGATCTCGTGCATCAGCTCAACAACATGCACTCGCAGGCGCTGCAAAAGGACGCGCAGCTCGAGGCGCGTATCGAGGCGTTTGAGATGGCCTTCAAGATGCAGACCGAAGCCACGGACGCGTTTGATATTTCCAAGGAGTCGCCCGAAGCGCGCGCGGCTTACGGCGCAACCGATCTCGGCGCCAAGCTGCTCGTCGCCCGCCGCCTCATCGAGCGCGGGGTCCGCTTCGTGCAGGTGCAGCACGGCGGCTGGGATACGCATGCGAACATCGAGACGGCGATCCCCAAGCAGGCGGGCGCGATCGACGGGCCAGCCGCGGCGCTCATCAAAGACCTCAAACAGCGCGGGCTGCTCGACTCCACGCTCATCGTGTGGGGCGGCGAATTTGGCCGGACGGTCGTGCGCGACCGCAATGGCAACGCCACGCCGGGCCGCGATCACAATGGCCGCGCGATGGTGACGTGGATGGCGGGCGGCGGCGTGAAAGGCGGCACCGTGTATGGCGCGACCGACGAGTTCGGTTCGCGCGCGGCGGAGAAAAAGGTCCACATCCACGACCTGCACGCGACGATCCTCGCGCTGCTCGGCTTCGATCACACCAAGCTCACCTATCGCTACAACGGCCGTGATTTCCGCTTCACCGACAACTTCGGCAACGTCGTCCGCGACGTCATCGCTTAACTCCCCATCCCGATCATGAAGCATCGTTCATTTGTCCTCGCCCTGCTCGCGGCCTCCGCGGCCCCGAGCTTCGGCGCCGTCTCTGCCGAGCCGACCAAGGCGCAGGCGGAATTCTTCGAAAACAAGATCCGCCCGATCCTGAAAGAGAACTGTTACAAGTGCCACAGCCTCGAACAGAGCAAGGCCAAGGGCGGGCTCACGCTCGACACCAAAACCGGCCTGCTCAAGGGCGGCGAAAACGGCGCGATCGTGAAGCCCGGCGAGCCGGACAAGAGCCCGATGATCTCGGCGGTCAATTACCTCGACCCCGATCTGCAAATGCCGCCGAAAGGCGAGAAGCTGACCAACGGGCAAATCGCCGATCTCACGGCGTGGGTGAAAATGGGCGCACCGGACCCGCGCAAGGACGACGCGGCCAAGCTCAGCAAACTGAGCGGCTTGACTGAAAAAGCGCGCTCGCACTGGGCGTATCAGCCGGTCACAAAACCAACTCCTCCGAGCGTGAAGAACACCGCGTGGCCACGCGGGCCGATCGATCAATTCATCCTCGCGAAGCTTGAGGAAAAGGGCATGACGCCCGCGCCAGACGCGACCAAAGAAGCGCTGCTCCGGCGCGCGACCTACGACCTCACCGGTCTCCCTCCCTCGCCGGAAGAGGTGAAAGCCTTTGCCTCCGACAACTCTCCGCAAGCCTTCTCCAAAGTCGTGGATCGGCTGCTCGCTTCACCCGCTTACGGCGAACGCTGGGGTCGGCACTGGCTCGATACAGCGCGCTATTCCGACACCGTCGGCGGCGACCGCAACATCGTGCGGACGATCGATTACAAATACGCCTACGCGTGGACGTATCGCGACTGGGTGATCAAAGCCGTGAACGACGACATGCCCTACGACCAGTTCATCGTGCATCAACTCGCGGCAGACAAAGTGAAGGACAACGCGCAGGAGAATCTGGCGGCGCTCGGTTTCCTCACGGTCGGCGAACGGTTCCGCAATGTGAACGACATCATCAACGATCGCATCGACGCCACGACCAAGGGTTTCCTCGGCCTCACCGTGTCCTGCGCGCGCTGCCACGATCACATGTTCGATCCGGTGCCGACCACGGACTACTACGCGCTGCATGGCGTCTTTGCCTCGACGATCGAGCCCGCAGACAAGCCGGTGATCGCGATGGCCGCCCAGGACCAGGTCGCCGATTACCAGCGCCAGATGAGCGAACTTGAGCAGCAAAATCGCGATCGCTACTACAAATTCGTCGCCCCCTTGCAGGATGATTTCTTCAACAAAGTGGATGGCTACCTGCTCGTCGCCCGGTTTAGCGGCAAGCGGAACGGACCCGCGGAACAGGAAAAAGAACGCATCGCCACGCTACAGAAATACAAGCTGGAGCGTGATCTGGTGGTCGCGTTTGCCCGCAACGCCCGGGGTAACGATGCCGTCTTTGGTCCGTTCCGCGCTTTCGCCGATCTGAAGAAGGAAGACTTCGCGACGAAAGCTCCGGAGGTCCTCGCCCAGATCACCGCCAACGCCAATTCCAAGCGTCCTCTGAACCCGCTCGTGGTGGAAGCCTTCAAGGCCGCGCAACCGCAGTCCATCGAGGACGTCGCGACCGTTTACAAGAACCTCTACGCCAGCATCGAGCCACAGCGGAAGTCCTACCTCGAAGCCTGTCAGAAAGCGACGCAGGGCCAGGTCTCCGGCTTCACCCCGGAAGTCGCGCAACTCATGAATCACCCCTACGAGATTCTGACCGCGGCGGAAGCGAACACCCAAAATCTGCGCGAGTTCCAGCAACGCCTCGGCAACCAGCTTCAGGGCCGCTCGAACTTCTACTTCGCTAAGATCAACGAACTCGAACTCACCCACCCCGGCGCGCCTGCCAAGGCCATGCTGGTCAACGATTCAGCCACGGTGAAAAACTCCTCGGTCTTCATTCGCGGGCAGCAGGAGACGAAGGGGGAAATGGTCCCGCGTCGTTTCCTCGAAGTCCTCTCGCCGAACCGCCAGCCGCTCCCGTTCAAGGAAGGTAGCGGTCGCCTCGAACTCGCGCAGAGCATCGCTTCGAAGTCGAATCCGCTGACCGCGCGCGTGCTCGTGAATCGCGTGTGGATGCATCACTTCGGCGAAGGTTTCGTCCGCACGCCCGACGATCTCGGCGTGCAGAGCGAGCCACCGACGCATCCCGAGTTGCTCGATTACCTCGCCAGCCAGTTCATGGAGCAAAACTGGTCAATGAAGAAGCTGCACCGTTCGATCATGCTCTCGCGCGCTTACCAGGAGAGCTCGCAAACGAACAAGAAGTTCGAGCAGATGGATCCAGAAAATCGCCTGCTCTGGCGTGCGAACATCCGCCGGCTCGACTTCGAGGCGCTACGCGATTCGCTTCTCGTCTTCAGCGGCAAGCTCGACCGGACCGTGGGCGGCAAACCAATCAACCTGACCGACGAGCCCTACAGCTATCGCCGTTCGGTCTATGGTTACATCGACCGCGGCAACCTGCCGGAACTCATGCAGAGCTTCGACTTCAGCGATCCCGACATGCCGAACAGCAAACGCACCTCGACGATCGTGCCGCAGCAGGCGCTCTTCCTCATGAATAGCTCGATGTCCGTGGACGTGGCGCGCCGGGTCGTCGCCCGGCCTGAGATCACCGGCGCGGGCGACGATCTCGGTCGCCTGATCGCGCTCTATCGCGTGGTCTTCCAACGCACCCCGCAACCCGTGGAGATCGACCTCGCGCTGAAATTCGTCGCCAACGAAGCGCGGAATCAGCCCACGCAATCTCCCGCTGAGCTGAAGGAGCAGCAGGCGAAAAATGGGCGCGTGGCCGACAAAAAAGCGCGGAAAAATGCCAAAGGCAACGGTCGCTACGACAGCATGAACGCCATCCAAAACCAGGGCGAACTCATCGAGCGCAAGCCGCTCACGCCTTGGGAAACCTACGCCCAGGCGCTCCTGCTCTCGAACGAAGCCAGCTACATCAACTGAGCGGCTAGTGGTTGCGCTTCAGCGTTTCGCGAAGCTGCAACGCGTAGGCGGGATTTACCTCGAAGCGGGTGGCCGCGTAGTTGAGGTAGGTCACCGGCTCGATGGGCGGGAAGCACTCGACGTAACCGACATCGTAAAGCCCGTTCAGGATGTCAGCCAGATCGATCCCATCGATCTGCGTCCGCTCGCAGATTTCGTCGCCAGTACTACCCGCGGTGTAGTCGATCGCCCGAATCACCGCCTGCTCACGACCGCTGAGTTTAATCTGCTTCATAGGAACGTGCTACGCTCATAGGCCCAAATGAGGAGCGGCACAACCGGACAATATTTCCGCGCCCGCAACTCGCCCTTGCTCATCCCGAGGACGGTCGTAGCAGTTAATCATGAGCACGACAAAACCGGCTTTGGGCAAGATCATCCAACACTCTGAAGGGCTCGGCGCCCCGGACGCCGAAACGGTGCGCAAACGAGCGCAGGAACTCGCGATCATCAATGGCCGGGAGCAGTTTAATGAGGGGGACTGGCGCGACGCGAAACGCGAACTCCACGGTGGCCATGAGTTGAACGACACGAATGGCGACTTCGACATCGCGGCCATGGTTTCCGAGCACGACATGATCGCCGCCTCGGTCGGGCATCATACGGAAAATGTCGCGCAAGACGATGCGACGAATGTCGCAGAAGAACTCATCGCCGAAGGCATGGATGAGGCCGTCCACGAACAGATGCTCGCCTCGCGGCGCGAGGAAGCGCTGGGCGACGACGAAGAAGACGAGAAGTAGCCCACTTCTCCCCTTCCCCGGCGGGCACCGTTCTGCTTTCTCTAGCGCGTGCCCGACGATTTCATCAGCCAGACCCTCGACGCCCCGAAGACGGCTTTCGACGTCTCGCTGCGGCCGCCGATGTTCAATGAGTTCGCGGGGCAGGATAAGGTTTGCGAGCGCTTGGAACTGATGGTCGAAGCCGCTCAGCAACGCGGCGACGTGCTGGAACACGTGCTCCTCAGCGGCCCGCCCGGCCTTGGCAAAACGACGCTCGCTTACATCCTCGCCACATCGATGGGCGTGAACATCAAGAACACCAGCGGGCCGACGATCGAGAAGGCCGGTGACCTCGCCGGATTGCTCACCACCCTGGAGCGCGGCGATGTGCTTTTCATCGACGAAATCCACCGCCTTCAACCGGCGATTGAGGAATACCTCTACCCCGCGATGGAGGACTACAAACTCGACATCATCATCGACCAGGGACCGAACGCACGGAGCATCCCGCTGAATCTCCCGCGCTTCACCCTGATCGGCGCGACCACCCGCGCCGGGATGCTCAGCGCGCCGCTGCGCACGCGCTTCGGCATGACCTGCCGGCTCGATTACTACACCGCGGAGGAACTGCAAAAAATCATCCTGCGCACCTCGGGTCTGATCAACCTGCAGATCGACGAAGCGGGCGCGATGGAAGTCGCCGCCCGCAGCCGCGGCACTCCACGCATCGCCAACAACCTGCTCCGCTGGGTGCGCGACTTCGCCCAGGTCCGCGCCGGCAATCGCGTGAACCGCGAGGTCGCCGATCAAGCGCTGACCATGCTCGATATCGACCGCGACGGCTTCGACGAAATGGACAAGCGCCTCCTCGAAGCGCTGATCCACAAGTTCAGCGGCGGCCCGGTCGGGCTCAATTCGCTCGCCGTCGCACTCGGCGAAGACGCGGGCACGCTGGAGGACGTGCATGAGCCGTATCTCATCATGCAGGGCTACATCAAACGCACTGCGCAAGGTCGCGTCGCCCTTCAACTCGCCTACAAGAAACTGGGCGTCTCCGCCCCGAAGCGGGACGGAGAACTGTTTGGCTAAAGACGACCGGCAAACTGCGGGTGGGCCGCGAGAAGCTGCCAGTCCTGCTCCTTGATCGGGCCGGGCGCCGTGATCGTTCGCAGCGGAGCGGAGCGCGTAGAGCGGCGGACGCGTTCCAGCCAACGAAGGTCGAGCGGCTCTTCCAGCAGCCCCGGGCCGTTCGCCGCGATCGTCGTCTGGTCCTTTTCGCCGGTCGCATGCCCGTGGCCGACGAAGAATCCCGCGAGCAGCAACGTCACGCGCACCGCGGTCGAGCGGGTGTAGTTCGAGAGCAGGCAAGGGCGGGCGGGATCGAGGGCGGCGTGGAGCGAGGTGAAATGCTCCAGCGTCCACAGTTCGGGATTCGCCGTCGGGGAATACGGATCGTAAAGCACGGCCTGCGGCGCGGGCGCGGCGAACATCGACTCACGAAAATCACCCGCGTGAAACAGCCACGCGAGTCGCTCCGCCTGCCAGTTTCCATTCGCCAGCAGATACTCGGCGGCGGGCGCGTGGGGCGCGAGGTAGCCGAGGGCCTCGGCGTGTTCGAGCGCGAAAGCCAGCGGCGCGGTCGTGTGATCGAAGCTGTGCAACTCGACCCGTCCGCCGCTTTCCGCCGCGAACGCCTCCAGCACCGCTACGGCATTCGCCGCCGCGCCGAGCCCGACATCCCAAATCACAAACGGCCCTTCGGTCGCCGCCGCCCGCTCAACCAGCCGCTGCTGCCGCACGTGAAGCGCCACGGCTTCCGCCATCGGCCCGATCACCGGGTGAAAAGTCTCGCCAAATTCCCGCGAGCGCAGGCTCCGGGCACCGGATTGCACGGTCACGAGTTCGAAGAGTGAGGAATCGGGCCGGGCGGTCATCGCCGGAGGCTAGCGGCACAACTTTTCATCCGCAATCGAGCTGGCTGCGTATAATCGGGAGACACCTGTGAAAAGCACCACCCACCAAAAAATGAATCTGCCGAAACATGCACCGTTAATGGTGCTGCCGGGCGCGCAGTTATTTCCGAATGCGCTGTTGCCGCTCTACATCTTCGAGCCGCGCTATCGGGCGATGCTTTCGTGGAGCCTGGAGCAGGATCGCATGTTCTGCATCGTGCCGATGAAGCCGGGGGTGGAGGAGGCGCGCTCGACCGACGACCTCCATCATCTGGTCGGTCTCGGGCTGGTCCGCGCCTGCGTGGGCCGCGAGGATGGGACTTCGCATTTGGTGCTGCAAGGCGTCGCCCGCGTGCGCCTCACCGGCTTTGTGCAAGACACGCCCTTTCGGATCGCGGAAGTGCGCGAAGTCACCGAGTCGCCAGCGGACCCCGAGGAATCCGAAGACCTCACGACCCGCTTGCTCGAAACCTGCGCGCTGCTCCGCGCGAACGGCATTGGCGTGCCGGAGGCGCTCGATCAGCAGCTTGCCCAGATGGAAGATCTCGGCCTTCTCACCGATGTCATCGCCCACTCCTTTCTCCGCACGCCCGAGGAACGGCAGGCGGTGCTGGAAGAGCTGAGCGTCGCCGCCCGCAGCCGCCTACTCGTGCGCTTGCTACTGGTCCAGATTTCCGAGGACAGCGGGAACTGAGACAGCTTACTCGTGCCGCCGGGTGATCACCCGCTCCTCACCCGACGTGGGGCTCGAACCGTTCTTGGCCGCAGCGAAAAGCCGGTCGTGTTCCTCGATCAAATAGCGATCCGTCATCCCGGAAAGGTAATCGCAGACCGTGCGGTGCAGCCCATCGCGCCGAATGCGTTTGGCCGTGGTCTCACCGAGGAGCGAGCGCTTCTTGAGATAGGCCTGGAAGACGTTCCGCAGGAGCGAGCACGCGCGCTGATTCGCCCCAGCCACGCGCGGATGATGGTAGAGATTTTTGTAAAGGAATTTTCGCAGCGCCTGGTTGGCCCTGAGCAGCGGCAGGCTGTAGCGGATCAGCGGTTTCTTCTGCCGGCGCACGTCCTCCACGCAGCCCACGCCCGCTGTCGCGATGAGGTCCGCGCTGGTCGCAATCACATCCTGCACCTGCCGGTCGATCATGCAGCGGATCACGTAGCCATGCAGTTCCTTGCCGCGCAGCTTGGGGAAATGGCGCCGCACTTCCTTGAAGCTGTGCTGCCAGACTTCGAGCTCCGCGAGTTGCTCCGGCGTGATGAGGTGGAAGTCGAGGCCGTCATCGAGGTCGTGGCTGTAGTAGGTGATCTCGTCTGCGAGATTCGCGATCTGCGCTTCGAGCGAAGGGCTGGTGAACTTCTCGTGCGCCCCGGGCGTCGGGGCGTCGTAAAATTTCTGGTGCTTCTGCAAGCCCTCGCGCACTTCCCACGAGAGATTCAGGCCATCGAAGCGCGGGTATTTTCTCTCGATCACCTCAACGATGCGCAGGCTCTGGCCGTTGTGCTCGAAGCCGCCGTGCTCGCGCATCAACTCGTCGAGCGTCTCCTCGCCGGAATGCCCGAAAGGCGCGTGGCCGAGGTCGTGCGCGAGCGCGATGGTTTCGGCAAGATCTTCATTCAGCCCGAGCGCACGAGCGATCGTGCGGCTGATCGACGCGACTTCGATCGTGTGCGTGAGGCGCGTGCGCAGGTGGTCGCCAGTGCCGTTCAGGAAAACCTGCGTCTTGTACTCGAGCCGGCGGAAGGCCCGCGAATGAATGATCCGCGCCCGGTCGCGCTCGTACTGCGTGCGATGCGGGTGAGCCGGCTCAGTATGAGCGCGGCCGGCCGACTCCCGCGATTTCTGCGCGAAAGGCGCGAGCGTTCCGGCTTCCCATTTTTCCTTTTCAGCGCGCGTGCGAATCATCGGACGAGTCGTTTTTCGTTTCCGCGAGATATTGCTCCTCGAGCTGCCGCCGGGCGCGCTGCGCCTCGAGTCGCACCTTGGCCATATCGTAGAGTGCGAGCAGCACCGCGAGCAGCGTGAGCCACGCGCACAGTCCCCAGTAGGCGATGAAGAAGAACGGATGGCCGCGCAGCCACGACCAGAGCAGCGTGCTGCCGAGGAAGATGAGCACGAGGACGACGAGCACGTTGTAGAACATCAACATCCGCCGCGCCCGATGATCGCGGACGAGCCCTTTGCTGATCTGAAGGATGAAGCGCGGGTTGTTCACAGCGCCGGCACTCTGCGCCATACCCGGCCCGCGGTCGAGCCGGCTCTGTGGGTAAACTGCGCTCCCACTTTCGTGCGCTTGACGACTCCCCGAGGTCAGCGTCTTTTGGCGCAACACCATGCGCCTATTCCCCCTCGCCGGTCTGCTCGCGCTCTCGACTCTCGGACTCCACGCCCAGGACGCCGCGCCCGAAAAAGCCGACCCCAAGCAACTGCCCGGCCACTCGATGCACGGCGAGGCTTTCAACGAAGGCCCACGCCAGGCCGCCGTACTCATGGCGGGCACGGGCCAGGTGGACTTCCCGGTGACAACGACCAATCCCGAGGCGCAGCGCTTCTTCACGCAAGGCGTCGGGCAGTTGCACGGCTTTTGGTATTTCGAGGCGGAGCGCTCGTTCCGACAGGCGGCAGCGCTCGATCCGGAATGCGCGATGGCTTACTGCGGCATGGGCATGGCCAACGTGAACAACGAGAAGCGCGCGGCGGAATTCATGAAGGTCGCGACGGCGAAGAAGGCCAAGGCGAGCCGGCGCGAGCAGTTGTGGGTGGATGCGTATGCGGCCTACTTCGCGCCCGGCAAAGGCACCGAGGAAACACGCCGCTCGGGTCTGGTGAAGGCGCTCGAAGATCTGAGCTTCGAATTTCCGACCGATCTCGAGACGAAGGCGTTCCTCGTTTTCCAGCTCTGGGACAACAAGCAGCACAAGATGCCGCTGCCCAGCCGGCAGGCCGTGGACGCGCTCGCCAAGCAGGTGCTCGCCGTGAATCCGATGCACCCGGTGCATCATTACCTCATCCACCTCTGGAACAACGCCGAGGGCGACAAACGAGCCATCGACGCCGCGGCGCACTGCGGGCAGGCCGCGCCGGGCATCGCCCACATGTGGCACATGTCGGGGCACACCTTCTCGAACCTGCGCCGTTACCCCGAAGCCACCTGGCAGCAGGAAGCCTCGGCGCGCGTCGATCACGCCTCCATGGCCGCGGCGCGGATCATGCCCGAGCAGATTCACAACTACGCGCACAACAACGACTGGCTGGTCAAGAACCTGATCTACGTCGGCCGCGTCCACGACGCGCTCGACCTCGCGAAGAACATGATCGAGCTCCCGCGCCTCGGGCCAAACAAGAGCAAGGCTTACAACATGGGCCGCGAGCGGTTGCTCGAAGCGCTCCTGCGCTTCGAGCTGTGGAACGATCTCCTCGCGCTCGAAAACACCATGTATCTCGCCCCGGCGGAGGTCGCAGCGGATGACGCCCGGCGCCTGGCAACGCTCGGCACCGCTTATTTCCGCACGGGCAAACTCGACGGCGGCAAGCAGAAGCTCGCGGCGCTGGAGAAGGTGCTGACGGGCGCGCGCACCGCCCGAGTGGCCGCGGCGGATGAGGCGGAGAAGAAGGCGCAGACGGAGAAGAAGACCGAGGAGCAAATCACGCAGGCCATGGCGTCGGCGATGCGGGGCCAAAGCTTCAAGATCAAAAACCTCGAGGCCGCCATCGCCGAGGTGCAGATCGAGCAGGCGCTCGCGGAAAAGAAACCCGCCGCCGTGAAGCCGCTGCTGGAGAAGGCGCGCGACCTTTCCTCCGACCGGCGCGCCCGCATCCAGCTCGCCATCGGCAATCCCACCGAGGCGCTGAAACTCGCGCGCGAAGCCAGCAACGCCGACTCCGCGCAGGTGCAGCCGCTGGCCAATCTCGCCGACGTCCTCTGGCAGACCGGCGACAAGAAAGCCGCGATCGAGAACTTCCAGAAGCTGCGCAAACTCTCCGCCGCGCTCGACCTCGATACGCCCGTCTTCCAGCGCCTCGCGCCCATCATCGCCGACCTCAAGCTCCCCACCGACTGGCGCCTTCCGGCCACGGTCGCCCCGGATGCGGGCGTGCGCCCGGAGATTGCCTCGCTCGGGCCGTTCCGCTGGCAGCCCTACACCGCGCCGTCGTGGACTTTGCCCAACAGCCAGAAGAGCCCCGTGTCGCTGGCGGAGTTTCGCGGACGACCCGTGCTGGTCATCTTTTACCTCGGCAGCGGGTGCTCGCATTGCATCGAGCAGTTGAACGTCTTCAGCCCGATGACCAAGGACTTCGCCGCGGCCGGCATTCCGATGGTCGCCGTCAGCACCGACTCGCCGGACGGGCTGCACAAGACGCTCGAACAGGCCAAGAACGAGGGCGGCTTTTTCTTCCCCATCGTCTCCGATCCCAGCTTGGCAACGTTCAAGGCCTACCGCGCCTACGACGATTTCGAGCGCATCCCGTTGCACGGAACGTTCCTCATCGATGGCGATGGGCGAGTGCGCTGGCAGGACATCGGGTTCAAGCCATTCAGCGAAGCCAAGTGGCTGCTCGGCGAAGCCCAGCGGTTGCTCAGAGTGCCGATGGCCGAGCCGCATCTGACGACCCGCACAGTCGCGCCGGAGAAGCCCTAGCTCAGAGCTTCGCTTCGCGGCGGGCGAGGAGGCCGACGAAGTCCGTGGCGCTCGTCGCGGCGCGGAGTTCGGACTCGACCGTGCGGTCTTTGAAAACGCGGGCGAGCAGGCCGACGATGCGCAGGTAATCCGCCGCCAGCGCCCGCGGAACGGCGATGCAGAAGAGGTAACGCACGGGCAATTTAACGCCGGGGAAAACGATGCCCTGCTCCGAGCGTCCGACGCTCATGACCATCGAGTTCACGCACTCGCCGCGGGTGTGCGGGATGCAGAGCGAAAAGCCGCCGCCCGGCTCCGGCAGGCACGGCGCGGACGCTTGCACGCCCTTCACGAGTTCATCCCAGTGGAGCACGGCAGGATCGCCCTTGAGCAGCGACGCCACTTCATCGATCGCCGCCTTGGGCTGCGTGGCGCGGAGTTCCAGCGCGACGTGGTCGAGGCCGAGCAGATCGGAGATCGTGATCATACCGCGGTGCCGCTCCACTTCAGCTTCTGCCGCAGCACTTCAAAGAACGACATGCCCGGCAGCATCGCCAGCGGCAGGCTTTGCGGCGCCTTGGTGATGCGGATCACGTCGCTCGGCATGATGCGCACCGAGTCCTGACCATCGAGCGTGAGGAAGATCTCCGGCTGGCCGGGCGAAGGCGCGATGTCGATGCGCGAATGGTCGCTGACCATGACCGGGCGCATCGTGAGCACGTGCGGGCAGATCGGCGTGACCACGAAGACCCCGCTGTCCGGCGTGAGCACCGGGCCGCCGGCGCTGAGCGAGTAAGCCGTGGAGCCGGTCGGCGTGGCCACGATCAGGCCATCGGCGTTGTATTCGCTGAGCGTCGCGCCATCGACGGAGACGTTCAGCTTGATGAGACGGGAAAGCTCGCCGCGGCTGATCACCGCGTCGTTCAGCGCGATGTGGCGCGAGTGGCGCTGGTCGTCGCGGAGCACTTCGATGTCGAGGAGCGTGCGCTCGCTGAGGACAAAGGTGCCATTGGCGATGGCGTCGAGCGCCTCGCGCCACGCCGCCGCGCTCACGCAAGTCAAGAAGCCGAGCGTGCCGAGATTGATGCCGAGGAGCGGACGATACTCATCGCACAGTTCGTGGAGCACCTGAAGAATCGTGCCGTCGCCGCCGAGGACGACGATGAGATCGCATTCGCGCACGAGTTCGGCGGGCGTCGCCGTGGATTGGGCGCCGATGATCTGGGCGGTCTCCGCTTCCAGGACTAGCGGCAGGCCGCGCCGCGCACAGTCGGCGGCGATTTCGTGGACGAGTTCGTCCGCGCCCGACTTGCCGTGATTGGCGATCAGACCGATGCGGCGCGGAGACATGCGAGAAACTCCTTGTTGCCTTCGCCGCCGAGGATCGGCGACTCGATGAGACCGTCCCACCGCAGCGTCGGCAGCGTCGCCACGAACGCGCGGATCTTTTCCACCGCCTGCTCGTGCAGCGCCGCGTCGCGCACCACCCCACCACGCCCCACGTCCTCCTTGCGGAGCTCGAATTGCGGTTTGATCAGCGGCACGATCACGCCGCCATTGCTCAGCAGCGCGGCGGCGGGTGGCAAGATCAAAGTCAGCGAGATGAAGGACACATCGATCACGCAGACGGCGATCGGGTCGGGAATGTCGGCGCGGGTGAGGTAGCGGGCGTTGAGCTTTTCTCGGACGACCACGCGTGGGTCGCTGCGGATCTTCCAGTCGAGCTGCGAGTGGCCGACGTCGATCGCAAAGACCTTGGCCGCGCCGTGCTGGAGCAGGCAGTCGGTGAAGCCGCCGGTGCTCGCGCCGATGTCGAGGCAGGTCGCGCCCGTCGGGTCGATGCCGAAGGCCGCGAGCGCGCCCTCCATCTTCAAGCCCCCGCGCCCCACGTAACGCTCCGCCGCCTTCACGCTGATCGCGGCATCCTCGGCCACCTTCGTCCCGGCTTTGTCCGCGCGCTGTTCGCCGATGCTCACCGCGCCGGCCATGATCGCCCGCTGGGCCTTCTCCCGCGACTCAAAGAAGCCACGGGCGACGAGGAGTTGGTCGAGGCGTTGTTTGGCGGCGGACATGCAGGGAAAGGAAACCGGGAAAAGGCTTGAATCCGAATCCTTTTGCAAAGAAATACACCGCCCCGCCAATGCCCGACGAAAACCTCCGCGAGGAGATCAAGGAAATGATGGTCGAGAACCTGATGCTCAAAGTGTCGAAGGAGGAGATCGCTGACGATCTGCCGCTCTTCGGCCCCGGCGGCCTCGGGCTGGACTCGATCGATGCGCTGGAACTCGTCGTCTCGCTGGAGAAGAAGTTCGGCGTCAGCGTGGCGAATTCCGAGACCGCCAAGCAGGCGCTGGCCTCGGTGAATACGATCCACGACTACGTGGTCGCGAATCGGAAGTAGCAGCGGCGGGTTCCGGGGAGCGCACCCGTCCCGGGTGCTGGTCGGCGTGTCTCGCGGCGACGGACTTTCCACTCGCATCGCGCGCCTGGGCGAGAGCTCCGCACGGGCAGACCCGCCGGGAAAAGTTCGTTCCGGCGGGACGCCGCAACCAACACCCGGGACGGGTGTGCTCCCCGGAACTCTACTGCGTCTCCGCCAGGTTGATCGCGTCGATGAACTTCCGGAACCGCCCGAAATTGCGGCGGTGCGGTTGGAAGATCAGGCGCGGCAGCTCCGCCAGCTCGGGCTCGTTCTTCTCCTCGGGCAGCGGGCCGTCCTGCACGACCTGCCCCTCAGCGAGCAGATCGGCGAACTCCGTATTCAGCCCCTCCACCGCGGCGGCGGTGAGCCGTTGGTGCAGCCGGAAGACGATCCGCTGCCCGACCCAGCGGTAGCTGTGGTAGGTGCGGTAAAACTGCACGATCTCCGCGATCGCCTCGTCCACGCTGTCCGTCATCTTGAAGAAGTAAAAATCCGCCTCCGAGACCAGGCCGAGCTTGAGCAGGTATTCGCCGAGGAACGCGAACCACGTCTTCCAGTAGCTCCCGCCTGGGCGATCCACGAGCACCACCGGGATGATCCGGCCCTTGCCCGTCTGCATGAGCGTCAGCAGCTCGAAGCCCTCGTCCATCGTGCCGAAGCCGCCGGGGAAAAGCGCCACGGCTTCCGTCTCCTTCACGAAGTTCAGCTTGCGGGTGAAGAAGTAGTTGAAGTTGATCAGCTTCGGGTCGCCGTGGATCGTCTCGTTGGCCCGCTGCTCAAAGGGCAGCCGGATATTCAGCCCGAAGCTATTCTCCCGCCCCGCCCCGCGCTGGGCCGCGCCCATGATGCCCTCCCCGCCGCCGGTGATCGTCATATACCCGTGCTCCGCGTGCATCCGGCGCGAGAACTCCTCCGCCGCGAGACACTCCGGCTCCGTCGCCGGCGTCCGCGCCGAACCGAACACCACCACCTTCGGCACATCGCGATACGGCGCGAAGACCCGCGCCGCGTAGCGCAGCTCCTTGAGCGCCCGGTTGAAGAGCTTCAGATCCGCCGGCGTCGTCTGGTCCTGGCCCAGCTTCAGCGCGGTGATGATCATCTCCTCGACCAGCGCGCAGGACTTCGTGCAGCCCCATTCGTTCACGAGTTGCTTGATCAGCTCGTCCGTCTTCGGGCTGCCCGTCGTCTGCGGTTTGTTCGGCGTGCCGGCGATACTGCCGGCGGTAAAATCCTGCATGGGGAAAGATTGAGGGTTGAGGGAAAGGGCGGCGCCGGTTACAAGCGCCGTCCGCTTTTATCTCTCGTCCCATCCCGCACAACCCTCAACTTTCCTCCGACCCCATGATCATCGTCATCAAACCCAACACCCCCCGCGAGCAGGTCGAGCAAGTCATGGAGGAAGTCCAGAAGCTCGGCTACGACCCGCGGCCCATCTTCGGCACCGAGCTCACCGTCATCGCCGCCATCGGCGACGAGCGCACCCACCACACCCTCACCTCGCTCAACGCCATGCCCCAGGTCGAGAAAGTCATCCCCGTGCAGAAGCGCCACAAGCTCGTCAGCCGCGAGACCCACCCCGGCGACACCGTCGTCAATGTCGATGGCGTGAAAGTCGGCGGGAACAACCCCTTCAGCCTCATGGCCGGCCCGTGCTCGGTGGAAAGCGAAGAGCAGCTCCTCTCCACGGCGCGTGCGGTGAAAGCCGCGGGCGCCACCATCCTGCGCGGCGGCGCCTTCAAGCCCCGCACCTCGCCCTACGAATTCCAGGGCCTCGGCAGCGAAGGCCTGCGCCTCCTCTCCCTCGCCAAGAAAGAGACCGGGCTCAAGATCATCACCGAAGTCCTCAGCGAGCGGCACGTCGAGGAAGTCGCCACCCACGCCGACATCCTCCAGATCGGCGCCCGCAATGCGCAGAACTTCCAGCTCCTCATCGAGTGCGCCCGGACCGGCAAACCCATCCTCCTCAAGCGCGGCCTCAGCCAGAAGATCGAGGAATGGCTCCTCGGCGCCGAATACATCCTCGCCCACGGCAACAGCAACGTCTTCCTGTGCGAGCGCGGCATCCGCACCTTTGAGACCTACACCCGCAACACCCTCGACCTCGCCGCCGTGGCCGTGGCGAAAAAGGAATCGCACCTCCCGGTCATCGTCGATCCGAGTCAGGGCTGCGGCCGGGCGGACCTCGTCCGCGCCATGTGCCTCGGCGCCGTGGCCATGGGCTGCGACGGCCTGCTCATCGAAGTCCACCCCCACCCCGCCGAAGCCCTCAGCGACGGCCAGCAGCAGGTCGATTTCGCCGGCTTCGCCCAGCTCGTGAAAGAGCTCCAGCCGATCCTCGGGGCGATGGGGCGGGTGGCGTAAGGCTAGATCGCCGCACCGATGGGCGATGAACCAAAAAGACTGGGACTGGTCGGTTGGGCAGCCTTGATCTTTGCGGCTCTGCGGCTCTGCGGCTCTGTTGCTCTTTGGATTGCTCTTTCCGGCAATTGGCATCCATCGAGAAGGAGGACCAGCATCCGAAGAAAAGCACACGGTCAATCAGCTCCGGGCCGCCCTTCGGTTCTACCGAACCGAGTATGGGGCGTATCCTGACGGCGACGCCGCTCAAATCCTCGCGGCATTACGAGGCCGGAATGACCGGGAGATCATCATCTACGAGGCGCGTGCCGGCTCTGTGAATCCCAAGGGCGAGCTGATCGACCCGTGGGGCACACCCTACCGCTTCGACCTCACCGATCCGAAGACCCCGCGCATCTGGTCCTGCGGCAAGGACCGCCACGACGACGGCGGCAAGGAGGGCTCCGACGACATCCCGAACTGGCGCTAAGGCGAGCAGTTCAGGCTTGCTTTCAGAGGGGAAAACCGGGTTCCGCCCTCCACCACCCCCGCCCCCTCGCGACGCCACCCCCGATCGCTTTATCCCTCCCTGCAACCAGCCCGGCGCGCCGAGCCCGCTCGCCCTACCCCTTTGGCGGCCACTCTTTCCCGGCGAGTTCCGGCGGGAGCTGCGTCGGGTCCTGCGGGTAGATGAGCGAGAGGTCCATGTTCTGCGACTTCGAGCCTTGGAGAAATTCCAACTCCTCCGGCGCGCCGACGATCAGCCAGAGCACCTCGGCATCCGTGTCGTTGAAGACCTGCCGCAACTGCTCCGGCCCCACGAGCACGCCGCCGTGCTTCGGCACAGTCAGAGTTTCCCCACCGACGCGCAATCGGCCGACGCCTTCGAGCACGAAGTAAAACTCCTCCTGCCGGATGTGTTTGTGCAGCGTATTCGCACTCCCCGGCGGCAGCCGCCACAGCCGCACGCCCAAGTTCTCGCTCCCCGTCCGTTCCAGAAAATCCGCGTTGGGGATGCGCATCAAATTCGAAGGCCGCCAATGCAGGTCGTCGGGTCCGATGAGGGTATAACCGGTCACTGGTTTCATCTCGCAACGATTCCTCAATTCGCACCGAATTTCCAAGACCGAACGCGAGCCGGCAGAGCCCCCACCTCTCGTGCCCAAAATTAGCGAAGCGCTTTGGGGAACGCACGCCCCGCCTTAAAACTTCGTTTCCGAGCAGCCCACACCATCCGCAGGCCATCTACTCCGACCAGGCCATGCGGCAAAAAAGAGTGAGTACATCCACGCCAACCCGGTCCGGCGCGACTGGGG
>JBBQYR010000076.1:0-20344 GCA_038208565.1 Chthoniobacterales bacterium
TCGGTATCACCAAGCGCGGCGAACTCATCACGCTGCGCTACGAGGGCGACGGGTTTCTTTACAAGATGGTGCGGCTCCTGACCGGCACGATGATCCGCTGCGCGCAGGGGCGCGAGTCGCTGGATTTCATTCGCGAGCTGCTGGCCACCGCGGGCAAACGCAAGACGAGCTTTGCCGCACCCGCCGAGGGACTTTACCTAACGCGCGTCCTTTACTGAGCCACGGGCGCCGGCGCGGGCAGCGTGGGCGCCCCGGCCTTCGGCTTCACCATGATCGCGTATTTGTCATAGACGATCGTGGCATTGGCGAGGTCGCCGAGATAGCGCACGGCTTCGGTGAAAGGGATGTTAGACAGATTGAGCGTGACGGTCTGGGTGTTAACCTGTTCCGCCGGGAGCTGGATGACGAAGTTCACGGCTTGTTTGCCGCCGCTGGCTTTTTCCACGCTCTTCTTGAGGTAATCCAAAGCGGAGCCAAGCGTCGCGTCCTTAAAGGAAATCTGCGGGATGATGAGCGCGGCGAGCTGTTTCTCCTGGTCGTTGCCCTTGGGTTTGTTGAGTTCGTCCACCTTGATCCGCTTGAGGTAGCCGATGGCCACCTGGTTGCGCGGGTCGATCTTGTAGATCATTTCGAAGGCGGCCTTGGCCTTGGGCAGATCGCCGCGCATGTAAGCCGTCTGGCCTTCGGTGAGGAGATCCTGGAGTTCCGCCCCAGCCGCGAGGCCGGCAGAAGCGGAAGCGAGCAAAGCAAACGCGCAGAGGAGCGACTGGAGGGGTTTCATGGGGGCAACTTGGCACCGCTCCCGGTGAAAGCCAAGGGCAGGGAGGGAGGTTTCGCGCCTAATCTGCGGCGACGCGCTGGAGGTCTTCGAGTTCGACGTATTCGAGCGCAGAGATGTGCGTGGCCGCGAGGACGACGGCGGGCGCGCAATTCGCCTCGAGCGCCTCGGCCCAGCGCGTGACGCACAGGCACCAGCGGTCGCCGGGTTTCAAGCCGGGGAAATCATATTCGGGCATCGGCGTGGAGAGATCGTTGCCCGCGGCTTTCGAGAAACGCAGGAACGCCGCAGTGACGATGACGCAGACGGTGTGCAGGCCGTGATCGCCGGGGCCGGTGTGGCAGCAGCCGTCGCGGTAGAAACCGGTGAGCGGCTCAAAGCTGCAGGGTTGCAGCGGACCGCCGAGGACGTTCGAGGCTTGGGACACGGCTTAGATGCGGGCTGCCGAATATTCCCAGCCGCTGCGGTAGTGGGCGCGTTTGATGAACTGCGCCGCCTCGGGCAAGCCGGGCACTTCGAGCCGATCCGAATCCCAGCCGATCGGAATGCCCGCACGCATGGCGAGGCCGCCGATGAGGCCGAGTTCCGTAAGCGGCACGGCGTAGTCGAAGTGCGACATGAACGGGTAGGCTTTGCCTTCCTTGATCGCCATCGTCCACTCGCGCTGCGGGTCCCCGGCACTCGGGCTGCGGGGGTATTTCTTCTCCGGCGGATTCGCGAGGAAGTCCTTGGCGCGCTGCTCGGGAAAAATCTGCGGGTTCTTGCACTGGTCGGCGCCGTTGTAGATCACGCCGTCGGTGCCGATGATCAGCCACCCGCCGTTCTTCAGTTTGGTGTCGCCGAGTTCCTTGGGCACCGCGGGCTGCTTCGGCGTGCCGTCGAGGTTCTTGCCTTCATACCACGTCATCGTGATGTCGCCGTGCTTCGAGTGGCCCTGCCACGAATACTTCACCGACGCGCCACGCGGCCAGGCGAGCACGGTGAGTTCTTCCGTCTCGGCCTCGATGCGCTGCGGCATACCGAGATCGAGCGCGAAAAAAATCGGGTCCATCAAGTGGCAGCCCATATCGCCGATGGCACCGGCGCCCCATTCCAGCGAGCCGCGCCACTTGAACGGATGGATGTCCGGCGAATAAGCATGGTCTGGCGTCTGCGCGAGCCAGAGCGGCCAGTCCAGCGTGGCCGGAACGTCGCCGGATTTGTAAGCGACCGCGCGCCCCTGCGGCCAGACGGGCCGGTTCGTCCAGACGTGGATCTCCTGGATCTTCCCGATCACGCCCGCGTCGATCCATTCCTTGAGCATACGGTTGTCGTCAAAGGTGTGCCCCTGATTGCCCATCTGCGTGATCACGCCCTTTTTCTTCGCTGCGAGGTGAAGCTGCCGCGCCTCCCAGAGTGTGTTTGTCAGCGGCTTTTGGATCATCACGTGTTTGCCGAGAGCGATGGCGTGCATGGCCGCGGGATAGTGCGTGTGATCGGGCGTCGAGACCGTCACGGCTTCGATCTCCTTCACCTCGTCGAGCATCTTGCGGAAATCGCGGAAGCGTTTGGCGTTGGGAAACTTCTCCGCGGCCTTCGCGAGCGTCTTCTCATCCACATCGCAGATCGCCACGATCTCGTTGTCCTTCGCCGCGTTGGTCATGTCCGAGCCGCCTTTGCCGCCGACGCCGATGCAACCCACGGCGACCTTCCGGCCAGCAGGGACTCCATCCTGCGAGCGGAGGATGTGCGGGAAGAAAAGCCCGCCCGCAGTGATAGCGGAGAGGCCTTTGACGAAAGCGCGGCGATTGGTGCGGAAGAGATCGGGATTCATGGGGGTTCGGGGTGGAGGAGGAAAGGAGCAGCACCTTCCACAATCCGGCGCGCGGGAGGAAGCTTAGACGATGATCCGGAATTCAGTATCAGCCACGGATGCTCACGGATTTTCACGGATCAGGACCCGCCTTCCGCCGAGCATCCGTGCATCATCCGGGAGCATCCGTGGCTGATCTATCGCCGCGCGCGCGCGAGCCACAACCCCGCCGAAATACCCGTTGCTCATTCATCCGCAGAGGAGCACAATTTCGATGCGGACACCGAGGCCAGCAAATCCGAAACTCCACCAACACCTATGGAACAGCTTATCACTGTCGCTACGTTCAATGAACGCGAACCTGCCGATCACATCGCCACACGTCTCCGGGAAGCCGGGGTCGATGCCGACGTCTACGACGAATCCAACGAGCAAAAGTGGAAGCTCTTCAACCTGCACCCGCGCGCCCACATGCGCGTCCGCGTCCACTCCCACGAAGAGGAGCGCGCCCAGGGCCTGCTCGCCGAGTGGCTGCATCACGAGCCCGCGCTGGACCGGGCCGTGATCTGCCCCGAGTGCGGCTCCTCGCGCATCGAGTTCCCGCAATTCTCCCGCCGCACCCTCATGGGCGCACTCCCCGCCGCGCTCGCCGCCACGGGGATCATCGCGCAGGAGTTCTATTGCGAAGCGTGCCACTTCACCTGGCCCGCGGAGGTGAAAGCCGAGCCCGAACTCGACATCCTCAACTGGCCCAAGGACTCGCAGGTGCCGTAGCTGCCGAAGGTTTGGCTTAATGCGCGGCCTGCAGTCGTTGCGCTTCCTCAATGAGTCGGCGGGAGTGGCGGACGTGGCGTATCTGATAGGAACGCCAATTCGATTCCGCACGGCGCTCGACTTCCCAAGCCGCCAGTTTCTCGACAGTTTCCCGTGCCCGGGCAGCGGTGAAGGGTTGTTCTTTCGAAGCGGCGACCGCGCAAATCGACGGCCAGGCGCCGGGCCCCAATGCCTCCAAGTAGGCAAGATCCAGCGTGCGACCCGGCTCGTTTTGCCACTGCTCGACATTAAAGCGTGCGACAACTCCGGCCACGTCCGGAAATTGCACGAGAAAGAAGAGACCAAACGTCGCGATCGCGTTGCGCCAAATCAAAGTGCTGAGACTGCCGCTCCGTGCGACGTGCAACGCCAGTAGGACAAAGCCAACGGCAACGAGTACCAGGAAGCAGCCCACGTAGACGCGCAATTCGCTAAGCTGATAGGCATCGACGTAAAGCTTCAACCGCAGAAACACACCGGCGATGAGCACCAGGTTTTGCGCGATCCACAGCCAGCCTACAGCTTTCAAAACCCGATGACTCGTCACCACGGACTCCTGCTGGAAGATCGCAGCAATGACGAGCGCCGAGAGCAGCACAGCAAAAACGAGGCTGTAGACGCCTTGATGAACGAACTGGCTGAAGCTGACATTTTCCGGCAAGCGCGCGTGGCTCCAAAGAAAGGCGACGTCGATCGTATTCACGACGAAGAAGAGGGCATTGAGGGCCACGAACACCGCGCCACTCTGCCAGAGTGCCACCTTCGAGTCGGATCGGCGGAGAATCGGCAGCGAGCGCGTCCAGATGTGTGCTTTCTCCGGTGCACGATGTGGACGCGCCAGAGCCAGCGCAAAGGTGGCCAGCACGATCCACAAGAGCGCGCGGACTGGAGAGAAATCGAAGGAGAGAATCCAGTTTGCCGATTCTCGCCCGGCTCTCGCCAGCAATTCGCCGAAGACGGCGTTTCCAAACCCCAGGATCACGCTGAAGATCACGACCAGACACGCCGCCGGAGCGAGGATCTGGATCGATCGCACCGCGCGTTCACCAGTGACGTGATGAAACTGCGCGCTGGTGATGGAGCTCTCAGCCATATTCCGCACCAGCCACAGCCAGCCTCCGGGAGCACTTAGCCATGCAACGAACGATTCCGACCAGCGCGCCCAGCTACCCTTCACCTCTCGGAAATGCCGCTCCCCCATGAGCACCGAGAGAAGCGCGATCAGGACAGCGACGTTCGAAAATGAGTTTTCCAACGTCGTGGCGATGCAGGCCAAGACCAATAGAAACGCTGCAATGCAGGCACTGCGACTTGCCCGATAATCACCCGGAGATACCAGCAGCAAGGCGCCGATAGTCAGAGCAAAGACGGCCACCGAGACCCCTAGGACTTGGTTCCAAAACAGGAAATCACCCAGACAAGTCAAAAACCCAGCGGTGATGAAAATCGGGAGCAGGCGTTCCTGCGGGGTAACAATGGGAATGGATGTTGAATTCATAGTGCGAGGCTGACGATTTGAGGTGAAACGAAGGCGAAATCGCGGCGAAGAGTTGATGAAAAATCGGTGAATCCGGAATGTTAGGGGACGGTGCTGACGAAAACAGCGTCTGGTCGGGAAGCGATCTGTTCCAGGCGCGTCTTTACTGCCGCGACGGTCTCCTTCAAGGTGCTCGTCCCGGCCGTCAACCCGACGATGTCCGCTTCGTTGAACCAAGCTTCATCGAGTTCTTCCGGTCGTTCGATGTGAAAGACGGCGAGCCCGGCGACCTTCGCGGCGGACACGAGTTGCAGCGTGTTGTTGCTGTTGCGACCGCCGACCACGACGAGCGTGTCGCACTCGGCGATGAGTTTCCGTAGCGCGTTTTGCCGGTTTTTGGTCGGCTGGCAGACGGTGTCGCTGAAGCGCACTTCCGCCTCGGGTCGCGCCCGGCGGATCGCCTCGACGAGCGCCTGGACTTTGTCGAGCGGCTGCGTGGTCTGGGAGATGACGCCGTAGTGCTCCGCGCGCGGCAATCGTTCGAGGTCCGCCACCTTCTCCACCACACAGGCGCAGGGAAAGTCGCCGATCAATCCCTCGACTTCGACATGCCCCGGCTGGCCGATGACCACCGGGAAGTATCCGAGAGAAACGAGCAAACGCAGTTGATCGTGCGCGTGTCGGACGAGCGGGCAGGTGCCGTCGGCGACGCCAAAGCCAGCAGCCCGCCATTCGCGACGCTTTCGGTCCGAGGCTCCGTGCGCGGTGATCATGACCTGCGGCGTGGCGGCGGAAGCCGTCTCCGCCAGCGCTCCTTCGTTCACGCCCAGACGGGTGAGGCGCTCACGAACAACCGGATTGTGGACCAGTTCGCCGAGGATCGTGAAAGGACCTTCACTGGCGAGTTTCTCGGCTTGGGCGATGGCGTCGCGGACTCCGAAACAGAGTCCGTAGTGTTCTGCGAGTTGGATTTTCATAGTGTGGTTTTTGCGGGTCGCTTTGCGCGACAAAGCTTTAGTTCAAAATTTTTTACTGACGGGCGGCTTTCACAATCTGCTCGAGGATCGTCAGGTATTCCTGAAATGACTGCCGCCCCTTGGCGGTGAGCGCGTAGCTGGTCTGCGGGCGATCGAGGATTTCCTTCGTGATCGCGACATAGCCGTTGTCGTGCAAGGTGCGGAGGTGCGTCACGAGATTGCCGTCGCTGAGTTCGAGTTGGGCTTTCAGATCCTGGAACGACCAACTCGGGCGGGTGGCGAGGAGCGTCATGATGCCGAGGCGGCCTTTCTCATGGATGATCTTGTCGATCTTCTCGAAATCGAACATCGGTCAGGCAGCGCCGCCGGTGTTGCGCGGCCAGGTGCAGGCGGCGTAGATGAGGTGAAAGAGACCAAAGGTCGCGCCCATGATGAGATGGGCGAGGGTCGTCTGATCGGTGCCGCGCCACGAGTCAGCGACCCAAATCCCGAGGACTAAAAGCAGGCTCCCACAGAGGAAAAAGACACGACCTAACCAGCAGAGCGACTTAGGCGCGAAGTGGGAGGCGGCAAGCAGGCTCACGCCGTAAAGCAACACCCAGAGTGATGCGATCAAAGGCCAGCCACCATCCGTGGCGATCAGCGTGCAAAAGCCGCCCGCGAGCAAAGCCGGCATCATCGCGCGCAGCGCCAGGCGCATCCCTTGAGAGGCAAACGGTTCGCCCCGGCGAACAGCGTCACGCCACAGCAGCCACAGATTGGCTCCGCTGGTAATTGCCAACACCGCTAGCCACGACACCAGAAAGGGAACTTTCGCCCCGGTCACCGAAAGACCCGACAACCACCACGCGGTCGCCGCTACCGCGATGGCGAGCACACCGCCGAGCAAGGCCGCTGGGGCCGAGATCGCCCGGTAGATCGTCGCCTTTTCCATGAGCGAGCGGATGATGCGCAGGTTTTCCTCGGCTTCGGTGCTGGTCTGCATAGTTACGACTTTGCGGGACAAAGCCATACTTTGCAAGACAAAGTTGAGCAGTTTTCGATTTCGCCTGCAAACCCGCGACTAGCCGCCGAGGCGGCGCTTGGGCTTGTCGGCTTTTTTGTTCGTGAGCTTGCGCGGGCCGCGCGGGCCGGGTTTGCCGCCGGTCTCGGGGCGGCGTCCGAATTTCTGGCCGCGGGTGTCGTTGCTCTTGTCGCGGGCTTCGCGGGCGCGCAGGTGGAAGAGGAGCGGCGAACCGGTGTAGGGCGCGTGCTCGCGCAGGCGCGAGTCGAGGTAGCGGCGGTAGTTGTCGTCGAGCAGCTTCTCGTCGTTCACGAAGAGGACGATCTTGGGGACGTTGAAGCTCACGGCGCTGACGGAGTCGGGTTGGGTGCCGAAGAGGATTTTGAGGCGCTTCCCGCCGTGCATGGTCGGCGGGTGTTTGGCGACGGCCTCGGCTAACAAACGATTGAGCACGCCGGTGCCGATGCGGGTCTGCGCTTCTTTTTGCACACGCTCGACGGTCTTAAAGAGCCGCCCGAGTTCGGCGCCGGTCTTGGCGGAGCAAAGCAGCATCGGGGCGTAATCGAGGAAGAAGAGTTCGGCGCGCATTTCCGCGAGCACGGCGGTGAGGGCTTCCTTGTCCTCGGTGCGGTCCCTGATGAGGTCCCATTTATTGATCGCGACGATGCAGGGCTTGTGGGCTTCCTGGATGAGGCCGGCGATTTTCTTGTCCTGCGCGGTGACGCCCATGGTGGCATCGATGACGAGGAGGCAGACGTCCGCGCGGCGGATGCTGCTCTCGCTGCGCATGACGCTGAAGACTTCCACGGAGTTGTCGCGCTTGCCGCGGGGGCGGATGCCGGCGGTGTCGATGAGGACGTAGCGGTGGCCGTGGCGCTCGTAGGGAATATCGATGGCGTCGCGCGTGGTGCCGCTGATCGGCGAGACGAGGGTGCGGTCGTCGGCGAGGATGGCGTTGGTCAGCGAGGATTTGCCGACATTGGGGCGGCCGACGACGGCGATTTTGATGGGGTCGCTGAGTGCGGATTGCTCATCGCCGATTGGCTCGGCACGCGGGAGGAGGCGCTCGGTCCACGCGACGAGCGGGAGGATGCCGCGGTTGTGCTCGGCGCTGATGGCGATGTGGTTTTCAAACCCGAGGCGGCTGAACTCGGCGGCGCGGGGCACGTGCTGATCGACGTCGATCTTATTGATCGCGAGGAGGAGCGGCTTGGCGGTGCGGCGGAGGAGACGCGCGAGGTCTTCATCGAGCGGCGTGAGGCCGTCCTGGCCATCGACGACGAAGATGAGCACGTCGGCGGCAGCGAGGGCGATCTCGACTTCGGCGCGGACCTGGCTGGTGAAGCTCATGTCGACATTCGCCCCGATGCCGCCGGTATCGATGATCTCGAAGGCGTCGTTGCCGAGCTTGCAGACCGAGGTGATGCGGTCGCGGGTGACGCCGGGCTGGTCGTGGACGATGGAAATTTTCCGCCCTGCGAGGCGGTTGAAGAGGGCGGATTTGCCGACGTTGGGACGGCCAACGATGGCGACGGTGCGGGCGGGCATAGGATTTTAGACTTCGTTCGGTGCCTTGGGATCGGCCTGACCGTGATGTTGGAGCTGCGAGATGCCATCGGCGATGTAGCCGATGCCGGAGATGAGCGTGAAAAGGGCGGCGAGGGCGACGGGGATGTCGAGGAAACTGAACGGGACAGTATGCTCGAAAACCACGAAGGACGTTTGGAAAAGATTAAACTGCAGCATGCAGAGGATGAGCGCGATCATTTGCAGGGCAGTCGCGGTCTTGCCCGTCCAGCTCGGGCGGACGTGCACCGTGCCATTCATAAAGTGGAGCGTGAGCGTGCCGGCGATGATGACGATGTCGCGCGCGACGACGAGCACGGGGAACCAGAGCGGGAATTCGTAGGCCCAGTTTGAGAGGCTGAGCGTGATGATGCCGGCGAGGAGCAGGCCTTTGTCGGCGATGGGGTCGAGGATGAGGCCGAGTTTGCTCCGCTGGTTGTAGTGCCGGGCGATGTAGCCATCGATGCCGTCGCTGGCCGCCGCGATGACGAAGATCGCGATGGCGGTCCAGCGCTGCCAGTCCTCTTTGTCGCGCCCGTAGTAGATGGCCATCATCACGAAAAACGGGATCATGAGGATCCGCGTGATGGTGACTTTATTGGCGGTGGTCATGGGCGGGGTGATGAAACGGCAATTGCGACTGGAAGGCAACCGCCCCTTCGCGCTTCAATGACCGGACATGGGCATGCTCTCCCTTTTCCACGGCAGCCGTCGCGCGACCGCCACACCCGCCACCCCGGTGACCGCACCGGTGCTCTGGCGGAAGACGCCGTTCGAGTGTTTCACTGCGGGGCACGACCAGCATCTGGTCTCGCGGCGCGGGAGTGTGCCGGTGGCGGTGCCGTCGTTCGCCGTGGATTTTCTGCTGCGCTGCAATGAGTTCCGGTCCATGGAGCGGCATGTGGCGCGGCATGTGGAGAGCCACGACTGGAGCCCGCTGCAAGTCGAGGCGCTGACGCAGTTGCTGCCGCAATTCGTGGAAGCCGGGCTGCTCGTTTCACCGGAGGATTTGCGGGCTCGCTGCGCGGCGATGATCGATCCGGCGAACACGCCGGCGCCGGTGGAAGTGGTGGGCGTGCCGACGGGCGGTGCGCGCACGGCGATGCTGGAGCGCTGCCTGCGAGGCTTCGGGGCCAATTTCGCCACGCACAACCGCGCGCCGGAGGTGGTGGTCTTCGATAGTTCGGCGCGTCCCGAGGACAGTGCGGCTTTGCACGCGCTGCTCACGGGTCTGAAGGGGACGCGCGGGCTGAAGCTGCGCTGGGCGGGCGCCGGCGAGAAGCGGCGCTTCGCGGAGGAGCTGGTGCGGCGGAGCGGCGTGCGCGCGAGTTCCGTGGAGTTCGCGCTGTTCGATCCGCTGCACGCGGGCTTCACCTGCGGGGCCAATCGCAACGCGCTGCTCCTGCACGAGGCGGGACGGACGACGGTGAGCGTGGATGACGATGTGGTGGCGGAGATTTCTCCCGGCCCGGCGGCCAAGGCGCGCGTGTCCTTGTTCGCGACTGATGATCCGTGTGAGCGCTGGTTTTTCGCGGACCGCGCGAGCGCGCTGGCGGCGGCGCCTTTTACCGACGTGGACTTTCTCGGCACGCACGAAAGCCTGCTCGGGCGGGACATCGGCGCGCTTTTCCCGCCGGACCTGAGGGCGGAGGAAATCGATGTCTCCTGCGTGGACGATCAGATGCTGAAGCGACTGGACGCCGGGCCGCTGCGGGTACGGACAACGTTTTTTGGCCAGGTGGGCGACACGGGCACGCCGACGAGCAGCTACCACTTTTATGCCAAAGGGAAGACGCGCGAGCGGCTGACGAGTTCCGAGGAACTCTATCGCGGCGCCTTCACCAGCCGCAGCGTGGTGGTGCGTCCGCCCTGCCCGACGATCGGGGGCGGGCTGCTCTCGCCGGGCATGACGATCGGCCTCGATCACCGCGAAATCCTGCCGCCATTTTTTCCCGTGCTGCATGCCGAGGACACACTCTTCGCCGCGGCCACCTGGCTGTGCTGCTCACGCTCGGTCTCGGGTCACCTGCCCTACGCCCTGCATCACGATTCTGGGCAGGGGAAGACGATCCATCATCCGGACGAGCTGAGCCCGGAGCGGCGGGCGACGGTGTTTGAGTTTGCCACGATCGTGCGGGCGATCCTCTTCCACTGCCGCCCACCGGAACACGCGGATGCGGCGGAGCGGATCCGCACGCTGGGCCGCAACGTGTCCGCCTATGCGGCGCAACCGGCGCGGGATTTCCTCGAGGCACTGCGGCTCACAGTGCAGCAGATGGAAGCGGACAAACTCGCCTACCTGGAAGACCGCCTGCGCGAGGAGGAAGATGCGCCGGACTACTGGCGGAGTGACTTGGAAAAATTCATCCTCCACACCCGCGAGGCGATGACCTACGAGGATTTCGACATCCCCTTCGACCTCAAGACGCAACGTAGCGACGAGGAGAATCGCCGCTTCATGCAGGCGCTGCTGATGAGTTACGGCGCGCTGCTGGAGGACTGGCCGGCGATGGTTCAAGCCGCGCGCGAGTTGCGCGAAAGCGGGTTCATCTACTCCACCGCCGTGGGCGCGGAGTGAGGCGCGTCAGTCTTTCCGCAGGCGGACGCCGATGCCGTTAAAGGGCTTCGACGGGTGGTCGAAAAATTCAAGGAACTCCGCGCCTTCGGCTTCTTCGCGGCGGATCAAGTCCCACGCGCCACACACGCCGCCGAGCGGCAGGTCGCGAAAGGGCGCGCAGTTCACATCATGGATGCCGCAGACACGCGCAGACCGGCCGACGTTTTGGTAATCGGCCCACGCCCACTCGAACGAGTGATCGCCATCGATGAAGACCGCATCGAAACGCTGGTCGGCGAACTCGAAGGAATTTCTGCCGACAACGTAACGCAGGGGAATGAGGTCGCGGACTTGCGAGTAGAAAAGCCAGGTCGGCCAGATGTCGATCGTGGTCGCTTGGAAGACGGGATTAAAGCGCTGGAGATAAGCGGTCGCGAGCGTCGCCGTGGCCCCATTGAAGCAGCCGATTTCGAGGTAGCTGGCGGGGCGATGTTCGGCGAGCAGGAGCAGCCAGCGGGCGAATTCGCGCGGGATTTGGACGACGCCCTGCTGCGAGCCGTTGATGTAGTCTTCCTCGCCCTCGTAAATCTCGTGCGCCCCGTGGATGGGCATGAGACCGATGTCACGAATGCGCTCGATCAGCCAATCGATGGAAAGCAGTTCGTCGAAAGGGGCAGACTGAATGCGCCGAACGACTTCCACGATCCGCGCGAAATCGGCGCGTTCCGTTTCGTAGGCTTCATAGGCGGGGAGCATCAGCAGAATCTGCGATCATCCCGCGCCCCGGCTCACGAATCGCCGGAGCCTTCGGCGATTCCTTAGAACTGAAAGGTGACGCCCAGCGTCGTGCTGAACGACTCGTAGCTGGCGTTGTTCTGGTCGGAGTCGTTGTTCACGAAAGAAGTCGTGAGACTGCCAAACCAGCGATCGGAGAATTGATAGACGAGATTGGCGGCGGCGGTGTGTTTGGAGTCCTCGCGGTTGAAGTCGGTGAAGTCGCTATACTGATAGACGTAATAGACCTGCCCGGTGAGGTTCGAGCGGATCTGATGCGCCAGACCCACGACCGCGCGATGGACGAGGCGGCTGTCGATGTTCGGGTCGGAGAGGTAGTCAGTAAAGCTGTAGCCGACGAAGCCGAGGGTGCGCCCGGCATTGAAAGCAAAGCCCCAATCGGCGCCGCCGGTGAAACCGATGGCCTGCGTCATGAGATCACCGGTGTCGAAGCTGTCGTAGCGGTAGGGTTCGATGCTCGCGTAGAAACGCGGCAGCCCCTTCTTGATGCGATAATCGAGCGTGGCCATCGCGCTGTAGCCGACGAAGCTACGATCATCGTATTTCGCGTAGAGCACGGATTCGAGCTTGGTCGAGAGGTCGAAGCTGAAGTGCTTGCCCAGCGGCGTGTGGAAACCGGCCTCGACGGTCGGCAGGAAGAGCGCGTCGCTGCTCCCGTGGCTGCCATCCAATTTGGCGTTCGTCGTGTAAGCCGCGCGCGCCTGCACATTAAAGCGGAGTTTGTCGCGGAAGGTCTGGAAGCCCTCTTTACTCTCCTCAATTTCCCCGATGTCCTCGACTTCCTGGGCGCTCTGTTTTCCGGCGCCGGTGCTCGTGGAGTAGTTGTAAGTCTTGCGATCCTGTGCGGATGCGGACGCCATGACGCCGAGCGTCACGAGCAGGATTAGAGAGGTTTGGCGCACGTTCATCTCAGCTTAATAATACGGAGTGGCAGTGGGTTTGGTGTCCGTGGTCGGAGGCGGGACTTTGACGCCGGTCTTTGGCTTATCCACAGGCGGTGGATTATTTTTCATGACCTCGCTGGGCACGTTCTGATTATCCAGAGGGTCGTTCGGCGGAAGGTTGAAGCGGAATTCCTCGCCCACTGGGAGGTCCGGAATGCCTTGAATCTTACCGTTGAAAGTCATCAACTTACCGTCGTAAGCCTTGGCCGGATCGAAGAAGCCGATGGTCAGCGTGCCGTCCCCATTGCGCCGGGCAAACTGAAACTTCCCGACTTTCTCCATGCCCGGCAGGATGACGACTTCCCCCTCGACGATGGCCACCGTGGTTTCGGAAACCTTGCCCACCGTCCCGGTAATGGCGGCGGTGATACTCGGCGTCTTGATCGTCGCTCCGCCCGCGCCTTTCGGGATGTAAAAAACGAGCGTGCCCTTCTGCAGATTGAGCACGCGATTCTTGGCATCGAAGGTGAAGATGGTGTTCTGGCCGATGCGGATGATCGAGCCGTCTTCATACTTCAGTTCCGCCCGCGAATCGCTTTCGGAAAGGAGGAAGTCGCTCGCCTTGATCACGTCCTGCGGACGAGCCAGCCGCGTGTCGCTGCGGTCGCCACGGACCTGGCCGTAGCTCACTTTGTTTTCCACCCGCGTGACGGTGGCCGAACTCAAGGGCATGGCGGCATGAAGCGCAACCGAGGTCACGAAGACCACGGCGAGAGACAGCAAGAGGACAAGCTGCGTGGACGACTCGAGTGAAGGCTGGCGTTGCACGCGCGCACCATTTCCAGCCGCGACGGGGGAGTCAAGCCTCAAATCAGTCAATCTACCTTGTTGGAAAGCCGCGCGCGCCATGGCCTAGTCCCGAACTATAATTCCTCCAGGGGTGGCTCCGCGGGAGGCGGTATGTAAGTCGGCACGACCGTCGCCGTCGGGGTCGGGTCCGGCGTGTTGGTCTTCGGAGTGGGCTTGGGCGTCGGCCCAGGCGTCGGGATCGGGTTAAACCGCAGGATTCCAGAGGGCAGATTGATGGCTCGGGCCTGGGATTCGAGGATGCCCAATTCCGTGAGCAGAGAGATGAATGAGCCAAAGCCCGACTCCGGCAGCCCTGGCAGCGGGCCGTTGAAGGTCATCAGCTTGCCATCGTATTCCTTCGCCGCGTCGAATGGTTTGACCTGAATGACCCCGAACTCGTCCTTCTGTGCGAAGAACCCGGCCGGAATCTTCGTCTTCGAGGGCTCCAGCGTGATCTCCCCCTCGATGCAGGCGATGATGTTGTCCGAGACTTTGCCGATCGTGCCGGTGATCGCCGCCGTAAAACTCTGCGTCTTGATCGTTCCCCCGCCCTTGCCCTTCGGCACGTAAAAAACAAACGTTCCCTTCTTCAGGTTAAAAACGCGGTTGTTGGCTTCGAAGGTAAAAATCGTGTTCTGGCCGATCCGGACGATCGTGCCGTCCTCATACCGCAACTCGGCACGCGAGTCCGTTTCCGAGAGCAGGAAACTGCGGGACTCAATGACGTCGTTGGGCACCGCCGGGCGGGTTTCGCTCTTGTCTCCGATCACCTTGCCGTAGCTCACCTGATTTTCGACCCGCGAGACGGTCGCGGAATTCAGCGGCTGCGCAGCTAAACGCGCGGCCCCAGCCAGGAGCAGGCCCGCGAAAAACAAATGGTGGGTTCGGCGCACGGGGCGGGAGAGTTACCGCGGGGTTCCGCGTCGTCAAGTAGGGAAATGGCGCGTTCGGCGAAATTCCGGCGTTGTCCCCAGCGGTGCTCCCGCTATCTACATCGCGCATGTCGCTGCAGCTCAATCCCCGTCATCGGACGCTCACGGTGATCTGCCTCGGCATCACCGTCGGGATCATCGCGCTCTATCTGCTCCAGTGGTTTTTCACCCGGGCGGATCAGGCGGGACGGGACTGGCTGCTCCATAACAGCGCCGCCCACCCTTCGCCGCAGCACCCACGCATCGTCTTCCTCGCGCTCGACGACGATACCCGCTCGCTCGACGCCCTTTTTTCCGACGACCTCGAGAAATCGGCCACGCTGCGGCTCATGAAAAACGGCTTCCCGTGGAACCGCGAAGTCTATGCCCACATCATGGACCGACTCATCGGCGCGGGCGCCAAGGTGGTGATTTTCGATCTGGTTTTCCCCGGCCCGCGAGAGGGCGACGATGCCTTTCGCGCCGGCCTCGAGCGCCACGCCGACCGCGTCGTCATCGGCACGAATCTCGTGACCAAGGAGCAGGAGGATGTGGGCGGAAGCATCCAGACGAATGTCCCGAGCCACGATCTCCCGACCGAGCAACTCCGCCCGCCAGCGAACGGCCCTTCGTGGCTCGGCTACGTGAACGTCTATCCTGATGCTGACGGGCTGGTCCGCCGGATGCGCTACCGCACGACGATCCTCGAGTTTTTCGGCATCCCGTCGGATGGCAAAACCGAGGAGCTCTACGCGCTGATCGCGCGCGGGCTGGAAAAGACCGGGCTGCAGCACCGCATCCCACCCGGTCATCTGCCATACATGTTCCGCTTCGCCGAAGACTTCCAGCCCCGGTCGTTGCACGAAATCTTCGTCGATGCGCAGTGGAACGCGCCGCCTTACAACGGCGGCGAGCTTTTCCGCGACAAGATCGTCTTCATCGGCGCGACCGGGCAGGCCTCGGAGGATCGGCTGCAGACGCCCGCAGGCGTGAAGTTCGGCCCGCAAGTCCACCTCAGCGCGCTGAACGCCGCGCTGAACAACGACTTCATCACCGAGACTTCGCGCGCCGTGGACGTGCTGCTCATCGCCCTCGGCGGCGGCTTCGCGTGGTTGATCGGCGGCTGGGTGCGCCGCCCCCTGCTCCGGCTCGCGCTCATCGCCCTCGCCGTGCTCGCCTATCAGCAGATCGCCCAACATCTCGCCAATGACGCCGGCATTCTGCCGATCATCTTCAGCCCGCTGCTCGCGTTCATCGCCAGCGGCATCACCTGGGCCGCGTGGGAGCAGGTGCTTGATCGCGTGGAACGGCAGCGCACCCGGCGCGCGCTGGAGCGTTACGTCGGCCACGATGTCGCTCACGAAGTCCTCGACAATCCGACGAGCTACCTCAACACCCTCGGCGGCACGCGCAAAGAGATCACCGTGCTTTTCTCCGACGTCCGCGGCTTCACCACGCTCACCGAAACCGCCGACCCGCACGCGCTCGTCAAGCAGCTCAACGAATACTTCGAGGAGATGGTTTCGATCGTCTTCGCTAACCAGGGCACGCTCGACAAATTCATCGGCGACGCGGTCATGGCACACTGGGGCAGCATCGTCAGCGAAGGCCCGGCGACCGATGCGCACCGCGCCCTCACCGCAGTCATGCAAATGCGGCAGGCGCTCACCCGGCTCAATATCAACTGGCGCCAGCGCGGGATGACCGAGATGCACGTCGGCTTCGGCGTGAACCACGGCGACGCCATCGTCGGCAACCTCGGCTGCGAGGCGAAGATGGAAGTCTCCGTGATCGGCGACGCCGTGAACCTCGGCTCGCGGCTCGAGGGCGCGACGAAACAATACCACCTCGATCTCTGCATCGGCGAACGCGTCGCCGCGCTCGTGCGCGACAGCTTCATCCTGCGCTCGGTCGATCTCATCGTCGTGAAAGGCAAGACCAAGCCCGTCGAGGTATTCACCGTCGTGGACAAGCGCAACCCCTCGACCACCAATCCGGCGTGGCTCGCGCGGCATGAAGAAGCCGTGCGCCTTTTCCGCACGGGCGATTTTGCCGCGGCGGAGACGACATGGCGCGAAGTCCTCGCCGCCATCCCCGGCGACGGCCTCAGCCAGGTCTTCATCGAACGCTGCGTGGACTTGCAGAAAGCACCCCCGCAGGCTCCGTGGACCGGCGTCTATGAAATGAAGAGCAAGTAACCGCGCAACCGCCGCACTTTTCCAAACGGACTCCACCGCCCCATGAGCAAAGAACTCCAACCCGGCGACCAAGCCCCCGCCTTCCAAGCCACCGCCGTCGGTGGCGAATATGGCGACGGAAAAACCGTGAGCCTCAGCGATTTCAAAGGCCACACAGTCGTCCTCTACTTCTACCCGAAAGACGACACGCCCGGCTGCACCAAGCAGGCCTGCGGCTTGCGCGATGCGTGGCAGGATTTCGCCGGCAAGGCCGTGATCTTCGGCGTGAGCATCGACCCGGCGAAGAGCCACACGAAGTTCATCGCGAAATACTCCCTCCCCTTCCCGCTGCTCAGCGACGAGGAACAGAAGATCGTCGGAGCCTACGGCGTGTGGGTCGAGAAAAGCATGTACGGCAAGACCTACATGGGCACCGAGCGGAGCACCTTCGTCATCGGCGGCGACGGCAAAATCAAAGCCATCTTCCGCAAAGTGAAGCCGGACGAACACGCCGCGCAGGTGCTCGCGACTTTGTAAGGCCGTTGCGCTCCCGGCGAGCGAACCTATCTTCTCCGCACCCGCATGAAACCCTCCTCCTTTCTCTCCCTCTACGAAAAACTCGAAGGTCTCGTCCGGCGCCTGCCCGAAGGTCTACAACAGCCGATCTTGCGCGAGATCACGCCGATCAAGACGCTCTTCCTGCTCCAGCGCCCACCACGCCTCGTCCTCCTCGGCCCGGGCGGCGCGGGCAAAGCCGAACTGCTGCGGGTGCTCTTCGGCACCGACATTCTGCTCCCCGGCGAGGAAAACCTCAGCGACGGCCATTGGCACGATCACGGCTCGGCGGGTCGCGGCAGCCTGCGGATCCTTGATGCCCGCCGCCCGTCCTCGCTGACCCTGCTGAAATCCGCGATCACCGCCGAAGCACCCGATCTTTTCGTCTTCGTGAGCGCACCGGGTGATCTCAACGCCAACCTCGATCACGCCGCGCAGATCCTCGCTCTCGTCGAAAACGGCAAACTCCTCGGCCTGTCGCTGCCGGTCGCCGGGGCCGACGCCGAAACCGCGCGGCAGGATCTGCACGCCACGCTCCACTCCCGCCCGGAACTCGGCACCCACATGCTCGGCACGCTCCCGCTTTCCCCGGTCAGCCACGAACAAATCACGCACCTCATCGCGCTCGAACTCCCCGGCGAAGCGCAGCTCGAGATGGCGCGACTCTCCGGCAATCGCGGATTGCAGAAGGAGATCGCGCAAGTCGTCATCAAGTCCGTCACCGCCATCTCCGCGGCCATCGGCGCGCAGCCGATCCCGCTCGCCGATTTCCCGATCCTGACCTCGCTGCAAGCCACGATGGTCGCCGGCATCATGCACATCAGCGGACGCGAGATGAGCGTGAAGCTCGGCGGCGAATTCATCGCCGCGCTCGGCGCCAACGTCGGCCTCGGTCTCGTGCTGCGTGAAGGTTCGCGCGCCGCCGCCAAGTTTGTGCCCATCTGGGGCAACGCTATCTCGGGCGCCGTCGCCGCCGCCGGCACCTACGCCATGGGCCGCGCCGCCGTTGGCTATTTCATCGAGGGCGTCTCCATCCAGGACGCCCGCGGCCTCTTCCGGAAAAAGAAAGCGCCGACTCCGCTGCTCAAGGAGTGAAGTCGGGACACGGTGTGCTTCCATACCCCGTGATTCTGAGCGGAGCGAAGAACCTCTGATCTCCGTCTCTCCTCAGCAGCGCCACTGGGGAGTAAGCCGATGTCCTGGCACACACTCAGCGCCACAGATTCGTCGCTCCGCTCAGAATGACATTTTGTGTGCGGCGCGGCCCGGCGGTTCCGCTACACACGCCGCTAGACATGAAGCTTTCCACCATCACCGCCAGCCTCGCCCAGCTCGGCATGGAGCCGACGCGCAGCCTCGGCCAAAATTTTCTCCACGACCAAAACCTCGCCGAATGGATCGTCGCGCAGCTCGCGCTGAAGCCCGACGAAGCGTGGGTCGAGCTCGGTCCCGGCCTCGGCGCGCTCACGGAATACGCCCTCCGACGCTCCACGAACGGGATCGTCATCGAAAAGGACGGACGCCTCGCCAGCTTCCTGCACGAGCGTTTTCCCGATCTCGAAATCGTCCACGGCGACGCCACGGAATTCGACGTGCGCGACCTCTTCGCCCGCGGCCCGGTGAAAGTCGTCGGCAACCTGCCCTACTACGTCTCCAGCCAGATCATGTTCAGCTTCACCGACGAACCGAGCCCGGTGAGCATGCTCATGTTCACGCTGCAAAAGGAGCTCGCGCAGCGGCTTTCCGCAGAGCCGCGCACCAAGGAATACGGCGCGCTCACGCTACTCGTCGGCCGGCGGTGGAAGGTGAAGTATCTGCGCACCCTGCCCGGCAGCGTCTTCTTCCCCGCGCCGAAAGTGGATTCCGGCATCGTCGCGCTGACCCCGCGTCCGCCCGGCGAAATCCCGCCCTGCGACGGCGTGCGCTTTAACGATCTCGTGAAACACGGCTTCGCCCAGCGCCGCAAATTTCTCCGCAAAAATCTCGCGCTCTGGGCCGACGCCCGCGGCGCCGAGCCAATCGATTGGCCCGCGCTCTGCGCCTATCTCGGCATCCTCGAAACGTGCCGCGCCGAGGAGCTTTCGCTGCTGCAATGGATCGCGCTGACCAACTTCGTCACCGGCAATTCCGCGCCCGTCGATCCCGCGCACGCGCAGGATGTGCATGGCGAAATTTTTGATGTCGTCGATGAGCAGGACAACGTGGTCGGCCAGCTCTCGCGCCACGAAGTGCATCGCCAAAAACTCCTGCACCGCGCCGTGCATGTCTTCGTCTTCAATTCCCGCGGTGAGGTCTTCCTCCAGCGCCGCTCGAAGTGGAAGGACTCCCATCCACTCCGCTGGGATTCCAGCGCCGCGGGCCACGTGAATGCCGGGCAGAGCTACGACGAAACCGCCCCGCGCGAGGTCGAGGAAGAACTCGGCGTGAGTGCGCCAGTGGAAATCCTCTGGAACATCGCGCCCGGCGCGCCGACCGGCTGGGAACACGTGCGCCTCTACCGCGCGCAGCACGATGGCCCCTTCAAGCTGAACCCCGCCGAACTCGATGGCGGCGGCTTCTTCACGATCGAGCAGGTCGATCGCTGGACTGCCGCCCGTCCGCAGGATTTCGCGACCGGCTTCCTCGAATGCTGGCGCGTCTTCGCCTCGCACCGCGCGCCCGCTTAGCCGCTAAATCTCGACGACCTGGCTGACTTCGTAGACGCGGTCCGGCGGGAGCTGGAAGAAATCGGCGGCGTTCTCGGAGTGTTTGCTGAGGAAGACGAAAAGATGTTCCCGCCACTTCGCCATCCCCTCTTTCGCCGTCACGACGATCCGTTCCTTGCCGACGAAGAAAGTCGTCCGGTCGCGCTGAATCGGCAGACCGGCCACACCGGCGGCGCGGATCACCTCGTCGATGTGCGGCGTCTCCATGAAGCCGAAGCTGGCCACGACGCGAAAGAAACTCTCCGTCCGATCGGCGACCTGCACCCGCTCGTGCGGCGGCACATGCGGCCGGCCATGATCGGTGACGATGGTGAGCAGGATGTTCCGCTCGTGGAGGATCTGGTTGTGTTTGATGTTCTTGATCAGGGCGTTCGGCGTGCCCTCGGGATTGCCGGCGAGGAAGACGGCGGTGCCGTGGCTGCGGTGCAGTTTGTTCTGCTCGTCGAGCGTTCCCGCCATGCTGATCGAGGCGATGAAATCATCGAGCGGCATGCCGGGCGGCAAG
>JBBQYR010000077.1:0-20262 GCA_038208565.1 Chthoniobacterales bacterium
ATGCTGGAAAAGCTCGGCATCAAACACTTCGCCTACGACTACCGCGCCAAGCACATCCCGACTTGGGACGCCGAACTCGACGCGCTGAAGGCGCACCACATCGAGCTGACTGCGTGGTGGTTCCCCGGTTCGCTGAATGACGAGGCGAAGAAGACGCTCGAACTTTTTCAACGGCACGGCGTGAAGCCGCAGCTCTGGGTGAGCGGCGGCGGTGCGGCGACGAAGGACGCCACGGAGCAGGTGGCGCGGGTGGAGACGGAGGCGAAGCGCATCAAAACAATCGCCGAAGCCGCGGCGCCGCTCGGGTTGAAGGTCGCGCTCTACAATCACGGCGGCTGGTATGGCGAGCCGGAAAACCAACTCGAGATCATCGAGCGCTTGAAGCGCGACGGGATCACGAACGTCGGCATGGTTTACAACCTGCACCACGGCCACGAGCACCTCGATCGGCTGCCGCAGGTGCTGCCGAAAATGATCCCGCACCTGCTCGCGCTCAATCTGAACGGCATGACGCGCGGCGGGGAGAAGATCATGCCGCTCGCGCAGGGTGAACTCGACCTGCAACTGCTCAAGATGATCCGCGACAGCGGCTGGCGTGGACCGGTCGGAATTCTCAATCACACCAGCGAAGACGCGGAGGCGCGGCTGCTCGATAATCTCGACGGGCTCGACTGGCTCGTCGCGGCGCTCGAGGGCAAGCCCGTTGGCGCGAAGCCGGTTCCGCGTTCGTGGAAGAAAACCGTGGCCGCGCCGCCGAGCGCAGCGCGCGGTGCGGCGTCGCTCTCGCCCGCGTTTGGTAAAGCGCTCGCGGGCGGAATGCTCGTGGACGGCAAGCCTGCGTATCACGAGCTGCCGATCACGGTGGAATGCCGTGCCCGGCTGAATGGCACGACCGGCTTCAACATCCTCGTCGCCAACGATCCCAAAAAATCCGCCGAGCATTGGGAGCTGTATTCGTTTTCCAAGACCGGCTTGTTCAGCGTTTTCCAGCCGGGGCGCGGCGGCAGCATTTCGAGCGACGTGAATATCTGCGACGGCCAATGGCACGCGCTCGCCGCCGTGCTCGAGGTCGCGCGCGTGCGACTCTACGTGGACGGCAAGCTGGTGAAAGACGCGCCGCTCAAGCCGCTCAACGGCGAAGCGGTCGCGGGTGGGCTCGCCTTCGGCCGGCTCGTCGAGGGCGGCATCGGTTGCGACGGATTGATCGACGATGTGCGGATTTCAAAAGGCGTGCGGGAGATCACCGCGCCATCCGCCACGCCGCTCTCGCAAGACGCACAGGCCCTCGGCGCTTGGAACTTCGACGATCTCACCGCACAGACGCCGCCGGCTGCCACGACCGCGAACGTGCCGGATACCTTCACCATCCCCGCCGCTAAGACCGAGGAACTCACGCGCGCGAACGGCTGGCCGGCACTCGACGATTTCAAAAAATGGGACCGCTCGCTCGGCGGACCGACCTCGAACCGCTTCTCCGCGCTGACGCAGATCACGAAGACCAACGTCGCGAAACTCGAAGTCGCGTGGACGTATCACTCCGGCGACGGCAAGGCGAACGTGCAGTGCAACCCGATCGTCGTCGATGGCGTGCTGTTCGCGCCGACCGCGGGTTGGAACATCGTCGCGATCGACGCGGCGACCGGGAAGGAGCTTTGGCGCTTCAGTCCGGCGAAGGAAGGCAAGCGCCTCGAAGATCAGCCGGCGCGGCGCGGGCTGCTCTATTGGAAAGGAGATGCGCAGAATCCGGCGCGCGTGATTTTCGGCGCGGGCAACTGGCTCTACGCGCTCGATCCGAAGACGGGAAAAACGCTTGCCGGCTTCGGCGCGGCCGGCCGCACCGATATCCCGACGGCAACGAGCACGGTGGCGGCGGTCTATCGTCATGTGCTCGTCGCCGCCGGCTATCTCGGCGACGTCTTCGGCTACGACATCCGCACCGGCGCGAAGCTCTGGACGTTCAAAACGAAACCCGCGCCCGGCGAATATGGTTACGAGACTTGGAGCAACATCGAGCAGGGCGCGAACTGCTGGGGCGGCATGGCGATGGATGAATCGCGCGGCATCGCCTACGTCGCGACCGGTTCGCCGAAGCCGAACTTTTTCGGCATGGGTCATCTCGGCGACAACCTCTTTTCCAACTGCGTGCTCGCCCTCGACGCGCAGACCGGGCGGCTGCTCTGGCACTTTCAGGAAGTGCGGCACGACATCTGGGACTGGGATATTCCCGCTCCGCCGAACCTCGTGACCGTCGAGCGGCACGGCGTGAAAGTGGACGCCGTGGCGCAGGTCACGAAGCTCGGCAACACGCTGCTCCTCGACCGCGTGACCGGCCAGCCGCTCTACGATTTCAAGCTCACGCGGGTGGCCACGAAAGCGCTGCCCGGCGATCTGCCCGCGCCCTATCAGCCGACGCCCGATTTGCCGCAGCCTTTTGCCCGGCAGGCTTACACGCTCGAAGATCAACCGACGGATCCGGACGCGCGCGCGGTGGTGACGGCGGTGGTGCAGCGGGCGAATCTCGGGCCATTTCCGAGCATCGAGGAAGCGCGACCGACCCTTATGTTTAATATCCACGGCGGCGCCGAGTGGACCGGCGCAGCAGCCGATTCGCGCGGACGGCTTTACGTCACGTCGAACGAGATCCCGTGGTTCATCACCTGTTTCCGCGACGACGATCCCGCGCCCGCGCAACCGCCGACGGCTGGCGAGCAGGTCTACCAGACGACCTGCGCCGGCTGCCATGGACCGGATCGCCGCGGCATCGGCCACGCGCCGCCGTTGCGCGGCGTGCGGCATCGGTTCAAGGACGCGGACCTTCGCGAGCAGCTCAAGAACGGTCGCGGCTCGATGCCGCCGATGGCTTTCCTGACCGAAGCGCAGATCAAACCGCTGCTCGAGTTTGTGCTCTGCCGCGATCGCCCGATTCCGCCGCTCGATCCGAAGGCGCCGGTGAAGTGGACCTTTGGTGGGTGGAACCGGCTGGTCGATGCCGAGGGTCTCCCCGGCACGAAACCGCCGTGGGGCACGCTGAACTGTATCGACCTTAACACCGGCAAACTCGCGTGGCAGGTGCCGCTCGGCGAATACGCGGAGTTGACCGCGCGCGGTGTGCCGCAGACGGGGCAGGAGAATTTTGGCGGCTGCATGGTCACGGCGAGCGGGCTCGTTTTTGCCAGCGGCACGCGGGACAGAAAAATCCGCGCCTTCGATGCGGACACGGGCGCCGAGCTGTGGGCGCGCGAACTGCCGCTCCACGGCACCGCGCCGCCCGCGAGCTACGAAGTGAACGGTCGCCAGTTCATCGTCCTACCGGCAACCGGCGCCGGCAAACTCGGCGGCCCCGCTGGCGATGCATGGGTAGCCTTCGCACTGCCAAAATAGCGGGCATCCCAACGTCTGGCGCGCCACCTTTCGTATTGGCGTGACGAGCTGAGCGGTTCTTTTCTCAAAGGTACGTCTGGCACCGGGATAGGAAGTGTCGACACTTTATCGATCCCTCATGCCCCCCCGCCTGAACCAAACCCCGCGACCGAACCGCACCGAGGATATCACCCGCCGATTGCGCCGCGCGATCGTCTCCGGGGAAATCAAACCGGGCATGCCGCTGGCGGAGCCGGTGCTGGCGGAGCGTTTCGGCGCCAGCCGCGCGCCAATCCGGGAAGCGCTCATTGCGTTGGAGCGGGACGGGCTGGTCGAATTCAACGACCGCAGCCGGACTCGGGTGCGGCCACTCGCGGCGCAGGATTTTCAGGAAATCTGCTCGATGCGCATGGCGCTGGAGAGTCTCGCGGCGCGGCTCGCGGCGGAGCGCTGGACGGAAGCGGACACGCGGCAGATCGAGGAAAACCTGCGGAAGCAGGAGGCGGCGGCGACGCTCGGCGAACTCTCGCGCCTGGATGTCGAGATGCACGAATCCATCGTGCTGCTCTCGGGGCATCGCCGGTTGATCGCCGCCTGGGCGGGTATCCGCTGGCAGTTCGAGATGGGCCTGGCTTACACGCACCGCTTGCAGGAGAAGCTCGCCTTTGAGCCGCGCCGGATCACCGTCGATTCCCATCGCCGCCTGCTCGCGGCGCTGGCTTCCGGCCGGCCGGAGCTCGCCGCGAAAACGATGGCCACGCACATCCAAGGCTCGCTCGAGTGGTCGCTCGCAAAATTCCCGGTGGACTCGACGCCGTCGCAAAACGGAACCGAAGTTCCCCGCAAGAGCCGGCCACCAGCGCGAGCGGCGAAGCTGGCCCTCTTCGCGATGAGCTGGGCCGGGAGTCTTCAAGCCGCCGATCTCGCGTCGCGCGACTTGGAATTCTTCGAGGCAAAGGTGCGCCCGTTGCTCGCCGAGCATTGCTACGAAAGCCACGGCGGGGAGAAGACCAAGGGCGGGCTCGCGCTCGACACGCGAGCGGGGTGGCAAAAAGGCGGCGACTCGGGCGCGGCGATCGTGCCGGGGAAGCCGGAGGAGTCGCTGCTCATCAAGGCGGTGCGCTACGAGGACGAAGACCTCGCGATGCCACCGAAGAAGAAGGAGCTCACCTATCGCCACGCCGGTCGCGACTACCGCCTCACGGATGTGGAACGCCACGTCGCGAAGGAGGTGCTGACGTGAAAAAATTCCTGCGACCCTGGACCCTCACAGGACTGCTCGCCATGAGTGCGTCGGCGGCATTCGCCGATCCGTTTCAGCAGTCCATCCAGCCGTTGCTGAAGGAGTATTGCATCACCTGCCATTCCACGGAGAAGCAGAAGGGTGACCTCGACTTGGAGCGGTTCACGTCGCTGGAACTCGTAAAGGGCGACCCGATGGTTTGGGAGCATTCGCTGGATCAGATTCGCGATCACGAGATGCCTCCGAAAGGCAAGCCGCGGCCTTCGGCGGAGCAGATGAAGATGCTCACCGACTGGATGCAGGGGACGCTGGATCAGATCGCTTTCGCCAATGCGGGCGATCCGGGTCCGGTGGTGATCCGGCGGCTCTCCAACATGGAATATACTTACACGATCCGGGACCTGACCGGCGTGGAGTCGCTCGATCCGGTCAAGGAGTTCCCGATCGATGGCGCGGCAGGTGAAGGATTCACAAATGTCGGCGCGGCGCTGGTGATGTCGCCGGCCTTGCTGACCAAATATCTCGACGCGGCCAAGGAGATCGCGAGTCACGCGGTCTTGACGCCGCAGGGGATGCATTTCTCGGCAGGCGCTTCCTCGCGGGACTGGACGGACGAGATGCTGGCGAAAATCCGGAGTTTTTATGCACGCTTCTCGGAGTCCGGCGGAGCCACGGCGGTGAATCTGCAGGGCATCAAGTTTGACACGAACGCCGGCGGCCGGTTGCCCTTGGCGAAGTATCTGGCGGCGTTGCAAGGCCAGGCGAGTGCCGGGGGCTTGAACGCCAAATACCTCACGGCGCTCAAGCAGGCGTTCACAGACACGAAGCCATCCGTGCTGCTCGACCCGCTACGCCGCAAGTTCCGCGAAGGAAAGCTCACCGCCGCGGATATCGAGCTCTGGCAGCAGGCGCTGTGGAGGTTTGCCAGCGTGGGACACATCGGCAAGAAGAACGGCCCGAAAAGCTGGCAGGAACCGGTGGCGCCGCTCGTGGCCCAACATGCGATGCGCGTGAAACTGACCGCGCCCAAGGACGGCAGTGACGTGACGCTTTATCTCACCACGACGGATGCCGGCGACGGCAGCGCGGGTGATGTCGCGCTGTGGGAAAATGCGCGGTTGGTTTCGCCGGGACGCGCGGACTTGCCCCTGCGAAACGTGCGGTCGGTCCTGCAGCGTTTGGAAAAGCAGCGCGGGAAGGTGATCACCAGCGTGAGGCCGTGCCTCGCCGCTGCGCACGAGGCGCAGATGAGCGCGGAGCGCGCGGACATCGCGAAGCTGTCCGAAAAGCATGGCGTGGAGCCGGAGGTGCTCGTGGGCTGGCTCAATTATCTCGGCATCGGCACGGCGGGCGAGGTGAAGCTGGAGCCACGGCTGGCGAAACAGATCAAGAGCACGCCGGACTACAATTTCATCCAAGGCTGGGCCGGCGAGCAGGCGCTCAGCGTGATGGCCAACTCCTCCGATGCCACGGTGCAGACGCCCGGCACGATGAAAGGGCACAGCGTGACCACCCATCCGTCGCCGACGCAGGCGTCCGTCATCGCGTGGCGCAGTCCGGTGGCGGGTGCGCTGCGGATTGGTGGGAATGTGCAGGATGTCCATACGGACTGCGGCAACGGTGTCACTTGGGCGCTGGAGCTGCGCCGCGGTCCCACGCGCGAAGTGCTGGCCAACGGCGCGACCGAAGGCGCGACGGTGAGCGCGATGGGGCCGTTTGAAAACGTGCGCGTGCAGAGTGGCGACGTGATCGCCGTGGTGATCGGTCCGTGCGATGGCGACCACGCCTGCGATCTCACGGCGGTGAATCTGACGCTGCACGATGGCGCGACGGAGTGGGATCTCGCCAAGGACGTGTCGCCTAACATTCTCGCGGGCAATCCGCATGCGGACCGCCACGGCAACAACGCGGTGTGGCACTTCATGAGCCAGCCGGCGACTGCGGAAGTGGCTCCGGCGATTCCCGGCGGCTCGCTGCTGGCGCAGTGGCGTCAATCGAACGATGCAGCCGAGCGCCAGCGTCTTGCGCAGCAGGTGCAGGAACTCCTCGCCAGCGGACTCGATAGCGTGGCTACGGATTCGCCGAACCGGGCGCTGCACGGCCAGTTGTTGTCCTTCGCCGGCCCGCTGCTCGGCGCCGCGCTGCGCTCCGCGGCGCCCGCGACCGATGATGGCACACCTTCCGTTTACGGCATCGATCCCACGATGAGTCTCAGCGTTCAGGCACCTGCGGTGATCGAGGTGAAGCTACCGGCGTCCTTGATCGATGGCGCGGAGTTTGTGGCTACGGGCAAACTCGCCTCCGCCGAAGGCAGCGTGCAGATGCAGGTGCTGACCACCAAGCCCGAGTCGCTGCAGGGCATCGCCGCCGGCAAGGCCGAGTCCGCGCAAGCCAAGGGCCAGTGGAGCGACAACAACCTGCGCACGCAGCACAGCGCCCCCGTGATCGTGAACGACGGCAGCGCGGCGCGCAGTCGCTTTGAAGCGGCCTTTGACGAGTTCCGCGCGCTGTTCCCCGTCGCGCTGTGTTACACGAAAATCGTGCCCGTGGATGAGGTGGTGACGCTGACCCTGTTCTATCGCGAGGACGAACACTTGAAGCGCCTGATGCTCGACGAGGCGCAGATCGCCGAGCTCGACCGCTTGTGGGATGAATTGCGCTTCGTCAGCGAATCGCCGCTCAAGCAGGTCGATGTCTTCGAGCAGCTCTACCAATTCGCCACTCAGGATGGGAAGCCCGAGGCCTTCGAGCCGATGCGCGAGCCAATCATGCGCGGCGCGGAGGCTTTCAAGAAACAGCAACTCGATGCCGAGCCGAGGCATGTGCAGGCCGTGCTCGATTTCACCACGCAGGCCTGGCGTCGTCCGCTGGGCGAGACGGAGCAGTCCGAGCTGCGCGCTCTTTACCAAAAGCTCCGCCAACAGGAACTGCCGCACGCCACTGCCGTGCGCATGTTGCTCGCCCGCGTGCTCGTGACTCCGGCGTTTCTGTATCGCGGCGAGAAAGCCGCGCCCGGCCCGAAAGCCGCGCCGGTGAATGATTGGGAACTCGCCACGCGCCTGAGTTATTTCCTGTGGTCTTCCGCGCCCGACGCCGAACTGCGTGGCCTCGCGGCTTCCGGCAAGTTGCGCGACCCCGACGTGCTCGCCGCACAGACCCGCCGCATGATGAAAGACGCGCGCACTCGCCGGCTCGCGACCGAGTTTGGCTGCCAGTGGCTGCACGTGCGCGATGTGGAGACGCTCGATGAAAAGAGCGAGCGGCACTTCCCCACCTTCGTCAGCTTGCGCGCCGACATGCAGGAGGAGGCGGTGCGTTTCTTCATGGATCTTTTCCAGGCTGATCGCTCCGTGCTCTCGCTGCTCGCGGCCGATCACAGTTTCGTGAATGGCGCGCTGGCGAAGCATTATGGGCTGGAGGTGAAAAGCGAGGACTGGCAGCGCGTGGATGGCTTGCGAGCGCAGGGCCGCGGCGGCGTTCTCGGCTTCGCCGCCACGCTGGCAAAGCAGGCCGGAGCCTCGCGCACCAGCCCGATCCTGCGTGGTAACTGGCTCAGCGAAGTGGTCCTCGGCGAAAAGCTGCCGCGTCCTCCCAAGGGCGTGCCGGTGCTTCCCGAGGAAGCTCCGCAAGGCCTCACCGAGCGTCAGTTGATCGAGCGCCACAGCAGCGATCCGAAATGCGCCGGCTGCCATCAGCGCATCGACCCGTTTGGCTTCGCGCTCGAAGGCTTCGACGCCATCGGTCGCGTCCGCAAACAGGATGCGGCCGGCCTCGTGATCGACACGCACACGAAGCTCTCCAACGGCACGCCGATCGACGGCCTCGACGGCCTCCGCGCTTATCTCCTGAACACCCGGGGCGACGATTTTGTCCGCCAGTTCTGCCGCAAACTCTTCGGCTACGCTCTCGGTCGCAGCGTGCAGCTTTCCGACAAGCCGCTGATCGAGTCCATGCTCACCCAGCTCAAGGCCAACGAATATCGCGTCAGCACCGCGATGGAACTGATTGTCCGCAGCCCGCAGTTCCGCGAAGTCCGCGGGCGGGATTACCTCACTAGCAACTGAATCCTATGAACACCCATCGTTTCACCCGTCGTGCCTTCCTGCGCGGAGTTGGCGTCACCATGGCCCTGCCGTGGCTGGAGTCCTTCAATGTGTGGGGCGACGAACCGCGCCGCAACAAACCAGCCAGCGAAGCGCCGGTGCGGCTGGCGGTGTTGTTTTCGGGCAATGGTTTCCATTCCAAGGAATGGTGGGCGAAGGGCGAGGGGAAAGGGATGGAGCTGGGCAAGGTGCTCGCACCGTTGCAGGACTTCCGGGAGAAGCTGCTCTTTGTGCGCGGGCTGTATCACGAGGAGGCGCGGAAGGGGAACATCCACAGCTCGCAGACGGGCAATCTGCTTTCGGGCGCGCCGATTGCGGCGGGCGGCGAGATCCGCTCGGGCACGAGCTTCGACCAGGTGCTGGCGCAGACGTATGGACGTTCGACGAAAGTGCCGAGCCTCGTGCTCGGCTGCGAGCGGTCGAATCCTTCGGTACACAAAAACTACTCGATGCTCTACAGCTCGCACATCTCGTGGAGCTCGCCGACGACCCCGACGCCGCTGGAACTCTACCCCGCGCTGGCCTTCGACCGGCTCTTCAAGGACGACGCAACGCCCGGCGACAAGAGCGTGCTCGATGCCGTGCTGGCCGATGCGCAGGACCTGCGCCGCAGCATCAGCCGCAGCGACCAGCGCAAGCTCGACGAGTATCTCTACTCGGTGCGCGAGGTGGAAAAGCGCATCGAAAACGCAGGCCAGCGCGGCGAGCTGCAAGGCTGGCGCCCCACGCTCGACAAGCCAAACATCCAGCGCCCCGCCGACGGCATCCCGCAGGACATCGGCGAGCACATGCGGCTCATGATGGACCTCCTTGCGCTCGGTTTCCAAACCGACACCACACGCATCACCACGCTGAAGCTCAACAACGATCACAGCGCGCTGCGTTTCCCGAATCTGCCCAGCGTGCAGCAGGTCGGGCACGGCATCGACTACATGATCCATCACCTGCTTTCGCACAGCGATGGCGACGACTGGCTGAAAGTGAACCAGTTCTTCATCGAGCAACTCGCCTACCTCGCGCGCAAGCTCGACTCCATTCAGGAAGGCCCGCGCACCTTGCTCGACAACACCATGCTGCTCCACTGCTCAAGCATGATGGCCGGCGCGAAGCACGACAACGACCAGCTCCCGGTCATCGTCCTCGGCGGCGCCGGCGGCCGCCTGAAGGGCGGTCGCGTGCTCGACTACAAAGACCAGCCCGAACGCCAGCTCTGCCGCCTTTTCATGTCGATGATGGACAATATGGACGTGCGCCCGAAGACCTTCGGCGACGCGACGCGGATGCTGGAGGAGGCGTGAACGGCCGGCCGTCCGCGACGATCGACTGACTCACGGAAAGTCACCTCCAGGGGTCGCCTCCCAAAAATTTTCGGAAAATAGTTGTCCAATTCCGGTCCGGGCCAACCTTCAGGCTCCGAAACATGGATTCCCATCCCCCAGATCCCACGGAAAACACGGAGGCGTATCTCCGCCTGCTCACCCAGCACGACCGCTGGCTGGCGACCTATGTCTTCAGCCTCGTGGCGAGCGCGGCGGATGCGCAGGACATCCTGCAGGAGGTGAAGGTGACGATGTGGAAACACTTCGCGAGCTTCGAGACGGGGACGAACTTCCGGGCGTGGGCGCGGAAGATCGCGACGAACCAGATTTTGAACTACCGGCGCTCGGAGAAGAAGCGGCCCAGCTCGACGCTCGATGAGGAGTTCATCGAGGCGGTCGCGGCGGAGATCGATCGGCGCGCGGATACGCTCGATCACAAGGCGGACGCGCTGAAGATCTGCCTGCGCAAGCTGCCCGAGGCGCATCGGAAGATCGTCGTCTGGCGTTACTACGAAGACTGCGGCGTGGAGGAGATCGCGGCGAAAAGCGAACGCACCGTCGAGGCCGTGTATCGGCTGCTCAGCCGCATCCGCCAGGTGCTCCATGAATGCGTGAGTCGCCAGCTCGCGCACACGTCATGACGGATTTCACCGCCAACGATGATCGCATCCAGCGGGCGCTCGACGGGCTGCTTTCGCCCGAGGATCACGACGCGCTGAAGGCCGACGTGATCCGCGACGCGGAGCTGCGCGCGCAGTATGTGGATCAGATGTGGCTGCACGCTGCGCTGCAGGCCGAGCGCGAGACGCTGGTTGAGCTGATTGATGAAGCCCCGATCGCGGAGGAGAAGATCGTGCGGCGCTGGCCGGTGGCGATGTGGGCGGCGGCCGCGGCGGCTTGCGTAACGCTCGCGGTCAGCGCGTTTGCTTTTGGCAAAGGGACGCTTTTCGCCCGCCCGGTGGCGACGCTGGTGCAGGCGGATAATTGCAAGTGGGCCGGTTCGGAGCTGCCGACGGCGGTGAATTCCAAACTCGGCATCGGCCGGCTCGCGCTCGTCGAGGGCATCGCCACGCTGAAGTTCAAAAGCGGCGCAACGGTGACGATAGAAGCGCCGACGACGCTGGAGATTCTCACGGCGATGCACTGCCGGCTCGTCGAGGGCACGCTCACCGCGGAGGTGCCGGAGCCGGCGCATGGCTTCACGATCGATACGCCGGATATCAAGGTGGTCGATCTCGGGACGAAGTTCGGCGTGACCACGGCGGCGACCGGCAACTCGCAGGTGCGCGTCTTCGAGGGCGAGGTGGAGATTGGCGGTCTGGCGGGCGGAAAAATGAAACGCCTGACCGAAGGCAAGGGCCTGCATGTGGGCTCGGGGAGTACTTCGCTCGGGCAGGAACCGACGCGCGGCGAGCAGGTGCAGGAGGCCGGCGGCTGGACGGCGATCCCGACTTCGTTTGGCCGCGGCAAGGACGCCTATGCCCGGCGCGGCGACAACGGCCAGTCGTTCGGCGCGCAGCCGCTGATCATCGTGAAGCACAGCGACATCGAAGCGGGCCGCAACAACGAGCGCCGGGCGGTGATCTCGTTCGACGTCTCGCAAGTGGCCACGGCAAAAATCGCCGAAGCGCAGATCGTCCTCGATCCGGAGCCGAGCGGGTTCGGATTCGCCGCGCTCGTGCCGGATTCGCGGTTCGCCGTCTATGGCCTGACCGACGAGGCGCTCGACGCTTGGGACGAAACGGAAGTGCGCTGGGCTTCGCTGCCGGGCTGCACGGACGAGGGCGCAAATCTTAATCAGGCGCGCAAGCTCGCGGAGTTCTGGATTCCGCGCGGCGGCTCGGGCGGGCCGCTGACCATTCGCAGCGACGCGCTCGCGGATTTCATCCACCAAGACATCGACGGCGTGGTGAGTTTTCTCATTGTCCGTGAAACCGGCGAGTCCGACTCCAACGGCCTCGCGCACGGCTTCGCCTCGAAGGAACACCCCACCGCCCGCCCGCCGACGCTGCGCCTCAAATGATTTTTCCCACCATGAAACGACTGCCGATCCTGCTCGCCCTGCTGACGACTGCTTCCGCCTTCGCCGCGGAGGACGATGCCAAACGCGAGGCGCTGGCTTTTTTCGAAAAGGAAGTCCGCCCGCTGCTCGCGAACCGCTGCTACGAATGCCACGGCGAGAAGAAGCAGAAGGGCAGCCTGCGGATGGATAACATCGCTTACATCCACAAGGGTGGCGATTCCGGCCCGGCGCTGATCGCGGGCCTCCCGGATAAATCGCTGATCATCGAGGCGATCCGCTACAAGGACCCGGACTTCGAAATGCCGCCGAAGGAAAAGCTGCCGGAGAAGGAAATCGCGATCCTTGAAAAGTGGGTGAAGCTCGGAGCGCCGTGGCCGGAAACGGAAGCGAGCCGCGTGGCGGTGGACGAGTTCGGTTTTACCGACAAGGCCCGCAAGTTCTGGTCGTTCCAGCCGCTGACGAAGCCGGCGCCGCCGGAGGTGAAGGGTGATTGGGCGAAGACGCCGATCGACCAATTCGTCGCGAAAAAACACGCGGAGCTGGGCCTCACTCCCGCGCCGGAAGCGGACCGCCGCGAGCTGGTGCGCCGGCTCTATTTCGATCTCCACGGCCTGCCGCCGACGAAGGCGCAGGCGGATGCGTTCGTGAGCAGCGCGGACCCGCAGGCTTACGAAAAGCTGATCGACGCACTGCTCGCCAGCCCACGCTTCGGCGAACGCTGGGCGCAGCACTGGCTCGATCTCACCCGCTACGCGGAGAGCGACGGCTACAATCAGGACGCCACGCGCCCGGCGGCGTTTGCGTATCGCGATTACGTGATCAAGAGCCTGAACGCGGACAAGCCGTACGATCAGTTTGTGCGGGAGCAGCTCGCGGGCGACGAGATCGATCCGAAAAATCCCGACGTGCTCGTGGGCGTTTCGTATCTCCGGAATCCGATCTACGAATACAATCAGCGCGACGCGCGCGGGCAGTACGAAGTGATCCTCACCGACCTGACGGACAACGCGGGCGAGCTCTTCCTCGGGCTGAGCTACGGCTGCGCCAAGTGCCACGACCACAAGTTCGATCCCATCCTGCAAAAGGACTACTACCGGCTGCGCGCATTCTTCACCCCGGTGCGCTGGCGCGACGACCTGAAGCTCGCGACCGATGCGGAGAAGGCGCGCTTCGCCGAGCAGCAGGGGAAGTGGGAGGAAGCGACGAAGGACATCCGCGCGCAGATCGACGCGATCGTCGAGCCGATGATCAAAAAGAACATCGACAAGGCTTACGAAAAATTCACCGACGACATCCGCGCGATGGTGGACAAGAAGCCCGAGGATCGGACGCCGGAGGATTGGCAGTTTTCCTATTTCTGCGAGCGGCAGATGGAGTACGAGCGCGAACGTTTCGACACGCTGAAGTCGATCAAGAAGCCGGAGGAAAAGGCGAAGTATCAGGCGCTGGTCGAAGAGCTGAAGAAATTCGACGACATCAAACCGAAGCCACTGCTCGACGCCTTCATCGCGACCGATGCGACGAACAAAGGGCCGAAGAACCTCCTCAAGACGCGCAAAGGCGAGAACGACATTGCGCCCGGTTTCCTCACTTTGCTGGAGCCGAAGGAGCCGGCGATCGAGCCGCTGCCCAACTCTACCGGCCGCCGCAGCGCGCTGGCCCAATGGATCACGCGGCCCGACAACCAGCTCGCCACGCGCGTGATCACGAATCGCGTCTGGCACTATCTCTTCGGGCGCGGGATCGTCGCGACGCCGAATGATTTCGGCGAGCTCGGTGAAGACCCGACGCATCCCGAACTGCTCGACTATCTCACGCAGCGTTTCCTCGCGGGCGGCTGGAGCTTGAAGAAACTGCATCGCGAGATCCTGCTTTCGGCGACGTATCGGCAGACCGCACATCGCACCGTGCCGGAGGTCGCGACGAAGATCGACCCGACGAACAAATACCTCTGGCGCTTCAACCCGCGCCGGCTCGACGCCGAACAGGTGCGCGACGCGATGCTCGCGGCCAGCGGCGAACTCGATCTCCAGGAAGGCGGTCCCTCGACCGACGCCAACGGCACGCGCCGCTCGATCTACACCACGAAAAAGCGCAATAGCCAAAACGAACTCCTCCGCGCGCTCGATGCGCCCGCCGGTTTCGCCAGCACTTCCGAGCGGCAGAGCACGACCACGCCGACGCAGGCCCTGCTGCTCGTGAATGGCGACTGGCCGCTGGCCCGCGCGCAGAAGCTCGCGACGCGCGTGAACTCCGTGGAGGAAGCCTGGCAGTACGCGCTGGGCCGACCGCCGACCGCGAAGGAAATCGAGATGGCCGCGAGCTTCATCGAGAAGCGCGCGGGCACGCCGGGCGATTCGGGACCTGCGCCGGCCGCCGTGGATCTGGCGACCGCGAGCGCGTTTCAGGAGAACACTCCGCAGGAGCGCCTCGTCGCCCGCACCGCCGAAAAGGAAGGCGACGAATTCACCATCGAGGCCGTGGTCACGCTGAACACCATCGACGCCGCCGCAGCGGTGCGGACGATCGCATCGCGCTGGAACAACGGGAAAGAAAACGTCGAAGCCTTTGGCTGGAGCCTCGGCGTGACGGGCGAAAAATCACGCTTCAAGCCGCGCAACCTGATCATCCAACTCGTCGGCGAAGACGAAAACCGCAACATCGCCTACGAACCCGTGGCGTCCGATTTGCGGCTCGAACTCGGGGTCACTTATCACGTCGCGGTGAAGGTCTCGTGTGCCGCGCACACCGTGACTTTCCGCGTGCAGCAGATCGGCAAGCCGAACGCGCCCGTGCTCACTTCCGAAGCGCCGCACATCGTGCGGGCGGGATTGAGCAACGGCGTTTCCGGGTTGGTCATCGGCGGCGTGAACAAACGCGCGCCCGCGCATCATTGGGATGGCCGCATCGAAGCTGCGCGGGTCGTCCGCGGACTGCTGCCTGAGGAATCCTTTGCGCCCGATCCGGCGAAGTGGTCCGCGCCCGCACTCGTGACTTGGAACGCCAAGACCGGTCCCGGTGAGCTGCTCGCCTGGTCCAGTGCCGACAACGCCGAAGTCATGGACCCGCGCAAACAGGCCCTCGCCGATCTCTGTCACGTCCTGCTCAACGCCAACGAGTTCTTTTACCTCCACTAACACCATGCCCTGTCACAACTACGACCTCCCCACTTCCCGTCGCGAATTCCTGCGCCGCACGGGCTGCGGTTTCGGTGCCGTCGCGCTCTCCGCGCTGATGGGCGAAACGGTGCTCGCGGCCCCGAGCGCCAGCAATCCCGCACTCGCGCGTCTGCCGCAGCGCGCCGGCCGCGCGAAGAACGTGATCTTCTGCTTCATGGAAGGCGGCCCGAGCCATCTCGACACCTTCGACCGCAAGCCGCTGCTCAACCAACTCGCCGGCCAGAAACTGCCCCCGAGCTTCAAGGAACCCGTCCTCGCGATGGGCGAAAGCGGCGCGCCGCTGCTCGAGTGCAAACGCACCTGGAAACCTTACGGGCAGAGCGGCCTCGTGATTTCGGATTGGTTTGAAAATGTCGCGCAGCACGCGGACGACCTCGCGGTCATCAATTCGTGCGTCTCCGATGGCATCAACCACGCCGGCGGCGTCTGCCAGATGAATACCGGTTCGATCTTCGGCGGACGCCCCTCGCTCGGCGCGTGGGTCAGCTACGGCCTCGGCACCGAAAACCAGAACCTGCCCGGCTTCGTGGTCATCAAGGATAGCGAGGGCACCGTGGTGAACGGCGTGCGCAACTGGGGCAGCGGCTTCATGCCCGCGGTGCATCAAGGAGTGGAGTTCAGCTCCGACGGTGTGCCGATCAAGTATTTGGAAAACCCCAAGGGCCTGAGCGCCGAGCGGCAGCGCGACAAACTCGACCTGCTCGCCACCCTCAACCGCGACTACGGCACGAGCCGGACCGACAACACCGAACTCGAGGCCCGCATCCGCTCCTACGAGCTCGCTTACACCATGCAGGCGAAAGCGCCGCAGGCCGTCGATCTCAGCAAGGAAACCGACGCGACCAAGGCCCTCTACGGCATGGATGCGCCCGAGACCGCGGTCTATGGCCGCAACTGTCTGCTCGCCCGCCGTCTCGTGGAAAATGGCGTGCGTTTCATCCAGCTCTACAGCGGCGCCGGCAGCAAATGGGACAGCCACGCGAAGCTCGAGGAAAACCACTCGAAGCTCTGCCGCGCCGTGGACAAGCCCATCGCCGGCCTGCTCGCCGATTTGAAAGCGCGTGGTCTGCTCGACGAAACACTCGTTATCTGGGGCGGAGAATTTGGCCGCACGCCGATGAGCGAACAGGGCGGCGGACGCGATCACAACCCCGGCGGCTTCACCATGTGGATGGCCGGCGGCGGGGTGAAGGGCGGGCAAACGATCGGCGCGACGGACGACCTCGGCCTCTACGCCGTGCAGGACAAACTGCACGTCCACGATCTGCACTCGACCATCCTCCACCTGCTCGGCGTCGATCACACCAAGCTGGTCTATCAAAACAAAGGCCGCCCCGAGCGCATCGACCAAAACGAAGGCCACGCCTACACGAAGATCACGGGCTGACCGGCCGTGCGCCGTGGAAAGGTGCGAGCGATTTAACGCGGCGCGCCAGCCTGCGCCTTCACGTGCGCGGCCACGGCTTCGACCATCGCCGCGGTGGCGGCGGGGGAGTTCGAGTGACCGCTGGGGATGTCGTTGAAGATCTTTTTGTCCGCGATCGGTAGCGCGTTGAAAGCAGCATACACCGAGGTCGGCGGGCAGGTCGTGTCGATGAAGCCGACGGTGAGAAACGCGCCTTTCGCTTTGGTCCGCGCGGCGAAATTCACATTGTCCACATAGCGGGTCGCTTCGAGCGCTGCGGCGTCGGGCTTCCCTTCCACGACCGGCACGATCTTCGGCCAGCCAGCGACGCGATTCACCACCATCCCGCTGTGGTCGCAGCCCGCCGGCACTCCGGCGGCAAAGAAGGTCACGCGTTCATCGAGCGCCGCGGCGGCGAAAGCCTGGAACCCGCCCTGGCTCGCGCCGTAGACGACCACGGTTTTGCCATCCCACTCCGGCTGCGCGCAGAGGAAATCGAGCGCGCGCACGAGCCGCAGAAACATGCCGGTGAAATAACACGTCTCCCGGGATTCGCGCCCGATGCTTCGGTAATCCTTGAGCGCGCCCTCGGTCAGCTCCTTGTAGAAGGCGTCGGGCTGGCCGTTGGCGATGCCGTGGGCGTTGATGTCCATGGCGAGCATGCCGCGATCGGCCCACGATGCGGCGCCAATGAGGCTGGCGCTGCGCACCCCCGCGCCATGCACGAGGAGCACGATCGGCAGGCTCTTCGGTTTCGCGTCCACAGGCCGCGCGAGATAACCCGACACCGGTGCGCCGAGCGCATCCACCTGCACGTCGAAGGCCACCACTTTCGTGGAAGCCGGGGTGGCTGGCGTCAGCTTCGACTTCATCGGCACCGCGGCGAGCTGCTGCTTTTGCGCGGTCCAGAATGCCGCGAAGTCCGCGGGCACCGGCAGGCTCGGCGCGATCTTCGCCGGGTCCACGCCGGCGCCTCCGAGCGCGGCGACGGGTTTGTCGGCGACATTGACCGTCGCGCGGCAAAGCAGGAAGCCGGGCTCGTCGAGCGTGGCGGTCACGCGCGCCGCGCCGTCCGCGAGCTTGATCTTGCCCGACTGCACCGGCGGCACGCCGTCCTTGCTGATCGTCCAGGCGATCTCCGCATCCGGCGCGACTCTGGCGTCGGGCGCAGCTTTGAGCACAAAGGTCACGGTCTCGCCTTGTCGGTAAATGGCGTCCGGCCGATCGGTGGAAACGCTCAGCGCGGGCGCGGGTTTGGGTGCCTGCGCGTGGACGAGCGTGCTGGCGATGAGCGCGGTGAAAAATGGGAGCGAGCGGCGGAAGGAGAGCGATTTCATGGGGGCGGTGGTGAGTGGTGCGGAGACGCTGGGGGCGTGTCAAAAGCAAAATCAGCGAGGCCGACGGCTGAGTCGTGAGACTTTCGTCGGGCGCCGGGGTTGTAGGACGACCGCCCGCCGCGCACACTTCGATCCCATGCGATTCTTCCCCCTCGTCTTCGCCCTTCTTCCGACCCTGGCTCTTTCCGCCTTGGCCCAAGCCAAACAGCGCCCGCCCAACGTGGTGATCATCTTTACCGACGATCAGGGCTACGCCGATGTCGGCGTTTTCGGCGCCAAGGGATACACCACGCCGAACCTCGATCGCATGGCCCGGGAAGGGCGCCGCTTCACGGACTTCCACGTCGCGCAGGCGGTGTGCTCGGCATCGCGGGCGGCGTTGCTCACCGGATGTTATTCGAATCGCATCGGCATGCACGGCGCGCTCGGGCCGGGTTCAAAGACGGGCATCGCCGGTGGCGAACTGACGATCGCGGAAATGCTCAAGGCGCAGGGTTACGCCACCGCGATCTTCGGCAAATGGCACCTCGGCGACCGGCCGCAATTTCTCCCGACCAAACACGGTTTCGACGAATACTTCGGCATTCCCTACTCCGGCGACATGTGGCCGTTCCATCCTGCGGCCAAGCCCGGCGCGTATCCGCCGTTGCCACTCTTCGAGGGTGATCAACCCATCAAGGTCGGCCTCACGCCCGAGGACCAGGAGCAGCTGACCACGCAATACGCTGAGCACGCCGTCTCCTTCATCGCGCGAAACAAGGAGCGCCCGTTCTTTCTCTACGTGACGCCCAACCAGCCGCATGTGCCGCTCTTTGTCAGCGCGAAGTTCAAGGGCAAGTCAGGCGCCGGGCTCTACGGCGACGCGATCATGGAGATCGATTGGGCGGTCGGCGAAATCCTCGGCGCGCTGAAGAAAAACGGGGTCGACGAAAACACGCTCGTCATCTTCAGCACCGATAACGGCCCGTGGCTCAGCTACGGCAATCACGCGGGTTCCGCGGGTCCGCTGCGCGAGGGAAAAGGGACGGCGTTCGATGGTGGGCAGCGCGTGCCGTTCATCGCGCGCTGGCCGGGGAAAATCCCCGCCGACAGCGTCTGTCCCGAACCCGCGATGACCATCGACCTGTTGCCGACGCTCGCGAAGCTGACCGGCGGAAAGTTGCCCGAGCACAAGATCGATGGCCTCGACATCTGGCCGTTGCTCGCCGGCGATTCGAGCGCGAAGAACCCGCACGAGGCCTACTACTTTTACTACGGCGTTAATGAACTGCAGGCCGTGCGCAGCGGCGACTGGAAGCTCTTCTTCCCGCACAAGGCGCGCAGCATGCAGGGGCAGGAGCCGGGCAAGGACGGCATCCCCGGCAAATACAAAGCCCTCCCAGTCGGCCTCGAACTTTACAACCTCGGCGACGATCTCGGCGAAACGCGCAACGTGGCGGCGGAGAATCCGGAAGTCGTGCAACGCCTCCAGGTGCTCGCCGAAAAAGCGCGCGAAGACCTAGGCGACTCGCTGACCAAGCGGGTCGGCACAGGCACTCGTGAACCCGGACGCTGGGTGCCGCCCGCCGGCCAATAGACTTGGCAATCGGTACTGGAGCAGGCGACCGGGCTGTGCTTATCTGGCGCACCCCCCATGAACCGAGCGACATCCACGCTTCTCGTTCTTGCGTTGCTCGCCATTTCGGCTGGCGCGGCTGAGCCCCCTTCGCTCCCGTGGTCTTTTGCACCGGTGCGCAAGCCGGCGGTGCCCGCGGTGAAAAACAGCGCGTGGCTCAAAGACGGACTGGACGTCTTCATCCTCGCGAAGCTCGAAGCCACGGGCATCGCGCCGAATCCGGACGCTGATCGCGCGACGCTCCTGCGCCGCGCGACCTTCGACCTCACGGGCCTGCCTCCGACGCCCGAGGAGATCACCGCTTTCCTCCGCGACGCATCGCCGGACGATGCGGCCTTCGCAAAAGTCGTGGATCGCTTGCTCGCCTCGCCGCGTTTCGGGGAGCGCTGGGGCCGGCACTGGCTCGACGTGGTGCGCTACGCGGATTCGATCGGGCGCACTTGGAATTCGCCGTTTCTCTACGCGTGGCGTTATCGCGATTGGGTCATCGATTCATTCAATGAGGACAAGCCGTTCGCGCTCTTCGCGGCGGAACAGATCGCCGGCGACCTGCTGCCCGCGCGCAGCGTCGCGGAAAAGCGCTCGCGGCTGACGGGCACAGGCTTCCTCGCGCTTGCGGCCTTGCCTTTGCAGGATAGTCCGAGCGAGCAGTTCGCGCTCGATCGCGTGGACGATCAG
>JBBQYR010000078.1:0-20222 GCA_038208565.1 Chthoniobacterales bacterium
CCAACTTCAGGAAACAATCAGACGCTCCCGCAGCCCGGAGGGCTGAAAGGAAATTAGCCCCGGGTGAAACCCGGGGATATTGAGAGAAACCGGAGGCACCCCGGAGGCGGTGCGGGAAGGTGCATGGCTGGCTGCTTCCGGCACACCCTCCGGTGTGCATCGGATGGTGGTCCGAAACTCCGGGTTTCACCCGGAGCTAATTTCCTTCAGCCCTCCGGGCTGGGCAGGTGTCTGATCATTTCACCAATTTGGTATTAGGCGAATGGGACGGGGTAATTGGAGTTGGCATCGGGTGATTTGGCTCGGTGCGCCGGGTCTATTTCCCGCCGGCCAGGAATTCGATAAGGTCGCGCAGGTCGCGCTTGCCTAACACGTCGCCGAGGCCCGGCGGCATGGCGCTGGGGACGCGCATGCGTTCCTTGATGTCGGCGGTCTTCACCTGCTGCTTTTTGCCGTCGGCGATGCTGATGAGCGTGACCTCGTCGGCCTTCTCGGCGTTGAGCAGCCCGGCGATCATCTCGCCGTTGTTCAGCGTGAGCAGCACGTTGTCGTAGCCGGGCGCGATCTTCGCATTGGGCTCGACGATGGCCTCGAGCAGGTAGGCGCGGTCGGCGGTCTTGGGCAGCTTGGCGAGATCGGGGCCGACGTCGCCGCCTTCGCCTTTCCATTTGTGGCAGCGCATGCAGGCGGCCTCGGCTTTTTCCTCGAAGACCACGCGCCCGAGCTTGGCGTTGCCGCCTTCCAAGGTATCGCGCCAGCGGGTCAGCGGGTCGGGGTTTTGCAGCAAGGCTGCGTCGCGCTCGGCGAGGCGGCGCTTGATTTCCGGGTGATCGCGCAGCGCGGCGGCTTCCGTGACATCGAGCCGGATCGCGGGTGGCAGGCTGTTCTGCGCGAGGCGGTCGAGTTGGGTGAGGATGATCTGATCCGCCTCGGGCACGGGCTGCGCGGCGATCGTGGCCAGCGCGGCCTGCTTTTCGCGGATGGTGCCTTTGTCGAGCAGCGGGGCGTTGAGCTTCACGGCGTCGAGCGGGGAGACTTTGGCGGCGAGGGCGCGCGCGGCTTCGAGGACGAGCTTGTCGGAATCGGTGGCGGCGAGCCGGACGGCGTCGGCGAGCCTGGGCGAATCCATGGCGGCGAGCGCTTGCAGAGCGGTCGCGCGCGTCAGGCCGCCGAGGCTTTTGTCGCCCGCGGTGGCGAGGAGCAGGCTGTCGCTGGAGCTGGCTTTGAGCGTGCCGGCCATTTTGGCGGCGGCGACGCGCAGATCTTCGGATGGCTCGCGCAGCAGAGCGGGCAGAATGCGGGGCACAGCGGCCACGGGCGCTGCGGTGTCGCGCTTGAAAGGCGCGGGTGGGCGGACGAGGCCGGTCACGCGATCCCGCCGGGACGGTTCATTCCATGCGCCCAGAGCTTCGAGCGCGTCGAGCCGCAGGGCGGCGTCAGCTTTGGTGTTGCCGGCGATTTTCGCGAGTCGCTCGGCAGCCTCGGCGGAACCGAGGAGAAAGCCCGCATTGACCGCGCGGCGGCGCACCGGCTCGGGCAGTCCGGGTTTATTCGCCAGTGCGGCGAGGGCGGGCAGCGCGGCGGGGATCGCGGCATCGTGAATGGCGCGCGCGGCTTCGAGGACGAGCTGCGGTTTTTTGTCGGTGAGGAAGCGCGTGATCTCGGTGCTGGATTGGCGCCGCATGGCGAGGAGGGCGACCGTGCGGACATTGGCGGATTCGTTGCCGGCCGCGGCGATGAGCTCCTTTTCTTCGGCCAAGGTGGCGAGCGAGGTGGCGGTGGCGTGGCGCACGTAGGCATCGGTCTCGTGGCCGAGGTTCCGCATGGCGATGAGCGCGGGGACGGCTTCCTTGATGCCGAGCTTGCCGAGGGCCTGCGCGGCGAAAAAACGGACGCGCGGCTCGGGATCGGCGAGCAGGCGGATGACGTGATCGACGTCGGCCTTGTGCCCGGCTTCGCCGACGAACTTCGCCCACTGCCCGCGCACCTCGGGGTCTTCGTCCTTGGCCAGCGGGCTGAGCGCCTGCGCTGCCTTGGGCCGGGTGCGCGAGATTTGCGTGACGCCCCAGATGCCGTGGAGCCGGGCGAGGCGCGGATATTTGTCGGACGTGGCCTGGACGAGCGGGGCGGGGTCGCCGCGTTTCACGAGCTCGAACTGCGCGCCGAGCCGCACGCGCTGGTCGGCGTGGCCGAAGAGCTTCACGAGTTCGTCCTCGCTGCGGCGGCTCATGCCTTCGGCGAGTAGCTTCTTCGTCTCCTGCACGAGCGGGCTGGCGCTGACTGCGGGATCATGCACGCGGAAGATACGGCCCTTGCCGGTCTTCTCCCAGCCCATCACCCAATCGAGCACATACGCGCCGCCATCGGTGCTGAACTGCACGTCGCTCGGATACAGCCCCCAGAGCAGCTTGCCAGTCATGGTTTTCGCTTGGTTGTCCTGGAGGACGTCGCCGGGATTATCGACCGTGTAGCTCGCGCCTTTCGGTTTCAGGGCGAAGGAGCGGACGCCACCGGGAAAGTCGGCGTAGAAAAAATGGTCGCGATAGCTCTCGGGCAGCCCGGTGCCGGGGTAGTAGGCGATGCCGGCGGGGCCGTGGCCGATGTGCCCGACGGGCGGGAGTAGCGCGAGATTGGTTTTCTCGACGTCGAGCTTCCACATGCCCTCGGAGTTCCACGGGCCGAGCTTCGGGAGAAACTGCCAGCCGATGCGCCAGCCGTAGTCGCCGCCTTCCACGACATGTGTCCAGCGCGCCTTGTCGCCGCCGTCGGCGTTGTTGTCGCCGGTGAAAAGATCGCCGAGTTCATTCCACGCGAGCGACTGCGGATTGCGCAGGCCGGTGGCGAAAAGCTCGGCGTTCGAGCCGTCGAGTTCGCTGCGGAAGACGGCGCCGGTGTCCGCGGCGTCGAGGACTTTGCCTTCCTTGGTTTTCACGCGCGCGCCGCAGTCGGCGATCGACCAGTAGAGGCGGCCATCGGGGCCGATCTTCACGCCGTGCATATCGTGCCCGCCGTAGGCGATGTGGACGCCGAAACCGCTGAGCATCTTTTCCTTCGACGAGGCCTGCTTCCCGGAGCCACCGCGCAGGTGCCACAGGTCGGGAATACACGCGAACCAGACATCGTCGCCTCGCGCGAGCACGCCGGCCGCGGTGCCGGTTTCGACCGAGCGAAAGCCCTCGGCGAAGACGCTCCAGACATCCGCCTTGCCGTCGCCGTCCGCGTCCTCCACGAGCTTCACGCGCTCGCTTTCCGTAGCCCAGTCTTTCCAGTCAAACTGCCCGTCGGCATTGATGTCTTCGCGCGCCTTGGTCGGCTTGAGTTTCAGGCTCGGGGCGAGCGTTTTCTTGAGGAAGGAGACGCGATCTTCGACCGAGCGCATGGCCAGCATGTCGTCGAGCCATTCGGTGTTTTTGCGAATGTCCGGGACCGAGGTGCGGCGGCGATAGGTCTCCACGATGAAGGCGCGGCCCTTGTCGTCGAAGGAAAACGCCACCGGATTTGCAAGCAGCGGCTCCGCGGCCCAGACGTCCACTTGCAGCCCGGGCGCGACGCTGAATTTCTTCACCGCGGATTCCGCAGTGTCCTGCAACGACACGCCCTCCGGGTCGCGGTCTTTCTTTTTGTTCGGGTCGCCGTGCTCGGCGTTTTGCGCGAGAGCGAGGACGGGCAGGAAAGCAGCGAGGAGAGCAGGGAAGCGGTTCATGCGGGTGGAAACGGTGAGTGCTAATACGTCCGCAGACGGCGATCAGAAGCAAGCCGCAGATGCAGCGGCTCGCTTAATCCGTGGGCAGCGGTCGGTGATTGCGGAGCAGCAGCGCGGCGACGACGCCGAAGGTCAGCGCCGCCGAACCCATGGCGAGGCGCAGACCGATGAGATCCGCGAGCTTGGAAACGATGAGCCCGGAGAAGGGCAGGACGCCGAAAAAGCTCAGGCCGGTGATGGCGGAGACGCGCCCGCGGATGTAGTCCGGCGCGCGTTCCTGCACGATGGTATTGGCGAGGCCGAAGACCGTGGAGGTGCCGAGCGTGAGGGCGATCATCGCGGCGATCGCGACAGGCAGGCTCTGCGCGGCGGCGAGGCCGAGCATGGCGAGCGTGATGAGGCCGATGGCGCTGAACATGTAGGTGCGCCGCCTGAGCGTGGCGATGGAGAGCAGCCAGATCGAACCGACAAACGCGCCGATTCCCGACGAGGCCATGAGCCAGCCGTGCTGCTCCGGCCCGATGTGGAGGACGCGCTGCGAGTAGAGCGGCATGAGGATCATGAAGAAGGGCGAAATGCAGAGCGTGGCCGAGGCGAGCAGCGAGATCATCGCGAGCGTCGGGCGATCGCCGCGGACATAGGCGAGGCCTTGCATCATGCCGGTGCGTTCGGTGCCGTCGTCGGGTGGTTGTTCGGTCCGGCGCGGGCGGATGGTGAGCAGTGCGATGGCGAGCGCGCTGAAGCTCAGGGCGTTGGCGTAAAAGGCGGCGGAGAGTCCGAGCTTGGCGATGAGCCAGCCGCCGAGCGCCGGGCCGGCGAGGCGCGTGGCATGAAAGATCGACCGGTCCACGGCGATGGCCGCGCGGAGTTGGTCCTTTTCCACCAGCTCCGGCACGAGCGCAGAAGCCGCGGGCATTTCAAAAGCGATGACCACGCCGAGGGCCACGCCCGCCACCACGATGTGCCAGACTTCGACGCGCCCCTGGCCGACCAACCAGCCGATGGCCACCGCGAGCGCGGCCTGCGCGACCAGCGCAGCGAGCAGGATGTAGCGCTTGTCGAAGCGATCCGCGATGACGCCGCCGTACATCGTGAGCGCGAGCATCGGGATGCCGGATGCGAAATTCACCAGCCCGAGCGTGAAGGCGCTGCTCGTGAGCCCGGCGAGCACCCAGCCCTGCGCCATCTGCTGCATCCACGTGCCGAGCATCGAGATCGTCTCGCCCGACATGTAGCGGGCAAAAGCGGGCCGGCGCAGGACGGACCAGGCGCTGGCCGGCGGAGCTGGGGATGGGTCGTTCACAAAAAAGAAATCGCACCAGGCCGGCGCGGGCAGGGAAAGGAGCATGGACGACGCCCCGGCACAAGCCGCGTGCACTGGAGCGGGGTCTTTTCCGGGAAGATCGGCCACGGACAGACGCCGAAGAGCACGGATCATCGCCGCCCGCCTGTCCCGTGTCTGTGCGTGGCCAAAGTCGGGCATGCATCCGGTCGGTCGAGGTGCCCGTAAAAGTCGCGTTGACACTTCAAGCGTCCGTTTCATATTCCCGTTTCAAACAAGCATTTGAAATTCATAAATCCATGTTGGCCATCGCTGAATCCCCCATCATTCCTGACACCCGGCGCAAGTTGATCGACAGTGCCGGTGCCATTTTTGCCGAGCACGGGTTTCACAAGGCCACCGTCCGCGAGATCACGGACCGCGCCGGGGTAAACGTGGCGGCGATCAACTACCACTTCCGCGACAAGGCCGAGCTCTACCGCGCGGTGCTCAGCGAGTGCCACTGCACTGCGCAGGCGGTCGGCGGTCCGCTGAAACTCGGCGACGGCCCGCCCGAGGAGCGGCTGCGCTTTTACATCGACCAATTTTTGAACCGCCTCCTGCACCCCGATCGCCCGAAGTGGCACGGCATGCTCATGGCTCGCGAGATGACCGAACCCTCCGATGCGCTCGACATCATCGTCGAGGAGGCGATTCGTCCGCAGGCGCGGGAGATGGAGAAGATCATCAACGAACTGACCAAGGGGAAAGTCTCCAAGGATCGCGTCTGGATGATCGGGTTCAGCGTGGTCAGCCAGTGCCTTTTCTACCTGCACGACCGGCCGCTCATCGAGCGGCTCTACCCGAAATTTGCCAGCAAACCTCCGTCCATCGAGCAACTCGTCGATCACATCTACGCGTTCTCGCTGGCCGCCATCCGCGCCGCCAAATGAACAATCCCCGCCGCCGCTTCAAGAACCTGATCCCGCCCCACGAAGATCCTTCGTCCCGCCGTCGAGTGCCGACGCCCGCCTTTGGCGCGCGCAAGAAAGCGCACAAGGCCGCCGGAGCCGCGTGGCTCTTCGCCGATTTTCTCGCGGCGTGCATGACGCTCCCGCCGGATCAACTCGCCGATCTCGAATGACATGAATTTCGTCGCGCTGCGCATGCTGACCGGCGACCGGGCCAAATATCTCGGTTTGGTTTTCGCCATCGCGTTTTCGACCTTCCTGCTGGAAAACCAGACGTCGATTTTCGCGGGCATCATGAGTCGGACGGGGAATCAGATCAGCGACGTGACGGAGGCTGAGGTGTGGGTCATGGATCCGCAGACGGTTTATTTCGAGGAGACGAAAGCGCTCAAGGATACCGACCTGAATCGGGTGCGCGGTGTGCCCGGCGTGGAATGGGCGGTGCGGCTCTTCAAGGGCGGTCCGGTCGCGCGGACGGCGGCGGGGAAGTTTTCGCAGTGCGTGGTGCTCGGGCTCGATGACGCGACGCTCGTCGGCGTGCCGCGCAAGATGCTGATGGGAGCGTGGTCCCGGCTGCGCGAGCCGAATTCTGTGATCATCGACAAAGCCGGATACATGCTGCTTTTTCCCGGCGAACCGCTCGAAATCGGGCGGACGCTGGAACTCAACGACCACCTCGCCCGCATCGTCGGTATCTCCGATGCGTCGGCGGGTTTTGTGAGCTTTCCGATCATCCACGCGCGCTACAGCGAGGCCGTGAATTTCCAGGGCCGCGAGCGCAGCCAGATGTCGTTCATCGTCGCCCGCCAGCAGCCGGGGCTCACTCCGAAACAGCTCTGCGACCGCATCGCCGAGCAGACCGGACTGCGGGCGCGGACCCGCGAGGAGTTCCGCTGGGATTGCATCCGCTACTACCTCGCGAACACCGGCATCCCGGTGAACTTCGGCATCACCATCACCATCGCGCTCATCGTCGGCACGGTCGTCGCCGGGCAGACGTTTTATCTCTTCACTGTCGAGAACCTGAAACAGTTCGGCGCGCTCAAGGCCATCGGTGTGACCAACTGGCGGCTCATGGGCATGATCCTGCTCCAGGCCTGCACGGTCGGCGCGATCGGCTTCTCGCTCGGCACGGGCATGGCCGCGGTATTCTTCGAAGTCACGTCCAAGCAGATCGCCACGCGCGGCCTGGTGCTGATGTGGGAATGCGCGGCGCTCACCGCGGCCTGCATCTTCTTTGTGGTGATCGTGGCCAGCGTGCTGAGCATCCGCCGCGTGCTCGTGCTGGAGCCCGCGGCGGTCTTCCGGTGATGCGTTCGACGTTCCAGCCCAATCCCGCGGTCGATTGCCGCGAAGTGCGTAAGCATTTCGGCGATGGCGACGCGCGCATCGAGGTGCTGCGCGGCGTGCAGTTTTCCGCCGCGCTGGGAGGCATGACGTTCCTCGTCGGCCCGAGCGGTTGCGGAAAGACGACACTCATTTCCGTGATCGCCGGGTTGCTCGATGCGAGCGGCGGTGAGGTGCATCTCTTCGGGGAAAACATCGCGCAGTTGCCCGAGCACCAGCGCATCACCTTCCGCCGCAAAAACCTCGGGTTCGTCTTCCAGCAATACAACCTGCTGCCCGCGCTCACGGCGGCGGAAAATGCTGCGGTGCCGCTGCTCGCCGCGGGCGTGAAACGGCGCGAGGCCGTGGACCGCGCACGGGCGCTGCTCGTAAAGCTCGGCCTCGAAAAGCGCGCCGATGCTTTGCCCAACAAGCTTTCCGGCGGGCAGCAGCAGCGCGTGGCCCTGGCACGGGCGCTCGTCCACGAACCGCGCCTGATCGTTTGCGACGAGCCGACTGCGGCGCTCGATCACAAGACCGGAGAGGCCGTGATGGAACTGCTCGCCGGTGCCGCCGTGCATCCTGATCGAGCGGTGATCGTCGTCACGCACGACAACCGCGTTTTCCATTTCGCCGAGACCATCGCCCACATGGACGACGGGCAGATCGTGAAGGTCGAATCCGGCACCGGAGCTTTAGCCGCCAGTCATTGAACACGCCACACCATGAAACGCCTGCTTCTACCCGCCATCGCCGCGTTCGCCATCGCCTGGGCCATCTTCTCGATCGCCCGCACCCATCCACGTCCGCAAAACGCCGAGCCCCCTTCGCCGCCGCCCGCGACCACATTTTCCGATAGCGTGGCCGCGGTCGGCCTGCTCGAAGCGAGCACCGAGAATATCGCCATCGGCGCGCCGCTCGCGGGCGTGGTCGAGAAGGTCTTCGTGCAAGCGGGCGATACGGTGCCCACGGGTGCGCCGCTTTTTACGCTGGAGACGCGGCATCTGCGCGCGACGCTCGGGGTGCGGCAGGCAGCGCTCGCGACAGCCCGGGCGCATGTGCAGACGGCGGAGACGGAACTCGCGGATGCGCAGGATCAGTTGACGCGTTCGCAACGGCTTGGCTCGGAGAAAGTCATCAGCACGGATGAACTGATGCGGAAGAAATTCACCGTGCAGACTGCCGAGGCGCGGTTGAGCGAGGCCCGGGCCGAGATTGCGAAGGCCTCCGCGCAAATCGCGGAAACCGAGACTGAGATCGAACGGAGCACCGTCCGCGCGCCGCTCGCCGCGCAGGTTTTGCAGGTGAAAGTGCGCGCCGGGGAGTTTGCGCCGGCGGGCCAGACAGCGGAGCCGCTGCTCCTGCTCGGCGGTGCGCGTCCGCTGCATGTGCGCGTGGATGTGGACGAGCACGAGGGCTGGCGGGTGCGCGCGGAGGCGCTCGCGATGGCGCACGTGCGCGGCAACGCCGCACTGAAGACGCCGCTGAAATTTGTCCGCTTCGAGCCGATGGTCGTGCCGAAAAAATCACTGACCGGCGCGAGCACGGAGCGTGTGGATACGCGCGTGCTGCAGGTCATTTACGCGGTGGTCGATGATCAACTCCCGCTTTTCGTCGGACAGCAGATGGACATCTTCATCGAAGACAGCGCGCCGCCGGCACAAACGGCGGCGCGTTAAAGTATGCCGCGCTGGTGCAGCCACGCCCAAGTGGAGGGCATCAGCCGGTAGCCGAAATGTCCCTGCGGCTCGGTGAGCAACTCGGAGCCGGGCCACTGCTGCGGCGGAATGGGATCCAGTTGCGATGCGGATAAAGCTGGTCGCTGCCGATGAGCACGCACGGCACCACCGGGGCGCCGCTGAGCTGGGCGAGGCCGGCGATGCCTGGCTTGAGCGGCGCGTCTTCGAGCACGGAGTGCGCGCCATCGCGCATGCCGCCTTCGGGGAAGATGCCCACGATGCGCCCGCGCTTCAGCCGCTTCAGCGTTTCGCGGGTCGCGGCGCGGTCCACGCGCTCGCGATCGACCGGGAAGGTATCCGCGGCGTGCATCCAGAGCGCGACCGGCTTCGGGTGATACAATTCGCGGGTCGCCATCCAATCGAGGAATCAGCGGCGCCTAATTCCTCTGATGGTGGGCGGTTGATAGGCGTGTAACTTTGCCCGTTCCTCATGAAGCACCGCTCCACCAGCCTGATCACCGTGCTTGCCACCGCGTTTTTGCCCACGTTTGGGGCACTTGCGGCGGAGCCAGCCGGCGCGGTCACGCTGAAGGGCCACATCAAGCCGCTGCTCGAGCAGTATTGCTTCGATTGCCACAACGAAAAGAAGGCCAAGGGCGACGTGAATCTGGTGCCTTTCGCGAACAACCCGCAGCTCGCCGAAAATCGGAAGATCTGGGAAAAGGTCGCCGAACTCATGGAATCGCGCGAGATGCCGCCGGAGAAGAAGCCGCAGCCGAGCGAGGACCAGCGCCAGAAGATGGTCGCGTTCATCGACGGGCAGCTTTCCAAGGCCGACTGCACCGGGCCGACGAACCCCGGCAAGGTGACGATCCGCCGGCTCAATCGCGAGGAATACAAGAACACCATCCGCGACCTGATGGGCGTGAATTACGAGCCGGAAGATTTCCCGAACGACGAGGTCGGCTATGGCTTCGACAATATCGGCGACGTGCTCTCGCTCCCGCCGATGCTCATGGAGAAGTATCTCGCGGCCGCGGATGAGATCGTCCACAAGGCGATCGTCGCGGACACGGCGACGAAGCCGGTCACGAAGCGGCTGCGCGGCGATCAGTTCGTGTCGGAGGCCGACTGGATCAAACCGATGGACAACAAAGTGCTCGGCCTCTACCGCGAAGGCGAGGCGAACGCCAAGTTTCAGTTCCCGACCGACGGCGAATACACCTTCCGCGTGCGCGCTTACGGCGAAGTGGCGGGCGCGGAACTGCCCAAACTCGCGCTGCGCGTCGGCGGGAAGAACGTGAAGATTTTCGACGTGGCCGGGAAGAGCGGCATCTACGAGGTGAAGGTGCCGCTGCCGCCGGGTTCGCATCGTGTGACCGTCGCCTATCTCAACAACTACAGCGACGCCAACAACCCCGACCCGAAGCTCCGCGGCGACCGCAATGTCTTCGTCGAGTCCGTGGAGATCACGACTCCGCCCGGCCCGCCGCCGCCGCTGTCGGACAGTCACAAGCGCCTCATCACGCGGATGCCGCAGCCCGGCCAGGAGCGCGAAGTGACGATGGAAATCCTCGGGCGGTTCATGCCCGAGGCGTATCGGCGTCCGGTCCAGGCGGAGGAAGTGGAACGCGTGGCGAAATTTGTGGATCTCACGACGAAAAATGGCGGCACCTTCCTCGAAGGCATCCAGACCGCCTTCCAAGCGGTGCTCAGCTCGCCGCATTTCCTCTACCGCTGGGAACTCGATCCAGCGGGCGTGAAGCCGAACGAAATCCGCCCGCTGAACGACTACGAGATCGCGTCCCGGCTTTCCTATTTCCTGTGGAGCAGCAAGCCGGATGCGGAACTGTCCGCGCTCGCGGCGAAAGGCGAATTGCGCAAACCCGAGGTGCTCGCCCAGCAGGTCGCGCGCATGTCGAAGGACTGGCGCATCCGGGCGTTCGTGAACAACTTCGGCGGCCAGTGGCTGCAGATCCGCAACCTCTGGGAAATCGGCGTGGACCCCGACACGTTCCCGAAGTTTAAGGACAATCTGAAGGGCATGATGAAGGAAGAGACCGAGCGATTCTTCGAGGCCATCATCCGCGAAGATCGTCCGGTGACCGACCTCGTCGATGCCGACTTCACCTTTCTCAATGAAGACCTCGCGCGCTTCTACGGCATCGAGGGCGTGAAGGGCAAAGAGTTCCAGCGCGTGACTTTGCCGAAGGACTCGGCGCGCGGCGGAGTGCTCACCATGGGCAGCGTGCTGCTGGCGACTTCGACGCCGACCCGCACCTCGCCAGTCATCCGCGGCAAATGGATCCTCGAGCAAATCCTCGGCACGCCACCACCGCCGCCGCCGCCCGATGTGCCGCCGCTCCCGGAGCAGCGCAAGATCAACCAGACCGCGTCCCTGCGGCAGCGCCTCGAACAGCACCGGGCGCAGGCCGAATGCGCGGGTTGCCACGCCAAGATGGACCCGCTCGGTTTCGCGTTGGAAAACTTCGACGCCACCGGCGCGTGGCGCGATCAGGACGGGAAATTCCCGATCGACGCCTCGGGCAAGCTGACCAATGGCACCGCCTTTTCCGGCGCGCGCGAGTTGAAGCAGGTCCTCAAAGGCAACAAGAACTTCGTCCGCAGCGTGACCAACAACATGCTCACCTACGCGCTCGGGCGCGGGCTCGAGTATTACGATCACTGCGCCACGGACGAGATCATCAAAAAAGCCGGCCAGCAGGGCAACCGCTTCTCGGCGCTGATCGTGGGCATCGTGACCAGCGATCCCTTCCTCAAGCGCCGGCCCGACCTCGCCAAGAATTGACCTTCCACCCAACAATCCGCTTCTTCCGGGGTTAGCCCGATACCGTCACCTTTTATGAACCAGTCCCTTGCTCTTCCTCGGCGCACTTTCCTGCGCGGCCTCGGCGCCGCCATCGCCCTGCCGATGCTCGACGCGATGATGCCCGTGCGCGCCCTTGCCGCGGCTGCCGGGGCGAAGAAAATCCCGACGCGCATGGCGTTCCTCTTCGTGCCGAATGGCGCGCACATGCCCGACTGGACGCCGCTCACTGCGGGTGCCGATTTCGATCTTCCCTACATCCTCCAGCCGCTCCAGCCGCACAAAAGTGAGTTGCTCGTGCTCAGTGGCCTCACGCAGGACAAGGGGCGCAACAACGGCGACGGTGGCGGCGACCACGCGCGCTCCGCGGGAAGCTGGCTCACCTGCTCGCAGCCGCTGAAGAGCGAAGGTTCGCGGATTCGGGTCGGTGTTTCGGCAGATCAGGTGGCGGCGGAAAAAGCCGGTCGTGAGACGCGCTTCCAGTCGCTCGAACTCGGCCTCGAGCCCGGTCGGCAGGGCGGCAAGTGCGACAGCGGTTATTCGTGCGCCTATTCCAACAACATCTCGTGGCGCAACGACACCACGCCGATGACGCGCGAGATCAATCCACGCCTCGTCTTCGAGCGGCTCTTCGCCAGCGCGCTGCCGAAGGAGGCCAGCGCAGGCCAGAAGCGCCGCGAATTGCTCAAGAAGAGCATCCTCGATTTCGTCCACGAAGACGCCAAAACGCTGCGCTCGAAAGTCGGCGGCAGCGACCGGCAGAAGCTCGACGAATATCTGCATGCCGTGCGTGACATCGAGCTGCGCGTCGAGCAGGCGGAGAAGATGGTCGCCAGCGCGAATGTCTCCGCGGCGACCGGATACGAAATTCCCGAAGGCATCCCGGAGAGCTACGAGGAACATGCCAGGATCATGTGCGACATGATGGTGCTGGCGTTCCAGACCGACACGACCCGCGTCTGCACCTTTATGCTCGCCAACGAAGGCAGCAACCGCGCCTACCGCAACCTCGGCGTGAGCGACGGCCATCATCAGCTCTCGCACCATCAGGGCGACCGGGCGAAGCACGCGAAGATCCGCGACATCAACCGCTTCCACATGCAGCAGTTCGCCTACATTCTGAATCGCCTGCGCTCGATTCCGGAAGGCGAGGGCAACCTGCTCGATCACTCGATGATCGTCTACGGCGGCGGCCTTGCCGATGGCGACCGGCATCAGCACGACGATCTCCCGCTGCTCATGGCGGGCCGCGGCGGCAATACCATCCAGCCCGGGCGCCACCTGCGCTTCGCGTCGGAAACGCCGATGGCCAATCTGCTCGTCTCGATGCTCGATCGCGTCGGTGCGCCCGTCGATTCGTTTGGCGACAGCACTGGCCGCCTGCGCGGGCTCGAAGGGTGATGTCGCGGGCGCTTTTCCGCGCGCTCTCCGGCGGTGTTTTCGCTGTCGCGCTGACGTTTTCCGCGGTCGCCGAGGAAGCTCCGCTGCCCGTCGAGAAACTCATCCCGATGCTCGGTTCGTCCGAGCGCGAGGCGCGTCGCGAAGCGGCGTATCAGCTTGAGCGTTCCGGGCCGGCGGCCCAGGCGGCGCTGCCCGCGCTGCTCAAGGCGATCAACGACGAAGACCGTCAGATTTCCACCTCTGCGCTCGCGGCCATCGCGGCGCTCGGTCCCGAGGCGCGGGAAGCCATCCCGGTGCTGATCGAGGCGATGGATTCACGCAAGGTGCGCGGTCGGGATCGGCGGCAGGTCGTGCTCCGCAGTGCTTTCGCTCTTTCGCGGATCGGTGCCGCGTCGGTGCCGCCGCTGATCGAAGCCGTGAAGCAGGACGACATGGGCCTGCGCATCGGCGGAGCGCGGGCGCTCGGCGGTTTGGGCCAGCAGGCGAAGGATGCGGTGCCGGCTCTGGTGGCGCTTTTGCCGGATGGCCGCGACCCGATTCGCGATGAAGTGATCGCCGCGCTCGGTCTGATCGGCCCGGATGCCGGCCCGGCGCTCGTCTCTGCGCTCGGCGATGGCGATGCGCGTCGTCGCTCCGGTGCCGCTTTGGCGCTCGCGCAGATCGAGCCCGCTTTTCGCGAAGCCGCGGCTGCGGTGGAAGCCCAACTCGCCAAGGAAACCGATGCCAATGTCCGCGCCGCGCTTTTCACGGCGCTGCCGAAAGTCGGCGCTGCTCCTGAGCGCTGCGTCGCACTGCTCCTGCCCGGCGTGACCAATGACAACGAGGCGCTGCGCCACGCGGCGCTGAATGCGCTGCTCGGTTCGCGCCCGGCGCGGACGGCGGCGCTGCCGAAACTGGTCGCGCTGCTGAAGGACAATAATCCCGCCGTCCGCGAGCGCGCCGCGCGGGCGATCGGTCGCCTCGGCCCGGAAGCGTCGAGCGCGCTGCCGGCCTTGCTTGCGGCGACTCGTGCTGCGGGTGGCGCAACCGCTTTTGCCGATGCCCTCGCGCACGTCGGACCAGCCGCCCTGCCCGCGCTCCTCGATACATTGCAAAAGGGGAAGCCGGAGGAAAATGCGTGGACGCTCAAGGCGCTCCGAGGTTTCGGCGCGCCTGCGGTGCCGGTGCTCAGCCAAGCGCTCAAGCACCACAGCCCGGCGGTTCGCGCTGCTGCGGCGGGCGCGCTCGGGAGCATGGGCCGCGATGCCGCCGATGCGGTGAACCCGATTTTCGTCCTGACCGAAGACGCGAATCCCGAAGTGCAGGCCGCGTCTCTCCGGGCGCTGGTCGCGCTGCGGGCCGATTCGAGCCGGTTGAAGCCGCTGCTCCAGACCGCGCTCGCGAGCGCCAACCCAGACGTGCGCAAAGCCGGAGCGGCGGGCACGGCGGCATTTGGTGGCGCCGCGCAGCTCGGCGTGAATGGTCTGCTCGATCTCCTCGATGATGAAGATGCCGCCGGCCGAGTCGCCGCGGTGCAGGCGCTCGGGCAATTGGGCGCGTCGGCCGCGCCCGCCGTGGAAGCGCTCGCCGGCAAGCTCAAGGACCCGGCGCTGCAATCGCCCGCGATGGAAGCGCTCGGCAAGATCGGCCCCGCCGCCGCGCCCGCCGTCCCGCGTCTGCTCGAAGCTGCCCAGAGCACCGACCAGCGCGCTTCCGTGCTGCCGACGCTGACCGCGATCGGCAAAGGCGCTTCGGCGGCCTTGCCCAAGCTTTACGAATGGCTGAACGATCCCGCGAATGACGTGCGCGCTGCCGCGGTGACGGCGCTCGCGGCGATCGAGACGGACGACGCCAAGGCGCTGGCCGCGCTGCTCCCGCTGGCGGGCGATCAATCGGGCCGGATACGTCGCGCGGCGGCGCTCGGGCTCACGCGCTACGGCGCGGCGGCCGGTCCGGCGGTGCCCGCGCTCGTCCGCATGCTGCCGAGCGCGAATGAACGCAGCGAAGCGCTGCGCGCGCTCAAGGCGATCAGCGTCCGCACTTTGCCCGAGCTGAAGACGATGCTCGCGATCAATGACCCGCGCGTGCGCACGCTGGCCTGCGAATCGCTCGGCGCACTCGGTCCGGCGGCCCGGGAGCTCGCGCCGAAGCTGCGCGAACTGGTGGACCAAAACAACGAAGTGCGCGGCGCCGCCCAAGCCGCGCTGGCCAGGATCGAACCGACCCCGTAGCGGATTCGCGCTCGCCATTCGCGCGCGGGACTGTTTGGAAAACGCGCGTGCTCTTTCGCTATCTCCGCCAGCTCGACACGCCGCGCCTCATCCTGTGGTGCTACGCGATCTGGTATGCGGTGGTGCTGGTGCGCTACTTCGATCCCAGCCCGGCGCTCTGGCTCACGTCATTTGGCCTCAGTGGGATCATCGGGTTTGCGCTGTTACTCAGCACCCGCGCGGCCATCGGCACGGCGCGGCTTGGCGGCTGGGGCGTGTTCCGGCTTTTCCTCATGCCGATCTGCGTGTCGAGCTTCGCGGCCTTGGTGAAAGGCCGCGACTTCATCCTCATCTTCTCGCCGCGTCTCGATGAAAACCTCCTTGCGCTCGCTTTGTGCGCGGGCTTCTGCGGGTTCGTCGCGCTCCTGAAGCGCTGGCCGAAATAAGAACGGGCGAACTGATCGAGTCAGCCCGCCCGCTCTTGGGTGTTTGGGAATGTTGGGTCGTTACTGGATGTTCGGACCGGGTGCCGGCGGAGGGAAGGGTGCGACGCTGGAGTGGGCATTGTTCACCCTCACATCGATCCGCTTGATCTTCTCCCGGACGCTCTCCGGGAGCGCGGCGCGCTGCTCCTCGGTCTCGATCGGGCCGTCGAAGATCGTCTCGCCGCTCGGGCTCTTCGCGACCAGCACGCGCTTGCCGTCCACGTTGCTGATCTCGATCTCGCCCTGCTCATCCTTCATCCGAAACTTCGCGCTCCCGGTGTTGTAAACTACGCCGCCTTGCGGCTGGAGCCGACGAATCTCCGCCTGCCCGCCCGGCCTCACCTCGCGCAGAATATCCGACGGCGGCACGGGCGGAACCGGTGGCCCACCCGCCGACTCCGGCGGCGCCGGTGGTGGTGGCAATTGCGGCATCTCCTCGCCGGGATTCTTCTGCCAGTTCTTCATGCGCTCCTGAAACTCCTTCAGCCGCTTTTCGTAGTCGCGCATCTTCTCGCCGTACTCCTTCATCTTCTCCTGAAGCCGGCGCGCGGCATCGGTCGCCGGGCCTTTCCAGCGCTCCATCTCGCGCTGCCAGTCGCCCGGGGACGGCATCGAACGGCGCTCCGGCATCATCTTTTCGCCGACCTTGATCGTGACCTTCTGCTCCGCCGACTTGCGGAGCAGCGTGAGCGACGTCTCGGTATCTTTGGCCTGCGCGCGGACGAGCGTCGCGAACTGCTCGGCGCTCACCAGTTGCTGGTCGTTGAAGCGCGTGAGCACGTCCCACTTTTGCACGCCCACGACTGCCGCGGGGCTCTCCGGCACGACCTCATTCACGAGCAGGCCAAAGCCTTCCGCGAGCCCGAGCTGCGCGGCCAGTTCTGGCGGGAGCTGCGAGGTTACGACGCCCAGGTAGCGTGTCGGCTTCGGCGGCGGCACTGGCATATTCCACAGGCCCTCGGAGCGGCGCTGGCTGTCCGGGCGGTGCTCGCCGCGGTCGTCGCGCGGCCCTTCGTAACGGCGCTCACGGTCCGGCGGGCGCGGGCTCTCGCGGCGTTCCCCGCGCGATCCATCGCGCTGCGGCGGTGATGCGGAAGGACCGCGCTCGTTGGGCGCGTCGGGTGGGCCGGGCGGTTTGGGGCGTTCTTCTTGAGCCAGCGCCAGCGAGGCGCCGAGGGTCAGGGCGAGAGCGGCGAGGAGCCGTGGGGTGGGTTTCATAGGGAAGGGCGGTTATTGCAGGGAGACCGGGCGGAGATAGACATCCTCGCGCGGCACTTCGATCTCCATGCGCGCGCCGGTGCGGGCATTGGCCCAAGTGTGCCGCTCCAGATAAGTGTAGCGCACCGGGCGGACCAGCCCGTCATCCGTTTCCACGATCTCGGTGGCATCCTCGGTCGCGACCAGTTCTTCACTCGCCGCGGAGTGCTCGAAAGTATCGGGCGCGCTCGCCGCCTGCGCCATTTCCAACGTCCCATGGGCGGTCTCCGGACGGGCGTTCACCGTTGGTGTTTCGCGCGAAAACCACGTCAACGCCAGCAGCGCCGCCGTGGCCCCGGCGATCGCCCAGCCCAGGTCGCGCCACCAGCGCACCAGCCCGCCCGCGCCCGTCGCCGAACGCACCACGCCAGAAGCCGGCAAACCTTGTGGCGCCTCCGCGGCACGCGCGGTGCTCCCGGCCAGCGACTCCCCGATGCGCTGCTCCAGCGTGGGTGACGGGGCGGCGGGGCGCAGACTGCGGAGGCTTTCTTCGAAGGTGGAATTGTTCATGTCTTTAAGGGTTCGCGTTCCTGCACGCGGGGCTGCAAATGGCGGCGCAAGGCTCCCAGCGCGTAGCGGTGCCGCGAGGCCACTGTGTTGATGCTCTCGCCGAGCGTCGCGGCGATTTCGGCAAAAGTGAGCTCGCCCCAAACGCGGAGGACCACGACCTCGCGCTGCTCCGCGGAGAGATGCTGCAGCGCCGCAGCCACCAGCGCCGCCTCTTCGCGCTGCTCCACACCCGCATCGAAATACGCGCCGTCCTCCCGGAGCACATCCACCGCCGGATCCGCCTCCCGCTTCCCACGACGCTCGGCTCCGCGCAAGGTATCCAGCGCCGTCGTCCGCACCGCAGAATAGAGCAACGGCCAATGCTCTCGCCGGGCGTCGGGCTGGTGCTTCCAGAACTTAACGAACGCCGTCTGGACCACATCCTCGGCATCCGCGAGATCCGCGACCCACTGCCGGGCAAAGAGCAGCAACCGGGGCGCGAGCTCGCGGTAACAGACTTTCCAAGCGTCAGCAGGTGGGCATTCATTCATCGAAGGTGGGGACTTCGATAATGGAACGCCGCGGATCATGGTTTTTGTGGAGAGAAATTACGCCTTCATCGCCGCCATTGAAACTGGCGATCTCGATGCGTGTTAGCCCTCACCTAGTCTGCACTGTCCGAGAGCAGTGATCTCTCCGCGATCGCCGCGTGCCTAGCGCCGGTAGGACTTGGTCTCGTCGGCCATGCCGCTGCCCCAGTGGCGGGTGAGCGTGAGGATCTGGCCGTCGGGCGTGTATTCGCCGCTGAAGGAGGTGCGGCTCAGCGGATCGTCGCTGTCGATCTTCGAAGCATTGATCCACATGCTGAACTTGCCAGTCTGCGGGACGACCTCGGAAGCCTGGTAGGTGCCGCCTTCGCTGAAGATGCCGGTGACGCGGCCGGTGCTCGGACCTCCGGGATCGGGGACGAACGTGAGCTGGTTTCCTTCGCCGTTCACCGGGCTCCAGTTGCCCGCGAGGTAGAAGACTTTCGCAGCTTCCTTGGCGTTACGCGGGCGTTGGCCCTTGGGGATGCTAGTGCAGGCGGCGAGGCCGAGGAGGCCGGCGACGAGCGCGAGGGCGGTGAGGGTGCGAAGGTGCGCGGTGATTTTCATGGGACGAGAAAGGGTGCGGCGGGAGATAAGCAAGTCGGCCCCCGGAATCCAAGCCCGATTCGCACGGCGGAAAAAGTTGGTGTCGGGGCCGGAACAAAAGTGAACGGAGACAGTTCAAAAGTGAACTGACGACGGTTCAAAAGTGGAATCCGGGATGGTGGAGGGCGCGGGGACGCCGCCTCGTAGGAGGCCGGAGCGTAGCGGAGGCCGACGCAGAGGCGGCGTCCCCGCGCGGCGCACCTCGGCGAGGGTGGCGCAGCCTGCGCGGCGTGGGGCAAGGTGCCGAGATGAAAAAAAGCAACTCATCCACCGCCTGCCTCCCGCGTTCGTCCTGCGCATTCTCGCCAGTTTCAATGCGGGAGACATGGACGCCGCAGTGGCAGCCGAACAACTCGGAGTCGGCAAAACCCGGCTCTATCAGCTCTGGGGCGCCTATCTGAGGGATCGAAGTTCGTTTCGCCCCGGACCCAGCGGTGGCGCTCGGCGCGGCGCGTGGCCCGCCCATGTCCGCGCCTTTCTCGAAGAGTTCCTCCCGCTCTCCAACCCGCCCAACTACCAGCTCGCCTGCGACGAGTTGCAGCGCCTCCACGGCTTTGTGCGCGCCCGCTCCAGCGTGGAGGCCCACGTCAAGGCGCACTGCGCCCACCTCGTACCCTCGGCGGCGCGCAAGCCTCGCGCCTACCGCCGATTCCGCCGCGCGCGGATCGGCGAACTTTGGCAGCACGACAGCTCCATTCACCAGTGGTGGCCCGCCGCTTTCAAGCAGACGCTGCTCTTGAGCCTCGATGACCATTCCGGCCTCAATCTCGCGGGCCGCTTCGTGGAGAGCGACACCACCTGGAACCACTTCGAGCACTTCCGCGAGGCGTTCGAGACCTGGGGCCTGCCCGAGGCCATCTACACCGATGCCTTGAGCCTCTTCGGGCCGAGTTCAAGCAGCGACCGCAGTGATCCCAAAAGCGAGTTCCAGCGCGCCTTGCGCGGCCTCGGCGTGGCCCACCTCGTCGCGCCCACGCCCCAGGCCAAAGGCAAGATCGAGCGCCGCTTCGGAACCTTCCAGCGCCGCCTCGTCACGCTGCTTGCCCACGCCCGCGCCGAGACTGCCGCGCAGGCCGGCACCATCCTGCAAATGGAGATCGCGCGCCAGAACCGGACCGTCAACCGCTCCACCGGCAAGGTTCCCCTCGAGGTCTGGGAAAATCAGACGCTCCAGAGCCTCGGCCGCCTGCGCCCCGTCCCGCCCGCGCCGCTGCTCGATCTCCATTTTTCCCTGCGCCTCCAGCGCCGTGTGAACAACGATCACACCATCGATTTCGACGGCCAAAACTACGAAATCGCCAACACCGCCCGCACGTCCGTGAGCATCATCCACCATCCGAACCGCAAGCTCTGGGTCGTCGAACATCCTCCGAAGGACATCTGGCCCCCAATTTTAGGCTCTTTTACTCTGTAGCGGCCTGTTCACTTTTGAACCGGCAAG
>JBBQYR010000079.1:0-20048 GCA_038208565.1 Chthoniobacterales bacterium
CATGCGCGACGAAGCGCTCGCCGCCCTCGCCGCTTCCAAAGCCGCTGACGCCCCGGCCCGCGTCCTCGCGCTTTACCCCAAGCTCACGACCGGCCAGCGAAAGACCGCGCTCGAACAGCTCTCCGCCACGAAACCCGGCGCGGGCGCGATCCTCGCCGCGCTCGAATCCGGCACGCTCGCCAAGACCGACCTCGACGCCTCGATCCTCGACCGGCTCCAAGCCGTGCTCGGCGCCAACGACCCGACGCTCGCCAAGCTCATGGACAGCCTTGGCGCGCTCTTCCGCCCGGTGCTCGCGCTGGATGGCAGCGAAACCGCCTGGTCGCAGACGAACGTCACGCTCGACGGTCCCTGCACCATCGAGGCTTGGGTGAAACTCGATCCCGAAAAGCGCAAAATCGGCAATGTGGACGGCATCGCCGGCGCACCCGGACAACTCGACATCAACTTCTTCGGCGAGATCGCGCGCGTTTACGCTTTTCCCCCGCTGGCCGACGTGGTCGTCGCGAAAAAGCCGATCACACCCGGCCTCTGGACGCACGTCGCCGCGACGCGCGATGCGAAAGGAATTTGGAAGCTCTTCCTCGACGGTGAACTCAGCGGAACCGGCATCAAACCAGCACCGCACAAAATCGAAAACCTCCGGCTGGCGTGGACTTCAGCGAATGGCGGTCCGCGTGGCGCCTTGAGTGAAGTGCGGGTCTGGAACCGCGAGCGCACCGCCGACGAGATCCGCGCCGCGTCCGATCGCAGCCTGCCGACAAACACCCCGGGACTCGTCTTCGCCTCCACCTCCGGCGACTGGGGCAAGCTGCAAGCCGGCGCGAAGGTCGCCAAAACGAGCGATTTCCCACCGATCCTCACCCCGGACGAAGCCGCCACGCTCGACGCGAAATATGCAAAATTTCGCACGCTCGCCGAAAAGCCGGGCGACGCCGAAAAGGGCAAGACCGCGTCGCTGCTCTGCCAGGCCTGCCACCTCTTCGGCACGACCGGCGGCAACATCGGACCAAACCTGAGCGGCGTCGGCGCGATGGGCACCGAAGCGATCCTGCGCAACATTCTCCAGCCCAACGCCGCGATGGAAAACGGCTACCGCATTTATCGGATCGAATTCAAAAGCGGCGACCTGCTCGACGCGATGTTTGTCAGCGAAGACAAGGACGCTGTCGTCGTGCGGATGCCCGGCGCCAACGACCGCCGCATCGCGAAGAAAGACATCCGCGACGCCAAATACCTGCGCCGCTCCCTCATGCCCGAGGGACTGCTCGACACGATGACGCCCGAGCAAGTCAGCGACCTCTTCTCCTATTTCAAGACGCTGAAGTGAGCGACCTTCGCTTGCTCAGTTTTTTTCATCCCAGGCCGGCACGGCCACGGCAATCCCGATGAGGGCCGCCATGGCCAACGGGAGCAGGAGGCGCGGCAGCGACGTCACGATGTGCAAGGCGGGATTTTCCCAAGCGCTGAACAGGTAGGTGCAGGAATAGAGCGCGATCGGCAGCAAGACAACCGGCGGGAGCCAGCGCCACGCCATGAGCCGGGTGTCGCGGGCGATCCGCAGGAAGGCCAGGAGCGCCGCGAACCAGAGCAGGTTCCAGCGTTCCCAAGTGAGCAACTCCCGGCCGAGCGCGAGGGCGATGATCGGGAGGCGATCGGCATTCTCGATCGCCGTCGCCAGTGAGACCGGGAAAAAGTCGCGATCGCCGCCCGCCTGCACCGCCGTCAGAAAAATCTTCCACGCGACGACCCCGCCGATCATCGGCACGAGCGCGAGCACCGCCCGCCGGAGTTCGCCGCGCCGCCAGGCGATCCAGAGCAAGGCCAGACCGAGCACCGCCGCGAGGATGAGGCCCTCGCGTTTCACCCACGGGAGTAGTGCGAACCACGCCGCGCAGAGGGCGAGGCCACGACCTTGCGCGGTAAATTCGGCGACGGCGAGGACGGCCGCGAGAAACACCACGGCGAGCGGAAAATCGGCCCAGAGCGTCGTCGCACCTCCCGGCAGAAACATGGCTGCCGGCACGAGGAAGAGCAGGGCCACCGCGACCCCACCGCGCCACGCGGCCCCAGTCAGTCGGGTGATGCCGGCATACAGCAAAGTCGCCGCCGCGAGCACAAAGTGCAGGCTGAGCAACTGCGCCCAGCCCTGCTCCACTCCGCCGAGAGTGAGATAGATCCAGGTCTGGTGCAGGGGCAGGAAAAGCGGGTAACTCTGATGCATCCACGTCCGCGAGGCGTCGGAAAAAAAGGCGTGGGGCAGATGTCCGCCGTGAGCAGCGGCGATCTGGGCGCGGATCTCGAAGTTGAAGAGTCCGTCGGCGGTCAGCGGGTGATTCGTGGCCTGCCAGCCAATGACGATCAGGATCGGCGCCAGCGCCGCGAAAAACAGGCGGGTGCCGGGCAGGCAGGCCCATTCCGCCGTGCGCAATCGCCACCAGCCGCTCACGCCGAGGGCCAGTGCCAGAGCGGCCGTGGTGACGAGCAGTGCGGAGCCGCGCAACCACTGGCTGACGACCAAGAGAATGACGGACAGTGCTCCCGAGCCCAGCAGGAGAGAGAGGCCCAGCATTTCCACCCGTGACACCGCCCGAGCCGGTCGCAGAAAAGCGGCCAGCCCGAACCCGGCCAATGCGATGCACAGTTCCGCAAAGAGAAACGCTAGGGCTTTCACGAACCGGTTATGGCCACGGACAAACGTTCGCTGAGCGCGCGACTGGGCAGTTCGACAGGCGGTGCGACTTTGTAAAAAAAGAGACCGGCCGGTCTCACGCCAGGCGGAGGCGGATGATCGAAGCGGGCCCGCGTCGCCGGGCCGGCATCCCCGAGGCACCAAACAGGCCGGGGCCACGCGAGATAGCTCAGCAGGAAATGCGCTTCGGTGAGCGTCCAGTCATTGCCGGGGCCGAAGATGAGCAGCGGAGCGTCGGTCGGAAACGTCCCGAGTTCGCGACGGAGGATCGCCGCGCCATCAGCCAGGCCAAAGTGTTGCCGGGCGAGAGCGTCGATGGCGCGATCCGGCGCAAGGTCGGGAGCCGCGACCGAGAAAGCCTGCGACCACCGCAGCAAACCGGCGACGGCAAAAACACCAAGCAGCAACCACCAGCAGGCAATCCGAAGTTTCATGGCGGGTTTTTGCTAGGCGGTGCCGCCCGGCAGCGCACGCAAAATCGCTAGACGCCGCGTGCGTTGCTGACAGGCGCGGCTATTCTCGAAAGACTGCTCGTCGCGGTCCGCGAAAGGCCGCGTGCTCATGAATTCCCCATCCTTCCCCTTCTCCCTCGCCGGACAAAAACTGACGGGCCGCAGCGGCATTCTCGAACTCATGGACGACCTCGGACGCGCCATGACCATCGAGCCCGACATGCGCATGCTCGGCGGCGGCAATCCCGCGGCCGTTCCCGAGATGCAGGCGCTGCTGCGGAAGCGGATGCACGAGCTCGTGGAAGACGGCCACGCGCTGGATCGGATGCTCGGGAATTACGATCCGCCGCAGGGCAATCCGCGCTTTCTCCGCGCGCTCGCCGGGTTGCTCCAGCGGACGTTTGGCTGGGACATCGGGCCGGAGAATCTCGCGATCACGACGGGCGGCCAGAGCGCGTTTTTCTATCTCTTCAATCTCCTCGCCGGGCGCTTCGCGAACGGGCGTCAGCGCAAGGTGCTGCTCCCGCTCGCGCCAGAATACATCGGTTACGCGGATCAGGGACTGGAAGGCGAACTCTTCGTCGCGTGCCGCCCGCACATCACCTGGCCGCAGGGCGAAGATGCTCGCGTTTTCAAATACACGATCGACTTCGCCGCCGTGGAAGCGGCGCTGCTGCGCGAAGACATCGCGTGCATGGCCGTCTCGCGCCCAACGAATCCGACCGGCAACGTGCTCACCGACGACGAAGTGCAGCGCCTTTCCGCACTCGCCGCGCAGCACGGCATCCCGCTGATCCTCGACAACGCCTACGGCGCGCCGTTTCCGAATGTCATCTTCACCGACGCCCAGCCGCACTGGGCGCCGCACGTCATCCTGACCATGAGCCTCTCGAAACTCGGCCTGCCCGGCACGCGCACCGCGATCGTCGTCGCGCCGGAGCAGATCGCCAGCGCGATGGCCGCGATGACCGCGATCGTCGGCCTCGCCAATGGCAACGTCGGCCAGCAACTCGCGCTGCCGTGGGTCGAGAGCGGCGAGATTCTCGACTTCGGCCCGCAGATCCTCCGTCCGTTTTACGAGGCGAAAAGCCGAGCCGCGCAGGCTTGGACACGCGAGTTTTTCGACGCCGCGGGAATCGATTGGGCGCTGCACGCGAGCGAAGGCGCGTTCTTCCACTGGCTCTGGTTGCGCGGTCTGAAGATTCCCACGCGCGAACTCTACGAGCGACTCAAGGCGCGCAAGGTTCTCGTCGTGCCGGGTGAGTATTTCTTCTTCGGCCTCGGCGAAGACTGGCCACATACGCGCGAATGCCTGCGCCTCAATTTTTCCCAGCCCGCGGAAGTCGTGCGCGAAGGCCTCCGCATCATCGCCGAGGAAGCCGCGCGCCACACCTGATTCGATCGTCCAAACTGAATCGTCCCCCCACACACCTTAAAATCATTCGCCGCGCGCTCCAAAATCTCAAACTTCGGTCGACCCGGGGATTCCACTCGTGTGTTATTCCCATGAATGCAGCTTCACCTCGCTGCCGAGCCCGCCGATCTCTTCGAGCAATCGCGCGACATCTTTTTCTATCTTCGCCCAGTCGGGAGCGCCCATCTCCGTGCGTGTCCCCGGAAAAGCGATGTAAGTCACGCCCGGCACGGTGACAGCGCTCACGCGACCGGACGCCTTGGGGTTGAGCGCCTGCGCGAGCTTCTGCGAGGCTTCGCCTGTTTTCGTCGTCGGGCCGGTATCGCCGATGAGGCACGGATAAATGCGGCCCGCGTAAATCACCGCGGCGTAATCACCGACGCGCAACTTTTCATCCACCCATGTGGACGGGATAACGATGTAAGGATCGAGGCTCGCGATGAGTGAGCGGCGGCTCTGCAGATCGGGGCGAAAATACGCGGCGCGTTTGTCGATGCGCGTCAGGTGGTCGTCGACGTATTTCTGCACGTCCGGCCAGAAAGCGCCGCGATCCGCCTGCACCAAACCATCGACCTGCTTCTTCAGTTCGCGCAACTGCCCGAGCGTGTCGTCGTAGTATTTGAGAAACGGGCTCGTCGCGCTGTCGTCGGCGGCCTTGGCCCACGAGTAGGCGAGGATCGGCTGGTAGGAGCGCGACAAGCGCGCGTCGTCGTATTCGCTGAGCAGCGAGAACCGCTCGGGGTCCGAGCCATCCGTACACGTTTCCATGTCGGACTGGAAAATCACCGCCCTGCGCCCGGACTTTGCGTCCTTCACGTTCAGCACCGTCGCGCAATCGAAGAAGGTGCCTGCCGACATCCAATCGCCGTTTTTCACCGACTCGATCTTCGTGTCGTAGAGCTTCTTGAATTTCGACGAGACCGTCCCGCTTTCGATCAGGCCCCGCAGCGTGGGCATCACTTCCAACAGGCCCGGGTTCAGTTTTTCGAGGTCGTCGATCTTCGTCAGCGGCTGCGGGCGGGCAATCGTCGCGGTTTGCGTGACCTCGAGATAAGCCGGTGGAGTGGATCGATTCAGAACCAGCGGCTCCTTCACCGCCTGAACCCAACCCGGAAGTTCCTCCGCTCGCGTGGACGATGAGGCCAAGCTGAGTGCAGAAAGAAGAGGGGCGACAACGATGCGGAGCGGCGCGAATCTCATGCGCGGCAGAGTAGGTCGCCGCTCGGCAAATTGAATGCAAAACGGCCCCGACGCGATTTCGCGGGGATCGCCCGTCTGCGGAAGTCGCAGCACGCTGCGGCTAAACGGTCACCACTTCCACGCCCAGCCGATCGAGCCCTCGCGAAGCAAGTCGATGGCCTGCATCCTGCGGTCTTGCGCATGATCGACCAGACCGTGCGCGGCGCGGAGAGCGAGCGGCGTGCATGCGGTCCATCGCGAGCAGGTATTGCGCGAGGTCGTTCGTGCCGAGCCGACGAAGTCCGCGCTCTGCCGCTGCCATGAAACGCGTGGAAGCAAAACTCCGGGGAGCACACGCGCCTCGCGTGTTGTCGCGGGCGTCCCGCCCGCGCGGACTTCCTTCCGCGCTCCGTTTCAGCAAGAACTCCGCCCGCGCAAACCCTCCGGTAAAGTTCCTTTCGGCGATTCGAGCGGAGCGAGAAAGCCAGCCGCAGGCTGCCCGCAGGGTGGCTGCGGTGGCAGCCAGCAAACGCCGAAACCAGCACTCGGGACGAGCGCGCTCCCCAGAGTTCGCCGCCACTTCTTCACCGCCATGAACACGCATTTCGACATCGTCACCGTCACGCTCAACCCGTCGATCGACCGCACGGTCACAATCCCGAACTTCACCGCCGGCGTGGTCAATCGCGTCGAAACCGTCCGCTCGAACCCCGGCGGCAAAGGCGTGAATGTCGCGTCTTCGCAGGCTGATTCCGGGCATCGCGTAGCGGTCACGGGCTTTCTCGGGCGCGAGAATGCCGCGTCGTTCGAGGCGCTCTTCGCCCAGAAAAAGATCGGCGACCACTTCATCCGGATTGCCGGGCAGACGCGCGTGGGCATCAAGGTCGCCGATCCCGTGCTCACATGCCCGCGGAGGTCTGGAAAAGGCCGAGCTTCAGCGTCCACTCGGGCATCGGTTGGATGAACGCGGCGGCAGCCCAGGTGGCGAACGGATAGGCGGAAAAGCGCGTGTTGAAGAGGACGTTGCGGATGTTGCCATTGATGCTGTTGTTCAGCGAACAGCCGTAGAGCGAGTTGGTATTGAAGTCGTCCGACGCGCCGAAGCGGCCGAGCTTGAGCGTGAACTGGTCGCCGATCTTCTGCTGCAAATAGAGCTGGTAAAGAAACGGGCGCTGGCCGCCGACCATCTACTGCGTGGAGTAGAGGCTGCCGATGTATTTCGTGGTGAGATCGTCGCCGTGGCGGTTGATGCCGCTGACGACAAACTGTCCGCCACGCCAGCCGACGAGCTTTTCCAAATCGAACTTCAGCCCGACCCAGGCGTCCTGCACGGAGGTGGCGTTTCCAGGATTGAGGCCTCCCGCAACATTGCCGGAGATGATGGAATTCCAAAAACCTAACACCTCGATGCCCGAGGTGAACATGCGGCTGCGCAGCCCGCCCAAGTCGCCGGTCATGTGGTCGTCGGTATTGAAGCCGTCGGGCGCGAGTCCGGCTTCGTCCTGCGCTTGGAGGATGGAGCGGTTGGTGTCGGAGATGCCCGGCGTGCGGTCTTGGGCGAGAGCCTCGCCGGCAAGGTCGAGGCACGTGGCGATGGAGTGAGCAGGCTGGTTTTCATGGGGTGGAGTTTCTGGGGTGGGTGGTCGGATGATTGGCTGGGCGATGAAATGGAGTGGTATCGTCTCCGCTGTCAGGTGTCGGGGTGGCGAGGCGGCAGGCTCTGGGGAGCGTGGGCCTCTGGCCCCCTGGTTTTGGCGTCCCGTCGAAACGAACTTCCCCGGCGGGTCTTCGCGTGCGGAGCTCTTGCCGGGGATGGCGCGGCAGGGAAGTCCGCGCGGGCGGGACGCCCGCGCCAACGCTCGGGACGAGCGTGCTCCCCGGAGTTCTCGTGCCGCGCATTTTCATAATGTGGCGACGGTCACTTGCGCGGTGATCGCCGCGATGGATTTGGAGAAATCGTCTGTATCGTCAGCGCGTGGACGGAGAAGGCGGTGGCGAGGCGGGGCGTCTCGGCGAGCGTGAGCAGGCGTGTTTGCACGGAGACAAGACCCGCGACCATGGCGTCGCCCGCCCCGGCGGTGCTGCGCACTTCGACATCCGGCGCGCGCGCGAAGAGCGCTTCATGCGCGGTGGCGAAACACGCGCCGTGCGCTCGAAGCGAAACCGCACCTCTTCAAGCCGAACACCCACGAAGTCGGTGAACTGCTCGGAGAAACGATTTCTAGCGAACAGGCGGTCATCGCCGCGGCGCGCAAGCTGATCGCCAGCGGGGTCGAGCAGGCTTCGGCGACGGCGATGGCAACACCGCCATCGCGCAACTCGGCTGGTCGCCGGAGTTCTTCAAACGGCCCGTCGAGCAGTCCGGCAAAAGAGACGGCAAGACTATGATCCCGCCGAAGCTGAAAGGATTGCCCGGCCACTACTGGCTCGGAGTCACCTACTCCGAGTGGGATGGCTACCAGCGCTTCGACGGCGCCGGCACGGAAGACGTTTCCTACGGCTTCTACGCGCACGCGGATCAGATGGTGTATCAGGAAGCGCCGGGCAGCGATCAGGGGCTCACGGTGTTTGCCGTCGGCGGCTATTATCCGCAGGATGAAATCTTGATCGTGCCTTTTCAAATCAACGCCGGGCTGAACTACAAAGGCCTCCTCCCCAGCCGCGACTACGCCCGCAGCGTGCAAGTGCCGGGCCGCCCGCGCGCCGAGTCCGAGAAGGTCGTGGAAATCGCGCACCCCATCCAGATCACGCCGTGGAGCTACTTCCAGCCTGACGTGCAATGGGTGATCAACCCCGGCGGCACGGGCGATATCGACAACGCGGTAGTCATCGGCGCGCAGTTCGGCTTTACGTTCTGAACGACAACTCTCCCTCGCCTCCTCATCTTCCTCTCCCTCCTCCGGGATCGACGGGATGAAGATGATGAGGGCGCGGGAGAAAAGTTCGCCGCCCGTTTTTAAAGACAATATCACTATGAACACCCGCATCTTCCTCATCCGCCACGGCGCTACCACGCTCACTGCTGAAGACCGCTTCGCCGGCGCGACCGACGTGCAGCTTTCCGACGAAGGCCGCGAACAAGTGCGCCGCCTCGCCGAGCGTCTGCGCGACGACGGCATCACCGCGGTCTATGCTTCACCGCTTGGGCGCACCGTGGAAACCGCGAGCATCCTCGCCGAGCCGCATAAACTCGAGGTCCAAACCAAGGACGGCCTGCGCGAAATTTCGCACGGTCGCTGGGAGCAGATGACGCGGCGCGAAGTGGAGGACAAGTTCCCGGACGAAGCAGCCGCGTGGGATGAAGATCCCTACACTTTCGCGCCCATCGGCGGGGAAAGCGGGCTTGCGGTCACGGCTCGCGCGCTGCCGGTGCTCATGGACATCGTCCGTGAAAACCAAGGTGGCAACGTGCTCGTCGTCTCGCACAAGGCGACGATCCGCCTGCTGCTCAGTTCGCTTCTCGGTTTCGATCCGCGCCGCTACCGCGACAACCTCGATCAAAGCCCCGCGGCGCTGAACGTGGTCGATTTCAAGGACGCAGTGCGCGCCCGGCTCGCGCTCTTCAATGACACCTCGCACTACGACAAATCCGGCCTCGCGATTCCCGCCGTTCCCGGTGCGCGGCTCTCGAAGTGGTGGGACGCCCAAAGCCACGGCTAACACCCATCGGCAGTTCGTGGCTTGACACGTCCGTCTTCGCCAAGCAACTCTCCGCCCTTAGACGATGATCTCGCAAACCTCCATTACGCTTTCGCTTTCGGCCTACCCCTGGCCGATGCCGTGCATGCGCGTGGAAGGTTTTGCTTTTATTACCTTCAACGTCACCAAGCGCAATCGCCACCACGCGCAGGGTTGTTATCCGATGACTGATTAGTTCCCACACTACAGACCGAAAAAACAGCCCTGCTCACCGAAAGGTGGCAGGGTTTTTTTGTTTCCTCGGTCGCTCCCGACCTATGAACCCAACCACGCAACCCGCCTCCATGATCGCCGACCTGCGCTCGCTCCCGCGCGCGTTCTGGGTCCTTTTTGCCGGAACGTTCATCAACCGATTCGGGACTTTCGTCTGGCCGTTCCTCACGATCTATCTCACCCGTCAGGGCTACTCGCTCCGCGATGCCGCGTGGGCGATCAGCGCGGTCGGCGGCGGTGCGCTCGTGGGCAGCTTCTGCGGCGGCTGGTTGGCCGATCACATCGGGCGGCGGAATACGATCGTGATCGGAACCTTCGGCGCCGCGGGTAGCGTGATGCTTCTCTACCTCGCGCACTCCCTCCCGGCGATCATCGCGTGCAGCGCGCTGGTCGGGCTCATGAGCGGAACGTATCACCCAGCAGCAAGCGCGCTGCTCGCGGATGTCGTACCGAACGAAAAGCGGGTGCGCGCTTACGCGGCCTTCCGACTCGCGGCCAACGCGGGCTTTGCCTGCGGCGCGTCCGTGGGCGGATTACTCGCGAACTATTCGACGTTCTGGCTCTTCACCGGCGACGCGCTGACGACGGCGCTCTATGGAGTCATCGCGATCTTCTGGCTGCCGCACGGCCTGCGGGCGCAGACGCAAAACGCGCCGTGGGGTGAAGCCATCGCTTACCTCAAGCGCGACCGCTCCTTCCACGCGCTGTGGGCGGCGGCGTTCTGCTCGGCGCTGGTTTTCGCGCAATTCGGCACGACGTATTCGCTGCACATCGCGCGCGAGAAGCTGACGGTCGATCTATTCGGCTTCCGTCTCGCGCCAGAGACGATCTACGGCCTGCTCATTGCCTGGAACGGTGTGCTCGTGATGATCGCGGAACTGCCGCTGACCGCGCTCACGCTGCGCTACGATGCACGCCGCGTGATGGCGCTCGGCTATCTGCTCATCGGCGTCGGCTTCGGCCTGAACGCGTGGGCGCATCACATTCCCGCGCTGCTCGTCGCAATGACGATCTTCACCTTCGGCGAAATGATCAGCGCGCCCACCACGAGCGCGTTCATCGCGCGGCTTGCACCCGAGCGTTTGCGCGGCCGTTACATGGGCACGCTCGCGCTGGCCTGGAACGGCGCAGCCATGGCCGGACCGCATTTCGGCTTCGGTCTCTTCGCGCTCGACCCGCGTTTCGTGTGGTTTGCCTGCGCGGCGCTGGGCTTGGCGGCGGCGGCGATCACGCTGTTTTTTGGCCAGCAAACACTGGCGAACGAAAAGCCTCCGGCGGTGGTGCCGGAGCGGGAATCCGCGGTGGTCTAATGGCGCCTTATGCGGGCGTGTGCGTGAACTTGCGCACGCGCCCGTAGGGCAGCCATTCGAGGACATAGAGATTGCCTTTGCTGTCCACGGTGAGCGCGTGGGGCGTGGTAAATTTGTCCTTCTGGCCGACTTGGAATTCCTCCTTCTTCACGCCTTTGCCGTCCCCGAGTTTGGCCACGCAGTTGTCGTCCTTGTCGAGGATGGTGACGAGCGCGCCGAGGTCGGGCACAAAGAGGTGGCCTTGCGCCTGGTAGAAGCAGCACGGGTTGCGGACGAAGTCGCCGGCGATGGTGCGCTGGTAGTTGAGGTCGAGGTTGAAAACTTCGTAGCGACCGTTGGCGCGGTCGGCGATGTAGATTTCGGGCGTGCTCTTGAGCGTGTTCACCCACACGCCGTGGCAGGTGCTGAAAGTGCCGTGCGGCGCGTCTTTACCCTTGGGCGCGTCGGCCGGAGCGCGCCCACCGATGGTCTTGAGGTGCTTAAAGTTTTTGTCGAAGCGGCTGACGATCTGGCTGCCGTAGCCGTCCACGACGTAGATGTCGCCGTTCGGCGCGACGGCCACGTCGGTTGGGTTGGTCCAGGTGAATTTCTGATGCGTCGAATCCTCCTTCTCCACGTTGCCAATCGTGTAGAGAACCTTGCCCTTGAGGTCGGTCTTGTAAACGCGCTTGCCGAGCGTCGGTTGGCCCGCGGCGTCCTTGGCGACGTTCTCGGTGAAGTAGAGGAATTCACCGCCGGGTTCCTTGCTCCAATAAAGGCAGTGCGCCGTCGCCTTTACTTGTTCGGGATCGTAGCCGTTTCCGAAATCCTTGCTCCACGTCTCCTCCAGCTTTCCGTCAGCGCCAAACACGGCGACGCACGGACTGGTCGAGCGTGAGGTGACATAGACGCGGTCTTTGGAGTCCACGACGATCCCGCAGCCGAAGCCCCAGTTCATGCCCTCGGGTAGAACTCCCCAGCTTTCATCGAGCGTGTAAGTCCACTTGCCTTCGCCGATCTTTACGGGCGCGGCGTTTTGCGCGCGAGCGAAGGCGGGGAGCGCGAGGGCGGCGGCGGACGCGGCGCCCATTTTCAGAAAATCGCGGCGGTCGAGACGGGCGGGAAAAAGGTAATCGGAGTTCATGTTAAGGAGGGTTGGGTCGGGCGATGGGATTCTTACTCTTAATCCTACTCTTATTCTTGCTCTCTCACCGTTCGTCGGAGGAGTAAGTGTAAGAGTAGGATTAAGAGTAAGAACAGAAGAGCCGGCGAGGAATTCACCCCGCCGGCTCAGGAATTTTTCGCGACTTACTTGAGGGCCGCTTGGTGGAACTCGAACCAGTCGTCGAGGTTGTTGAGGTTCACCGCGTCTGTCGGCGAGCCGTCGGGCAGACCGTTGGCGCTGAGGATGCCTTGGCGGGTTGCGTCGTCGTGCTGATAGCCGGTCACGGCGGTGTTGTGCTTGGCGATGGCGTCGGCGGTCACGGTCTTGCCGTTCGCCTTCACCCACGCTTCGAACTGCGGATACGTGGGCTTGCTGGATTTGATGAACGCTTTGGTGTCGGCTTCGTCGAGGCCGAGGGCGCCGAGGGTCATGCCGTCATAACCTTTGCCGCAGCCGGGATAGCCGGGAGCGAGCTTGCCAGCGGCTTCGAGCGAAAGCTTGAGCCAGAGGCGTGGGAGGTGGAGGACGCCGAGCGGGCCGGCGGTGCCGGAGCTGATGAGTGGAACGTAGGTGCTCATGATGATGTTAGGTTTTGGTTTGGTTTATTCGCCGCGGTTCGCGCCACGTCATGTGGCGGAGCGTGGCAGAAATTCGGGGATTACTTCTTCTTTTTGGCCGCGGGCTTTTTCTTCGCCGCGGGTTTCTTTTTCGGGCCGCGTCCTTTGAAGGTAAGTTCGGCAATGCCGCTCTTGTCGAGTTCGCCGAAGCCGAGGCGCGTGAGCTTCGCGTACTGCGCGTAAGTCGCGGTCGCGAGCGGGAGATTGAGCTTCGCTTCCTTCGCCAGGCCGAGTGCGATGCCGCTGTCCTTGGCGGCGTGCGAGGCGCTGAAAAAGCAGGAGTGATCGCGGTTCACCATGTCTTCGCCGTCGGTGGCGAGCACGCGGGAGTTGGCACCGGTTTGAGAAAAGACCTTCATCAGGATCGGCAGATCCACGCCGAGCGCGGAGCCGAGGCCGAGCCCTTCAGCGAGGCCGGCGGTGTTGATGTTCATGACCATATTGACCAGCGCTTTCACCTGCGCGGCTTTGCCAGCCTTGCCGATGTAGGTCATGAGTTTGCCGTCGTCGGAGAGGCGCGACAGAATCGGCTTCACCTTCTCGAAAACCTTTTCGTCGCCGCCGATCATGAGATAGAGCGTGCCGTTGCGGGCCTGCGTGATCGAGGACGCCATGCAGCCTTCGAGCGACGCCGCGCCGGCTTTCTTCGCGAGCTTTTCCACCTCGAGGTGGGTCTTCGGCGCAACCGTCGCGCAGTTCACAAAAGTGCGACCCTTGGCGCCGATGAGCAGGTTGTCCTTCTTGTTTGTGAAGACGGCGAGCTGCGCCTTGTCGTCGGTGACGACCGTGATGATGAGGTCGCTGAGTTCGGTGACACGGGCGAGGCTGGTCGTGGCTTCGGCGCCGACTTCCTTGGCCAGCTCCTCAGCCGATTCTTTGCGCACATCATAGATGGCCGCGACGGTGTAACCGACATCTTTCAAGCGCCGCGCCATGTTTGCGCCCATGCGACCGACTCCGACGAAACCAATTTTTTCTGGCATGATGAGAGGGGGTGTTGGGTGAGGGGCGCTAGGAGTAGCTGGAGCGCGCGGCGGCTGGCAAGTCCGACGACGGCGAACGCGATTACGCGTCTGCGTAACCTCCGCGCCCGAGTCCGAGCGCGGCGGGACGCAAGGCGTTCAGCTTTAGCCAAAACTCGTTGCCGTCGCGGTGCGCCTCGATGATCTGCGTGATCTGCAGCGCGAAGAGAATCCGCAGCGCGGCAGTGGGATCGGGAATGTCGAGGCGGACGCTCGAAATCGGCAGGCGCTTCTCGTCGGCGAGGCGGTGGAGGAGCGTCGCGGCTTGCGCAAGATCGGCGTCGCTCACGCTCTGCCACGCGGCGAGCGTGCCGCCAGCGGCCAGCGTCATGCGCGGGATCGCGAGGACGAAATCGGCGATCACGTCGCCCACACGCTTGTCGTCGGTCGGGCGTTCATTCGGCGTAAGCCGGCGGTCGAGCCACGCGTAACCGATCGCGCAGAGCGCCGCGACGATGAAGAGGATGGCGAAGCCGCGCGGGATGCGCGTGAGAGACATCTCGAACGTCGCCGAACCCAGCACGAGCAGCCAGCAGCACACCCCGTAGAGGATCGCCCAGAGCGCCGCCGCACCGAGGAGCGTGAGCACGGCGAGGAGCAGGACGTGGCGATTGTGCCGGGCAAAATGCGCGCGGAGGAAACGCGCGGTGTCCTCGGGCCGCGCGATCCGCAAACTCGGTGTCCGGGCGTGGGCCATGCGCCGCGCGGGCTACTTCGATGAACGATAACCTGCCGGGTCGATCTCGACGGCCGCGTATCCCGCGGCTAGCAGTCCGGCCTCGATCTCGTGCGCGACTTCGGGCAGACGCGACATTTCTTCCGGCGCGATCTGCACCCGCGCCCGCGCCGGCTGCCCGCTCTCGACGACGTGGCGCACGCGGAAGATCTGGAATCCCAATCGGCGCACGTGCTCTTCGCTCCGCTCGATCATGCCGAGCGCGGCGGTCGTGACCGGCGTGCCCCACGGAATGCGCGAGCTGAGGCACGGCTGCGCGGGCGCATCGGCGGTCGGCAGGCCGAGTTCGCGGGAGAGTTCGCGGATCTCGGCCTTCGTGAGCCCGGCATCGCGCAGCGGGCCGAGGATGGAAAATTCCGCGGCCGCCTTCCGGCCTGGCCGCTCCTGCTTCATGTCGTCGGCATTTTCACCGTAGGCGATGGCACGGAAACCACGCCCGGCAGCGAGCGCGTCGAGTTTGGTGAAAAGCTCGGCTTTGCAAAAGTAGCAGCGGTTCGGCGGATTCTTGAGGTAAGCCGGATTGTCGAATTCGTCGGTCTTCACGACCTCGACTTTCGCACCGATCGACTCCGCCAGAGCCAGCGCGTCCGCGAGGGCCTGGCGCGGCAGGCTCGGGCTGTCGGCGATGACGCCGAGCACTTGCGCGCCGAGCGTCCGGTGCGCCTCGGCGAGCAGATACGCGCTATCGACGCCGCCGCTGTAGGCGATGACGAGCGGCGCGTGGGCGTGGAGCTGAGCGCGGAGTTGGGCGAGCTTGGAATTCATGCCGGTCTGCGGAGGAAACGCACGACGAAGGTCACTGCCCAGATCAAAATCGCAACGCCAAAGCCGCCCGCGATCCAGCCGACATCGGAGAGCGGCAGCACAGCGGGGGCGTGCGCATTCGCCCGCAAGATCGACGCGTGAATGCCCGCGATGAACGCGACGATCAGCCCGGCGAGCCAGATCCCGCGGCGCTGGACAAAATCGACCGTCGCCTGCTGCCGCTCGGGCGCGAGCCAGTAGTCCCGGTTCGGGATATTCATCCCGCGACCGCCGAGCGCCCGGATGAACGTGAAGACGCCGACCACGAACGCCGGCGCGAGCGTCCCAAAAATCAACGTGAACCGCACATGCCCCGCCCGCGTCATCCAGCCATTTGGCACGCCCGCCGCATTGAAGTGCGTGGCCACACGGTCGGGGAGCCGCGGCGCGGAGAACACGACGTAGCTCGCGAATGCTGCCCAGAGCAGCAGGATTACGAGGTAGCGGCGGGAATTGTTCACCGGAAAATGATAGCGCGTTTCCACTCCGCGCAAAGGATCGAACCGAAGCCCGACCGCGCATTCAAGCGCCGCAGGCTTTCAGTAACTCCAGGAGCCCCCTCACGATCGCCATCAAGAACTCCCGGAGCTCAGATTTCGCGGGGATCTTTACGCAGACCCAACCCCAGAAAACGAGATGCAGAGTGACGCAAAACCAGAAGATGAGCTGGAAGGAAAGTTTGCGGGTTTTGTGACGCCAAACTTGCTGCGCGACCAAGCCGCCCGGCCAGCCGCCCAGTAGATCGAGGAAATGCAGAGCCGACTCCGGCGTCCGCCAATCCCCGCGCTCCGCCTTCGCTTTATCCCGCACATAGACGATCCCTGTCACGATGCTGCCGACGAGATACGCGATGGGTAATTCTCGAGGCACATCTCGTCGCCACGCAGCAATGGTGAAGAAAAGCAGGAACCCGACCGGCAGCCAGAGGAGCCAGCGAACTGATTCAGCCCGCCGAACTCCGCGAGGCGCCTGGCGCTTGACCGGATTCCGCTCCCGCATGGCCAGCCGATTACAACTGCACCCGCCGGAAGATTTCTTCGATCGGCAATTGCAGGCCGATGTAGAACTCGCCGAACTCTGCGAACTGCGCGCTCACTGCATCGAAGCGCATCTCGTAAACGATCCCCTTGAGGTTGATCGGATCGTGCGCGAGGAGCGTCACGCCCCATTCCCAATCATCGAGGCCGGTCGAGCCGGTGATGAGTTGGAGGATCTTGCCGTGCCAGGTCCGTCCGATGCGCGCGTGGCCGCCCATCAGCTTTTTGCGCTCCTCGAAGCTGAGCGCATACCAGTTTTGCCCGTCGGTGCCGCGGCGCTTGTTCATCGGGTAAAAACACATCACCGGCCACGGCGGGAGCACAGGATAAAGGCGGTCCTTCATGTACTTCGCCATGCGCTCGCGGAAGGCGACCAGCTTGGCCTCGTGCTCGGGCGTAGCGGCGGCGAGGTTTTCCTCGTTCACCAGCGACTCGGCGTATTCGGCTTCGCTCGTGGTGTATTCGCTGCGCTCGGTCATCGAGAGGAAGCTGTAGGTCGGCGTGAGCACATCCGGGCCGAGCACATTGGTCAGCCGCTTTTCAAAGGCATTCGCGGCGTGCAGGTCGGCGCAGAGCAGCATGAAACCGACGTCGGCCTTGGGCGAGACCATGGCAAAAGTGAGCACCTGCGCGCCTTCGGTGTCGCGGATTTCGGCGACGAGATCGCTGAGGCGGGTGCGCGCGGTGAACTGCTCCTCCTTGCTCAGAATCGACCAGGCACCTTGCTCGACTTTGTAGAAAAGGTGCAGCACGTGCCAGCCCTCGGCGGCAATGATGGGGGCGGGAAAATTGTCGGTCATAGAAACTCCAGCATCCCGGTCTCGCGAGAAGCGGTCAACTCTTGATCAGGGTCGCGCGGGCAGAGCCGCCTTGGCCGGCAAGCCGCGTTTCCGCTCCATGATGTCGGCGTAGGCTTTGTCGCTGCTGTAGAGGAGACCTTGGATAAACCGGCGGGCCTCTTCCGGACTGCCATGATCATGGAGATCGCGCGCGAAACTCAGCGCGACGAAAAATTTAAAAAAGTCCTGGGAGCCCGAGAGCGTATTCGAATATCGAAAGACCTCCTCACACTGGCTGCGCGCCTTTTTCCATGTCCGCGGGTCTTTCGTCGAGATCGCGTCGTCGCAAGTTTGAAAAACCTCATCCGCTCGCTCAAGGATCGCCAGAAAGGGATAGCTGAGAGCGTTGTAAGGATTGGGTTTCGAACGCCGGGACCAGGAGGCTTTTTCGCTGACCCAACGCCACATACCCGGCTCCTGAATCACCCAATTTTCAAAACGCTCCTCATCTTTAGTCGTCTTAGTGACTTCTTTGCCCGCGATTGTCCGCTCGCCAAAGAATTCCCATTTACCGCTCCAAAAAACCCTGATCCACGCCGTGTAAGTGTCCTTGGCATACGACTGGACATAAACTGGGTAACACGGAATCCCTACGCTCTTGAGAAGCGTACAGGCTCCGTAAGCGCGGTGAGCAAACGCTCCCGCTTTGAAAAATTCCAACTACGGAGAGTCATTCAGCGCCTTCGGGGCGTAGCGTCCTTTCGCTTCAGGCCACATATCATCCAAAATGAGGAGAGTTTGGTCCTTCCGCTTAGAATCGGGAAACAGGGCTAAAAAACTCAGGGGATTCCCGCCCCGACCCAGCGCCCCACTGGCGAGACTTTCAGCAGCTTCCAAATCGGCAATTTCTCCAAAAAAATCGACAACATGGATTAATGCATCGGCCTTCTGCGCCTCGATTTTTTTGTAACGGTCGGGATTCGAAAAGTAGGCGAACATCGCCATCCGATCGGTGTTTCGGCGAAACGAGGAACGCGGAACCAAGGGGTGGGGAAAGAGCGCCGGCAACTTCGGACCGTGAACGTAAGCCACCGCCGCAGCCAGCTCGGGCTTATCATCCACCTCGCGACCATACTTCTTGATCAATTCCACAAGGAAGGCCTGCATAGCTTTCTTCGCCGCATCCTCCTTTTCTACGAGCCTTTTCGCGGCAGCTTCGTTTTCCGGAGAAGACTTCACCGCGCCCCCCTTTTCCGGGAGCGACTTTTTTTCCACTACCGGCCCGGCGATCAGGTTCTCCAATGCTTCTCGGGCACCATTACCGCCATCGAGGATCTTCCAGAATTCATCTGGGCGCTTCATCTCGGCGGCCAGCTTGCCAGAGAGAGGTTGGCCAATAAACTCAATCGACTTGGGCAGTTTCGTCTTCAACACCTTCAGGGCGTCGCGACCAAGAGTTGCCGGTAATTCCAAAACAACCAACGTTTTGTGCTCCGACAATGAAGTCAAATCCTTGAGGGTATCGCAACCAACGAGGTGTAGCTCACGAAGCCGCTGGCAGTCTTTCAATGGTTTGAGATCGTTCACCTTCAAGCACCCCCGGAGCGAGAGAAAGGCAATCCCGCTGGTCGCCAGCGGTTGGAGATCACGGATCTCCGTGCCGTCGAGCGTCAGCCCCACCAGCGGCAGATCCACGATGTGCCTGAGTTCCGGGAGTGGGCCGGGCGGCAGGGTCAGGCTGAGGAAACCGTCGCCATCGGAAGTGAGTTCTCCGGTCAGTTTGTAGTGCTTCATCAGCGCCGTCCCGGCCTACTGCATGAGCGCTTTCGCTTCCGCCTTGCGCGCTTGCGTCACCATCGCGGCGCGCACCGCTTCCAGATCGACCGGCTTCCAGGGAAACGCGGTGAGCTTGGCCGCAAGGGCGGAATTCGTCGCCGCGTGAGGATGTTTGGAATGCAGTTCATGCACGCGTTTCCAGGCTGCGTCCGCCGCCTTGAAATCGAGTTGGATCTGCGCAACCAGCGCGCGCTGTTCATGCATCTCCCATTGGTTCCCATTGGCGCGCAACCCCATGTCGATGATCGCGAGGGCGACCTTCCACTGGCCGGCCTCCAACGCTTTTCGGGCCACACCCAAACTGCGGTCGGACTTAAGCGATAGCACCTCGCCGTTGGCCAAGTTCAGTTTCTCCGTTTTCTGCTTTAAATCGTCGAGCGCCATCTGGGTTTCGCCCCTCCTCTGCTCCGCGAGTTCCGTGGCCTCTTGAGCTTTCTTCGTCTGCTGCTTCTCGCGTTCCGTGGCCTCGTTGGCGAGCTTCGTCTGCTGCTTGGCATCTTCCTCCCCCTTCTCCGCGCGTGCCGTCGCATCTTCGGCCCGTTTCGTCGCCTGCTTCTCTCGATCGAGCGTCTTCTGGAGGTGGACGAGATATACGGTCGTGATGGCAAAATCAGGACCACAGCAGCCGCCACTGATCTGAACACAGCGCGATGCCGTTGCACGAGAAGCCAGAACTGCCGCGCCGGGCCGGCGTCCTCCGCCTCGGTCGCAAAACCACCCTGATAAGCCGCGATGTCCTGCTGGAGCGCGGCCACATTCGCGTAACGATCCCCGGGGGCCTTCTCAAGGCACTTCATGGTCACGGCAGAGAGTGCTTCCGACACGCGTTTTCCGGGCAGGTGAGCGAGCTGGACATCGCGCCGCGCGTTCCAAGTCGAGGGCGGAGGGAATTTGCCCGCGTGAATCTGCGCGAGCATTTCCTTCAGCGGTGCCCGGCACCCGGCGAAGAGGGTCGGCGTCAAGCATTCGCACGACGGTGCCGCCGCGGGGAAAAAATCTCGTGTCGGGGCCGGAACAAAAGTGAACGGAGACAGTTCAAAAGTGAACTGACGACGGTTCAAAAGTGGAATCCGGGATGGTGGAGGGCGCGGGGACGCCGCCTCGGAGGAGGCCC
>JBBQYR010000080.1:0-20044 GCA_038208565.1 Chthoniobacterales bacterium
CCGCGGTGAAAGTGGAGATCGTGACGCCGAATCCCGCCGATCGCGTGGTGGCGCAGGGCGACACCGAGCCGCTGATCATCCGGCTCTCGGGACGCCGCGCGAGCAAGGCCTTCCTGGAAACTTTCACCGCCAGCGGCGGGCGCGAACTCATCCAGATGACGCCTGCGGGCGACGACCGTTTCACCTCCACGATCCAGGTGGCGCGCGAAGACGTGCAGTATCGCGTGCGGGCCGGCGATGCGCTGACGAAGAAATATCAGCTCAGCTCCCGGGCGCGGCCGGCGGTGGTGCAGTTTGAGAAAAATTACATTTTTCCCGCCTACACCAAAGCGCCACCCAAGCGCGTGGTGGAGGATCATGGCGACCTCGCCGGGCTCGAAGGCAGCGTGGTCGAGCTGCGGCTGGTGGTGAATCAGAAGATAAAAACCGCCGAGCTGCGCATCGAAGAAGGGAAGAAGAATAACTTCACCGTCCCGCTCACGGCGGATGGCGAGCAACTCGTGGCGAAAATTCCGCTGAAATCCTCCGGCGTTTATCGCGTGAATCTGGTCAGCGCGGATTCGGGTTTTGAAAACAAGTTCAGCCCCGAATACGAGCTGCGCGCCGAGCCCGATCTCGTGCCGCAGGTGGAGCTGACGCTGCCGAAGCAGGACCTCATCCTGCCTTCCAATGAAATCGTGGACGTGATCGGCACGGCGGCCGATGACCTCGCGCTGGCCAAGGTCGCGCAGTGGGTGAAGATCAACGAAGGCCCGTGGAAGGAGACGACGCTCGCGGAGAGTACCGGAGCGGAGGCGAAGGTGGAGCGGCGCTGGGATCTCTTTGAGCAAGGCGTGAAGCCGGGCGACCTCGTGACGATGAAGCTCGTCGCGACCGACTTGAAAGGCAGCCGCGCCGAGTCGCGCCCGCTGCAAGTCACGATCACGGCCACGGGCTTCGAGGCGAAACGTCTCCAGGCGCTGACTGGTTGGCGGCAGTTGCAGGAGGCGCTGAAGGCGCAGCACCGCGCGGCGGCGACGCTGACCAAGCAGGCTAATGAAGCGCGGCAGCAGTTTGAGCGGCTGCCCGAGGGCGATGCGCAACGCCTGCAGGTGCTGCTCCCGGCGACGGCGGCGCTGGAAGATGTCGCGCAGAAAAATGCCGACGCCATGAAGCAGCTCGCGACGACGCTGCGCGAGGCCGTGCCCGGTCATCAAACGTCCAACCTCACGCTCGTCGCGCATTTACTGAGCCGGGTCGGGGTCGGCCACGTGCAGAGCGCGCGGGATTCCTATCAGGCGGTGAATGCGATGACGGCCACCCCGCACGGCCGCGAGCTTTTGCGCGAAGCGGTGGATTCCGGCAACCACACCGAGTCGCGTTCCCGGCAGGCGCTGGAGCTTTTCCGCATCCTGCTCACTGCCGAGGAGATCGATGTCTTTAACGAGAATCTGCAGATCGTCGCGCAGGAGGAGGACCGGCTCACGGCGCTCGCGCACCGCAGCGGCACGGACGCCGCGCGCTGGGTGCCGATCGCGGATCGTCTGCGCGTGGTGCTTTCGGAAATGCGCAGCCTCGATGAACTCGCCGGGGCGGTCATCGAGCACGGCGCCCGCGGCACTCCCGACCGGATGCGCAACTTGCAAAAGGTGCTCACCAAATACCGCACTTCCATGGAGAAGGCGCTCTCCGCCCCGCCGAGTGGCGAGCTGCTCGCGCCGACGCTGGAGATGGCGCGGGCCGTCGGCGATCTCGCGCGGCAGGCTTTGGAGATGCGACGCGATTACCGCAACCCGATCGCCGAGGGCGTGCGCGAATTGCTCCGCGAGGCGCAGCCGACTTACACGATGTTTGAGCAGCTCCGGCAGGACTCCGCGCGTTACTTCCGCAATGACCGCATCCCCGTGGAAGTCGGTAACGCCTTGATCGGCGGGCGCTGGCAGGCGCAGCTTGCGCGGCTCAAGACGCGCGGGGATGTCGAGGAATGGCGCCCGGATGCGGATACCTATTTCGTCAATGACGTGCGGCTTGCTTCGCGGGTCACGCAGGCGCTGGCCGATCGCGCCATCGGCGAAAAGCCCGAGACCTTCAGCGCGGACTTGAAGAGCATCGATCAGCAATTCCGGGTGCTGGAGCTCGGGCATGAAATCGCGGAACTGCACGGCGCCGTGGTGCATCTCGCGACCGCCGAGCGTTGGGAGATTTACAATCCGAAATCCCGCACTGCGAACCCGCAGGACTGGACGTGGATCATCGAGCGGATGCGCGCGCTGCCCAATGAACTTGGCGGTGGATTGAACTTCCAGGAGCACAAGGAACTGGGCCGCGCCGCTCACAAGATCGTCGCCGACGCGCCGCAGCAGCCCTTTGCGCAGACGCTGAATCGCGAGATGGAGGAGCGCTTTAATCCGGCGCGGATGCCGGTGAGCACCCGCGAGCAGGCCGATGAACTCGCCGCGTGGCTGCAGCAGGCGCTCAACCTTTTCCGCGAGCCGATGGACGCGGCGCGCAAGAGTCTGGCCAAGCTCGCGCCGACGCTGGCTGAGACGATGAAGCAGCTCGCGAAGAAGACTGAGGAGCTGAAGGAGAAGACGACCAACCAGGCGCAGCAGGCCCACGAAAAACTCCCCGAAGAAACCAAGGCCGAGGCGCGACAGGCGCTGGCGCAGCAGCAGCAGCTCAATGAAAAGATCGAGTCGCTGAAGGACGCGCTGCGGGCCGACGCGAACCAGCAGAATATTCTCCAAGCCGAGGGCCGCGAGCGGGCGCGCGACGCCGACGACGCGCTGGCCATGCTCAAGGAGCCACCGGTTCGTGCGGAGGAAGATCTCGCGAGGGCGGCGAAAAGCGAGCAGGCGGAGGCGCAGGAACTGGCGCTGAATCAGGCCGCCGAGCAGCAGCAGAAACTGGCCAAGGCACTGGAGCAGATGGCGGAGCATTATTCGGCGATGGAGCAGGGGAAACCCGAGGAAACGCGGACCGCGCTGCGCGCCGTGGAAAAGGAACTCGGGATCAAGGAGCAGCTCGACCAGCAATTCGCCCGCGCCGAGCAACTCGCGCAGATGGCCAACGCTTCGCCGGAGGAACTGCTCGCGCAGCTCGAGAAGGCGCTGCCGCAGAATCCGCAGATGCAGCAGGAGCTCAGCGCCATCTCGCAGAACACGCTGAAGGGGGCCGAGCAGCAGCTCAAGCAGGCGACTGAGCAGGAGAATAGCGTCGCGCAGAATGTGCAGAAGATGGCCGCGGAAGAGCAAGCGAGCGCCGCGGCGAACCCCACCCCGCCGGGCGCGACCCCGCCGAATCCACCCGCGACTGCGGCCACGAACCCACCGGCCAATCAACCCAACGCCGCCCCGCCGAACAACCCTCCTGCGCCGAACACGCCAGCGCAGCCGACCGCTCAACAACCAAACTCCCCGGCGATGGCCAACGCCAATACGCCGCAGCCCGCGACCCCGCAGGCCAATCCCGCACTCGCGCAGGCCGCGCAACAGCAGCAGCCGATCGGACAAAAGGCGGCGCAGGCGGCGGACGACATCGCCCGCGCTGGTCGCCACGAGGAGCGCATGGATAACAAGATCGCGGGTGAGCAATTGCAGAAGCTCGGCGCGGAACTGCAGCAGACCGCTTCGCAGCAGGTGCCCAACGCCCAGCAGGCGCTCCAGCAGGCGCAGCAGGCCATGCAGGCCCAGCCCGCGGTCGCGGCGGCGAATAGCGAATTGCAGAAAGCCCTCGCGCAACTGACCGCCGCGGCCAATCCCGGCGATCCCCGAGCCGCCGAACAAAACGCCGCGGCCAATCCGCCGCCCGCCGGGTCTCCGCAGGCTCAGCCAATGACGCCCCCCGGCGGGCCTCAGCCCGCTTCGCCGCCAGCGCCGCCGCAAGGTCAGCAGCCCGCGAGCACGCCGGGCCAGCCTGCACAAGCCGGCACCCCACCTGCGAATCTACCCGCGCCAAACACCGCGGCGAAATCCCCCTCCGGCGCCCCGCAGTCCGGTCAACCCAGCGGCCAGCCTTCGCCCGCCGGGCAGCCGAACACTCCCGCCAGCCCGACGGCCGCGCAGCCCAGTGCGGCCGGTCAACCGGGCCCGGCCGAACAGATGGCCGCGCTGCCCGCTTCGCCACAGGAGCAGGTGTGGATGGCGCGCACGCTCGACGCACTCGACGCCGCGCTCAATGCCAGCGCTGCCGCGCAGCAGGGTGCGCAGTCCGGTCAGCAGCAGGCGCAGGCCGGTCAACAGCAAGCCGGCCAGCCGCAGCCATCGCCACAGGCCTCCGGCCAGACTTCGCAGGCGCAGCAGACTTCCGCCGCGCAATCGGCCAGCGGCAAACCCGCGCCGCAATCCAATCCCATGTCGCAGGCCCAGTCCGCTCTCGCTGCCGCCGCGCAGGCCGCCGCCAATGCCGCGCGCCAGCAGCGTTCCGAGGCCGGCCAGCCCGGGCAGCAGGGCCAACCGCAGCCGGGTGGGATGCAGGCCCTGTCGAAGAATGGCGCGCAAGCCGGCGACGCGGGCGGACCGCGCGGCTCGCTCGCCGAGGCGAAAAACAAAGCCGGCGACTGGGGCAAGCTGCCGAAGCAGATGGCCGAGCAATTGACGCAAGGCCAGCGGGAGGGCATCGCTGGGGAATACCGCAATCAGGTCGAGACCTACTACCGCGTCATCGCCGAGAAATCCAAGAAGCCGTGATGCGCCTGACGATCTGCCTCGCACTTCTCCTCACCGCGGCGCCGCTCCGGGCGCAGGATCGGGTGGACGACGCCCTCGGCCGCGCCGCAAAGTATCTCATAGCCACGCAGGACCCGGTGACCGGCGGCATCCACAACAAGATGCGGCACGAGACCGCCATGACCTCGCTCGGCATCCTCGCGCTCGCTTCGTGCGGGCACCAGCCCGCCGATCCCACGCCCGAGGGACAGTCCATGCGGAAGGCGCTCGCCTATGTGCTCCGGCCCGAGGCGCAGGACAAGGACGGCTACTTCGGCCAGAACGACGGCTCCCGCATGTATGGCCACGGCATCACCACCCTCATGTTAGCCGAGATGCTCGGCATGGGCGGTGATGCCACTCAGGACGAGCTCATCCGCGAGAAGTGCCGCCGGGCCATCGACCTCATCCTCCGCTCGCAGAAGGTCTCGAAGAGCGACCTGAACCGGGGCGGCTGGCGTTACGCCCCCGATTCGCCCGACTCCGATATGTCCGTGACCGTGTGGCAGACCATGGCGCTACGCGCGGCCAAGAATGCCGGGATGGACGTGCCCCGGCAGGCCATCGACGACGCTGTTAGTTATATCCGCCGCCTCTACCAGCCGGATACCGAGAAGAAGGGCGCGGTGAAGCTGGGCGGCTTTGGTTACCAGACCAAGGGTCGGGAAATGTCCACCACCGCCGAGGGTTTGCTCGCGCTCCAGGTTTGCGGTCAGTACGACGCTGAAGAGACCATCGGTTCCTCCGATCGCCTCCTGAAGGAAGGGATCAAGCAAGGGGAGCGCTGGTTCTTCTACACGACCTATTATTATGCGCAGGGGATGTATCAGCGCGGAGGCAAACATGCCGAGGAGGGCAAGCGCCTCGTGCCAGAACTGCTGCTGCCGCTGCAGTCGCGCGAGGGCTGGTGGGAGGGAATGAATGGCGAGGAGCGGCAGGGCGGGAAAGTGTATGCGACAGCCATGGCGGTGCTGAGTCTGGCGGTAAAGAACCACTACCTGCCGATCTATCAGCGGTAGAAAGGGTGGAAAAGGGGATAAAAACCGCTGAGGCTGAGAGGTGAGGAGGAGGGAAGTTCGGGACGGAGGGGATCGGGGAGGGAAAGCGGCGGGTGTGTCTTGAGATAGGTGGTCATCCTTGCATATCGCAGAAGAGCGAGAATGAAACGGCGTTCACCTGCGGAGCACGGCATCCAGCCGATCGACCTCGTGGTTGTGAATCTTTAGCCGTTGGAGAAGACCGTCGCCAACCCTCGTGATGCTCGACGAAGCTTCGCGGCCTGGCTAACCAAGCAGCCGAACGACGCCTGTGGCGGCACGGAGTACTATCTCGATACGGGGCGGGGCGGCGGGATCGGCGCGCCGGAGGATTGTCGGTTGACGGGGAGCGGGTGCGCCGCGGCTACCTGCCCACTTTGTCCTGCAAGCTCTGCGCGGCAGCGAGGCGCTCCTTCAGCGTCGGCAGGGTCTTGGCGACGTAGGCGCGGATGTCGCTGTTCTGGGTGCCGGTGCCGGCTTGCTCATAGGCTTGGACGCTCCGGCGGTGGTGGCTGACCTCGTAGGCGGCGAAGGCCTTGTCGAAGTCGGCGCCGGCCCTGGAGTCGAGTTCCCTGGCCGCGGCGAGGGCGTTCGTGCTGGGGCCGCTGACGAGGGTCAGGCCCTTGGTTTCGGCGAGGGTCTTAAGCTCGGCGTTGGCCTTGCCGTGGTCGGCAATGAGCCGGGCGGCGAACGTTTGGACGTCTGCGTTGGAGGTCTTGTCCCTGGCGAGTTCGGCCAGGCGGAGGTGGGCGATGCCGCTCTGGTAGGCGGACTTGACGAACTCCTGATCGGCGCTCGTGAGGTTCTCGGCGTGGGCGCTGGCGACTAAGGCGAAAGTGGCGAGGCCCGCGCGGAAGGCGTGGCCGAGGGAGGTGAGGGTCTTCATGGTGGCGCTGGTCTCGGGGACGGGTGTCCGGGAATGTTTCGTGGGTGGAGCCCGGGGTGCGGGTATGGAATCACCGGGGGATGGAGCGGTCGTGCCGGATGTGAGCTCCAGCGCTAGTCTGCGCGCATGAAGCTGACCGCTGTTTTCACCCCTGCGCCCGAGGGAGGCTTTACCGCAATGGTGGAGGAGGTGCCGGGGGCGATCTCCGAGGGGGAGACGATGGAGGAGGCGCGGGAGAATCTCGCGGATGCGCTGCGCATGGTGCTGGAGTGCAACCGGGAATTGGCGCGCGAGACGGAAGCACCGACGGCGGTGCGTGAGCCATTGGAGCTGGCCGGGGTGTGAAGCTGGCCGATCTGGAGCGGCATCTCCGGGAGCACGGCTGCGCGCTTTACCGCGAAGGCTCGCGACATGCCGTGTGGTGGAATCCGACTTCGCGCAAGACGACGGCGGCGCCGGGGCATCGGGAGATCAAGAAACCCGACGGCGTGGGCGATCTGCAAGGCGCTGGAGATCCCAAAGCCGTAGGGAGCGCGGCGGCTAGAGCGTCTTGTAGTGGACGCTGAGGGTGCGGAAGGACTGGGTGTCCTTGGTCGCGGCGAAGTAAACCAGCTCGATGGCGGTGTTGTTTTGGTTCCACTTGTAGCCCACGAGCTTCTGCGTGACGGCGGTGGCGGGCTCGGTCTCGGTGCGGCGCGCCACGAGTTGCCCGATGCCATACTTCTGATCGAGCCGCTTGCGCACGTCGCCCATGAAGCTGTCGTATTGCTGGTCGTTCCAGTCTTCCTTTTGATACTGGAGCTCCACCTCCACGAGTTCCCCGCGATAGAAGTAGAAGACGGTGCGCTTGAGCCCGGTCTGGAGCAGGCCCTCGACGTCCCAGGCATCGCGCCCATCGACGTTGCGGCGCTCGACGATCGTGGCTTTGGCGCCGACGAGGAGGCGCTGGAGGCGCTCGGCGGTCTCACCCCAGCGCAGGCCAAAGGGCGGCTGGATCTCCTCGGCGCGCAGGGTGCCAGTCGCGAGGACGAGCAGACCGAGGACGCAGCGGAGCAGGTGGAGCGGTGAATGGATCATCGGTGAGAAGCGCAAGCGACCGGTCACGCATTGCAGGACGGACGGCGGGCGGCGTCAATCCTACGCTAACGTGGGCGGAGCGCCAGAGGCTCAGGGCTTCTTGGCGGTACTGGCGATGTAAACCTCGCGGAGCTGCTTAAAATCGACCTCGACGGGCGAGTGGGTCATGAGGTCGGTGCCGCGGTTGTTCTTCGGAAAGGCGATGACTTCGCGGATGGAGTCCGCGCCGACCGCGAGCATGACGAGGCGGTCGAGGCCGAGGGCGATGCCGCCGTGGGGCGGGGCGCCGAAGCTGAACGCGCGGAGGAGGTGGGCGAACTTGAGCTGCTGGTCCTCGGGCGTGACGCCGAGGACGGCGAACATCTTGGCCTGCAGATCCTTCTCGTGGATGCGGATGGAGCCGCCGCCGAGCTCGACGCCATTGAGGACGACGTCGTAAGCGACCGCGCGGACATTGGCGAAGTCGCCGGCTTCAAGCGCAGGCACGTCCTCGGCTTTCGGCCGCGTGAAGGGGTGATGCACGGCGACCCAGTGGTTGTCTTCCGGCGAGAAAGCGAGGAGCGGGAAGTCCACGACCCAGAGGAAGTTCAGCTCGTCCTTCTTGGCCGCGAGGATGCCAAGGATTTCGGCGCAGCGCAGGCGCACGCGGCCGAGCACTTCCACGACGGGCTCAAGTTTCAGGTCGGCGCCGAAGAAGAGCACGTCGCCTTCGGCGAAACCGAGCCGCTCGGTGAGCGCGGCTTTTTCGGCGTCGCTGAAGAACTTCACGATGGGCGATTCCCATTCGCCGCCGACGCTCCACTTGATGTAAGCAAGGCCCTTGGCGCCGAACTCGGTCTTCACCCACTCCTCCCATTTCTTGAGCTGCTCCTTGCTGAGCAGCGCCGCGGCGCCCTTGGCGTTGAGCGCCTTGATTGTGCCGCCGGCATCAGCCACGGAGCGGAAGACCTTGAATTGCGATTCCTTGAAGATGTCGCCGAGGTCCACGAGCTCGAGGCCGAAGCGCAGGTCGGGTTTGTCGGAGCCGTAGCGGTTCATGGCCTCGGCGTGGGTCATGCGTGGGAAGGGCGTGGGCACCTCGACGCCGCGCGCTTCCTGGAAGATGCGGACGAGCAGGCCCTCGATGAGCGTCTGGATTTCCACGTCGGTGATGAACGACGCCTCGACGTCGATCTGCGTGAACTCCGGTTGGCGATCGGCGCGCAGATCTTCATCGCGGAAGCAGCGGGCGATCTGGAAATACTTCTCGAGGCCGGCGACCTGCAGGAGTTGCTTGTACTGCTGCGGCGCCTGCGGCAGCGCGTAAAACGAGCCCGGCGTGAGGCGCGAGGGCACGAGGAAGTCGCGCGCGCCTTCCGGCGTGGGGTTCGAGAGGATCGGCGTCTCGATTTCCAGGAAGCCGGCGTCGTCGAGGTAATCGCGGGTCGCTTTCACGATGCGATGGCGCAGCTTCAGGTTGCGCTGCATCGGCGCGGTGCGCAGGTCGAGGTAGCGGTATTCGAGGCGCAGGTCTTCGTTGACCTTCGGGTCGTCGAGCGGGAAGGGCGGCACGTCGGCTTTGTTGAGGACGGTGAGCGCGGTGGCGACGACTTCGATCGCGCCGGTGGCGAGCTTGGTGTTCTCGGTGCCGGCGAGACGCGCGGCCACAGTGCCGGTGATCTGGACGACGTCCTCACTGCGCAGCTTGTGCGCGGCGGCGGCGACCTCGGGGTGTTCCTCGGGGCGGAAGACGACCTGGGTCACGCCTTCGCGGTCGCGGAGGTCGATGAAGATGACGCCATGGTGATCGCGGTTGGTATTCACCCACCCGGCGAGCGTGACGGATTGGCCGATATCGGCGGGGCGAAGCTGGTGGCAGAGATGGGTGCGGTACATGGCAGGGGCGCGGAATGTAGCCGGATTCGCGCGGAGGTGGAGAAGAATTTGCGGGCGGTTTTACGCGTGCGCGGGACTTGACCTGCCGGGGGAGCGGGCTGACGGTCGCGCTCGTGTTTCACTCCCTGATTCTTCGCCGTTCACTAGCGCTCGTGGTCCTCGCCGCGCTGCTCCCGTCGCTGAGCCCCGCCGCCATCAAGTCGCAAAAGAAGAACTATCTCGAGCAGGCCGAGACGGCGCTGAAGGAGAACCGGCCCGACGACGCGCTGGAGGCGCTGGAGTCCGCGCTGAAGGACGATCCCGACAACGGCGCGGCGCATTTTTGGCGTGGCCGGCTGCGCGCGGGGAAAGGGGAGTTCGACAAGGCGCTCGCCGATTTCAACGCCGCGATCCGGCTCGCCCCGACGGGCGACGCCTACGCGCACCGCGCTTTCGTTTATCAAAAGCTGAATCAGCCCGACGACGCGCTGGCCGACCTGAACCAGGCGCTCCGCCGCGAGCCGAACAACTACCTCGCGCTCTTCCTGCGCGGTCTGCTGCTCGGCGAGCGCGGCAACACTAAGGCGGCGATCATGGACCTCGACGCGGCGCTGGAGATCCAGCCGGACAATCGCGAGGCGTTGCAGGCCCGCGGGCAGATGCATGTGCTGCGGCGCGAACTGGACGACGCGCTGGTGGATTTCGACAAGAGCATCCAACTGAACCCGCGCGACCCGGCGGGGCACACCGGACGGGGCGGCGTGAATTACCTGAAGGGCGACTTCAAGGAAGCGATCGAGGATTACACCCAGGCGGTGGAACTGCTCCCGAAAGACTCGCGCCCGCTGACCCAGCGCGGATACGCCTACGCTGGCGCCCAGCAACTCGACAAGGCGCTGGCCGATTTCGAGGCGGCGCTGACGATGAGCCCGAAGGATCCGCCCGCGCTGCTCGGCCGCGCGGAACTGCGCCGTGGGCAGAAGCAGTGGAAGGAAGCGCTCGCCGATTACGAAGTGTTGCTGAGCGTGGAGCCGGGCGATTTCCGCGCGCTGCTCGGCACGGCCTCCGCGCTGTATGCCTCGGGGGAATTGGAGAAAGCAGTCGGCGCCTACGGCCAACTCACCCAGCGTTTCCCGAACGAAGCGCAGCCCTTCAACGACTACGCGTGGCTGCTTGCCACCGGGGTGAAGGATGAGGTTCGCAATGGGCAGCGCGCTGTCGAACTCGCCAGTCAGGCCTGTCAGATGACCGAATACAAAAACGCCGGCTACCTCGACACGCTCGCGGCGGCATATGCGGAGAAGGGCGAGTTTTCCAACGCGGTCAAATGGCAGGAGGAGGCAATCAAGGCAGCCGACAAGGAGCCCGAGGAAGTGCAGGCGGACATCAAGTCGCGCGTGGAACTTTACAAGCAGAACAAACCCTACCGCGAGACGCCGAAGTAGCCGTCAGCGGGTGAGCGTGGCGGCGAGTTCGCCACTCGCGACGAGGAATTCCTCGCGCGTCGCCAGCGTCTTCACCTTCACCTGCGGCCACTCGTCGCCGACGAGCACGGCGCGGGTGGCGCCGAGTTGCTCGGCGGTCTGGAATTGTTTGCCGACCTTGGTCTCCGTGAGCGGGAAATCCACGCGCTGACCGGCCTCGCGGAGCTGCTGGACGATGGCGAGCGCGTCGGCGCGGCGCTCTTCTTTCGCGATGATGACATACACGTCGCAGGCACGCTCGCGGGCCAGCCACGTGTCCATCTTTGCCTTCGCCGCGGGGATGTCGTTGATGAGATTGGCCAGCACCACATCGCCCATGCCGAAGCCGAGCGCAGGCAGGTTCACCTTGCCATCGCTCATCAGGCTGAGCAGGGCGTCGTAACGTCCGCCGCCGGCGAGGGCGCGCTCGTTTTTGCTGCGGTCGAAGACTTCAAAGACGACGCCGGTGTAGTAGGCGAGGCCGCGGACGATCGCGTAGTCGATGTCGATGAAGCCCGCGAGGCCGCGCGCAGTGAGATCGGCGACGATCGGCGCGAGTTCGGCGGTCGGCTCTTTCGAGCGCATGAAGGTGAGCACCTGTTCCGCGGTCAGGCCGAATTTCGCGAGCGCGGCGTCGGTCTTCTCCGGCGCGTTGCGCTCCGCTTTGTCCACGATCTGGAAGAACTCGTATTCATCCTCCGGCTGGCCACCCGCGGCGGCAAAGAACTGCTGCCACGCGGTGCGGCTGCTCACGCGAACGACGAAGTCCTGCTCGGTGAGGGCAAAGCCGCGGAGCGTATCGATGAGCACGCCGAGCAACTCCGCATCACCCGCCGCCGAGGCTTCGCCGATGATGTCGCAGTTGAGCTGGTAGAACTCGCGCAGCCGCCCGCGCTGCTGCTTTTCGTAGCGGAAGAATTGCGGAACACAGAACCACTTGAGCGGCTTTTTGAAGTCGCGTTCCCGCGCCGCGACCATGCGGGCGAGTGTGGGCGTCATCTCCGGGCGCATCGCCACATGGCGCTCGCCTTTGTCCACGAAATCGAAGAGCTGGCCGACGAGTTCGCCGCCGGACTTTTTCTCGTAGAGCGCCATCGGTTCGAGCACCGGGCCGTCGAATTCCACGAACCCATAACGCCGCGCGACCTCGCGCCAGGTGGCGAGGATATAGTTCCGACGCGCGCAGTCGTCGGGATAAAAGTCGCGGAAACCGGGAAGCGTTTGCATGGCTGAGGTGCGGGAGGCTAGGCAGGCGAGCGGGCGCGGCAAGAATTAACCACGCGGCCGAGCTGCGCGACGATGGATCGCGGAAAAATCCCTTCCCAAACTTCGTGCGCTTCGTGTTCTTCGTGGTTTCATCCGCCCGTGCTTTCCCGCCTGAAACTCCGCCACTTCCGCTGCTTCGCCGCGCGCGAGGCGGAGTTTACCCCGGGGCTGAACCTCATCGTGGGGCCGAACGCCCACGGCAAGACGTCGCTCCTCGAGGCCGCGTGTATCCTGCTGCGGCTGCAATCGCCGCGCGTCACCCGGCTCGCGCACATCATCCAGCACGAGCGGCGCGGGTTTGTCGTCGATGGCTATTTTGGATCTCGCCACCTCCAGTTCTATTTCAGCCGCGAGCGGAAGAAGCTCGCGCTCGACGAGGTGGAGCAGAAGTCGGCGCGCGAGTATCTCGGCATCGCGCGCGTCGTCTATTTCTCGAACAGCGACATCGATCTGGTGCGCGGTTCCGGTGAAGGGCGGCGGCGCTTTCTGGATTTCTTTGCCGCGCAACGGGACGCCGGGTATCGCCGCGTGCTGCGCGACTACGAGCGAGCGCTCCGCTCACGCAATCTGCTACTCAAGGCGCCCGCGCCGCGTTGGCGGGAGATCGCGGCCTTCGACGAGCCACTGCTTGCCGCGGGTCAGCGCGTGGTCGAAGCCCGCGGGCGGTTGATCGCGGAGCTGCAGCCCGAGGCCGACGCGGCGCATCACGCGATCAGCGGCGCGCGGGAGAAGCTGGAGATCGAATACGTGCCCGGCGCGGGCGGGGACTTGGCGATTTCGCTCGCCGCGGCCCAGCCCGAGGACGCGCGCCTGCGCCAGACGAGCGTCGGCCCGCACCGCGACGATGTCCGCTTTGCTCTCAACGGCCAGTCGTCCGACTTCGCCAGCGAAGGCCAGCAGCGCACCATCGTCCTGGCGCTCAAGCTTGGCGCGGCGCGGTTGCTCGCGACGCACTTCGAGACGCCGCCCGTCCTGCTGCTCGACGACATCTTCGGCGAACTGGATCTCGGGCGCCGCGCGGCCTTGCTCGCGGCTCTGCCGGCGGATGCGCAGAAGATCATCACGACCACGCACCTCGACTGGATGCCCGCCGATTTCACCCCGCAAGTGCTGCGCCTCGGCTAGGAGCGCGGGGGCAGGCGTTTGCGGAGCTCGTAGCGGGTGAAGACGCGCGCGAGTAAGAAGCCGACGACGGCAATAATGAGCGCGCTCAGCATCCAGTGCTCCATGCTTTTCACCCGACCGATGATGGCGGCGGCGCTGTTGCTGAGGAGATAGCCGAGGGTGGTGAGGATCGTCGCCCAGAGCGTGAGCGCGAGAGTTTCGATGAGCAGGAAGGTCGTCACGGAGAGCCGCTGCACGCCCCAGAAGACCAGGCTCGGCGTGCGCGTGCCGTAGATGAAACGGCAGACGAAAAGCTCCCAGGGGCCGAAGCGGTTCGCGAGGCGCTCGATGGCGGGGCCGACGCGCCGATACACGCGGTGGCTGCGAATCGTCTCCGACCGGGAGTGCCCGAGCCAGAACCAGAAGGAGTCGTGAACGAGCGCGCCGGCGATGGCCGCGACGACCGCGCTCGCGACCTCGACCATGCCGAGATGGACGATCACTCCGGTGAGGATGAAGGTGACATCGCTCTCGACGATCGCGCACAGAAAGGCTGCGAGCTGGCCGTATTCGAGGAGAAGTTCTTGCATGAGCGGTGCCGCGTCGGCGGTTATTTAGACCACTCTGCGAGTCCATGCGACGACAATTCGTGTGCGGTCCGCTCCACGGATGGTCGTCAAATCGTGATCATTTTTGCGGTGCAAACCGGTGCGTCGGGCGTAATGTCGCCCCTTTTTCCGCTGCCCATGAACCCACCTACGACCCGCGAACTTTACGACCGTTACGTCATCCCGACGTATGCGCGCTTTGATTTGCGGCTGGCGCGCGGACGCGGCACGGAAGTCTGGGACGAAGACGGCAAACGCTACCTCGATTTCGGGGCGGGCATTGCCGTGACGTCGATCGGGCACGCGCATCCGCGGGTGATCAAGGCGATGACCGAGCAGATCGGCACGCTGGTTCACACCTCGAATCTCTACTACACGCGCCCGCAGGCGCAGCTCGCGGAGCGGCTCGTCCGGCTGACCTGCGCGCCGGCGGCCCCGAGTGGCAAAGTCTTCTTTTGCAACAGCGGTGCAGAGGCCAATGAAGCGCTCTACAAACTGGCGCGGAAATTTGGCAACGACGGCCTGACGCCCGCGCCCACGCACACCGTCGGCGAACTCGTCGCCGCCGCGCAATACCGGCACGGGATCATCACGATGGACGGCTCCTTCCACGGCCGGACGCTGGCGGGCATCGCCGCGACCGGGCAGGAAAAGGTCAAGAAGAGCTTCGAGCCGCCGGTGCAAGGCTTCAGCCACGTGCCCTACAACGACGGCCCCGCGCTGCTCGGGGCGGTGCAGGATCCGAACACCGTGGCCGTGCTGCTCGAGCCCATCCAGGGCGAAATCGGCGTGAACCCGGCGACGCCCGATTTCCTCCAACTCGCGCGCGACCTCTGCGACCGGCACGGCATGCTTCTCATGTTTGACGAAGTGCAATGCGGCCTCGGTCGGACGGGCGACTGGTGCGGCTGGAAGACGCTCGCTGGCAACGATCTCATGCCCGATGCCGTGAGCTGGGCGAAAGGTATCGCCGGTGGTTTCCCGCTCGGCGCGATCTGGGTCAGCGACCGTCCGGTGAAGCTCAAGACCGGCGAGATCAAGCCGCTCTGCGACCTCCTCGGGCCGGGATCGCACGGCACGACTTTTGGCGGCACACCACTCGTCAGCGTCGGCGCGAATGAAGTGCTCGCGGTGATCGAGGAGGAGGGGATGCTGGAAAATGCGCGGGTCGTCGGCGCTCACGCCAAGGCAGCGATCCAAGCCATCGGTTCGCCGCTCATCAGCGACGTGCGCGGCGTCGGGCTGATGATCGCCTTCGAACTCGTGACCGACTTCGCCCAGCGCGTGCCCGCCGCGGTGCAGCGCGCCCCGAGCCTCATCATCGTCGATGCCCTCCACGAAGCGGGCCTGCTCACCGTGCCGAGCGGCACCCACGCGGTCCGCTGGCTCCCGCCGCTCAATGTCGCCCGCGCCGAGATCGACGAAGCGGCGGCCATCCTCCAAACCGTCCTGCGGAAACTCGTATGAACCATCTCCTTTCCATCGAAGCGCTCAGCCGAGCGGAAATCGAACGCATCGTCGATCTCGCCGCGGAGATGAAAGCCACGCGCAATCATCACACCGCGCACCCGCTGCGCCACCAGTGCTGGGCGATGATCTTCACTAAGAGCTCCACGCGTACCCGTGTGAGTTTCGAAGTGGGCATCCGCGAACTCGGCGGCGACGTGCTTTTTCTCAATGCCAACGACATCCAACTCGGGCGCGGTGAGCCGATCAAGGACACCGCCCGAGTGCTCGGGCGCATGGTGCACGGCGTGGTCATCCGCACCTTTGCCCAGCAGGATGTCGTGGAGTTTGCCGAATACAGCGGCATCCCGACGATCAACGCGCTGACCGACGAAGAGCACCCGTGCCAGATCCTCGCGGACCTGCAGACGATCCGGGAGAAGCTCGGGAGCATCGAGGGCAAGGTCATCACGTTTGTCGGCGACGGCGCGTGCAATATGCCGGTGTCGTGGCTTTGGGCCGCCGCCCGACTCGGCTTCGAGCTGCGCATCGCCGCGCCGAAGGCCTACCAGCCCGACCCCGCGCTGCTCGCAAAACTCGGCTCGGCGAAGATCGTGGTGACCGATGATCTCGCGGCTGCGGCGACCGGGGCCGACGTCCTTTACACCGATGTGTGGGTGAGCATGGGCAAGGAGGAAGAAGCGCAATTCCGGCTCGCGCAACTCGCGGGGTACCAGATCAACGCCAGTCTCGTGGCCAAGGCCAAGCCCGGTGCGCTGGTCATGCACTGCCTGCCCGCGTATCGCGGTAAAGAGATCAGCGAGGAAGTCCTCGAGGCCCACGCGGAGACGATCTTCACCCAGGCGGAAAACCGGCTGCACGCGCAGAAGGCGATCCTCAGCCTGCTCGCGCGGCCTTTGAAATAACTCATCGTGTCTTCCGCCGAACCCACTCCCGCCGCTCGTGGTCATCGGCTGTGGTTTCCCGCGACCGTCGTGGTGCTGGCCGTCGGTGGTATCGTCGCGATGCGGATGCGGCCGGAGTTTGAGCGCAATTTCCAAGCATGGGGAACCGGCGGCATCGTGCTGCTTTCCATCCTGCTCGGTCTCGTCTGGTTCTTCTTCCTGAGCCGTTTCCCGGGCCGGGTGCGCCTGGCCGGTTTGGTCGTGCTGCTGCTCGCGGGCCTGGGGCTTTCGCAGAGCGTGCGAGTCGATGGCACGGTCGATGGGCGCGGGATGCCGAAGTTTGCCTGGAAGTGGAGCGCGCGGCGGCTTGCGGTCGCTGAAGTCACGAACGCCGCGTCGGTCGCGACACCCGCGGCGCCAGTGCCCGGTGCGCTCGATGTGCCGCAGTTCTTCGGCCCGAATCGCGATGGTGTCGTCCGCGGCGTGAAGCTCGCGCGGGATTGGAAAGCCACGCCGCCCGAGGAACTCTGGCGGCAGCCGATCGGCGCGGGGTGGTCGGCGTTTGCCGTCGTGAATGGGCGCGCCTACACGCAGGAGCAGCGCGGAGAAGACGAGGCCGTGACCTGCTACGATCTGCTCACCGGCAAGTTGCTCTGGATGCACACGAACCGCGCCCGTTTTTTCCAATGGCAGGGCGGCGAAGGACCGCGGGCCACGCCGACGGTCGACCGCGGCCACGTCTTCGCGTATGGCGCGACCGGGATTCTGGATTGCCTCGACGCCACCACCGGCCAGCGCATTTGGTCGCGCGAGGTCTTGAAGGAAAACAACCTCGCGAACACCGAGTGGGGCCTGAGCGCTTCGCCGCTCGTTTTCGACGACACCGTGGTCGTGTCCGGCGGCGCGACGAATGGCCCGACGATCCTCGCCTACCATTGCGAAACCGGCGCGCCGCTCTGGCAGTCGGGCTTCGACAAGGTCAGCTACGCGTCGCCGATCCTCACGACGATCGCCGGGCAGCGCGTGATCTTGTCGGTGAACGCCTCGACCGTGACCGCGCACAATCCGACGAACGGCGAACTCGAACTCACCTTCTACTGGACTGACGAAAAATTCCCGAAAGCCGGGCAGCCGGTCGTGTTGCCAGGCGATCGCGTCTTCCTCTCCGCCGGCTACGGAATAGGCGCGCTGCTCCTGCAGTTCGCCGCGGGCACCGAGGGACAACTCATCCCGACGCAGCTCTGGAAAAGCATGCGCATGAAGACGCAGTTTAACAGCGTCACGCCGCGCGAGGGCTACCTCTACGGCCTCGATGACGGCTTGCTCGCGTGCGTGGAGATCGCCACCGGCGAGCGCAAATGGAAAGACGGACGCTTCGGCTCCGGGCAGACACTCCTCGTCGAAGACCTCATCCTCATCCAAAGCGAACGCGGCCCCGTCATCCTCGCGGCGGCGCAGCCCGATCGTTATCTCGAACTCGGCCGACTCCCCGCGCTGAGCAGCAAGACGTGGAACCACCCGACCCTCGCGGGCCGCTACCTGCTCGTGCGCAATGATCGCGAGGCCGTCTGCTACCGACTGCCCGTGGAAGGCGCGACTCCCTAGGGCGCGAGCGCTACGCAAAAAGCGCGGCTACCCGGCCGATGAAAGCGCTCCGGGCGGGCGGCGCCGCCGCGCGCCATTCCTCGAGATATTGCGCCAGCGACTTCTTCGCGTCGCGCTTGCCGAGATTGAGATACGACACGGCATCCCAGCCCGCAGGCTCGACCTCGAAAAGCGGCAGCATCTGGCGCGCGATCACCACGTTCTTCGCCCGCATCGCGCCGTTCAGCCGCAGCCCGGCTTCGTTGTGCTCGAACCATTCGCCGAAGTTCGCCCCTTCGGGGAGCTGGTGATCGGGCCGCGCCAGTCGCTCGGTCGCGTAGTTGCCCATCGCCGCCGCGTAAGTGCGCCACTGCGGATACGGCGGCTGCGTCTGCCACGTCGTCGCCAGCCGGCGCAGGACAAAGAGCGAGCCCACCTCGCAGAGACTTTCCTCAAACCAGAGATTGCCATGACGCGGCGTGCGCCAGGCGCGCCGGGCCGCCGCGCTGTGCTGGGCGAGGGCGTGACAAAACTCGTGCGCAAACTGAAACGCCATCTGCGCCCAGCGCGTGTCCTCGCTGGCCAGGCCGATTTTGATCCGCCCGCGCAGGTCGTGAGAGAAGTCCGTCATCGGATAATCCGCCCGGTGATAGACGCGGATCGGCCGGATCAATTGCCCCGGGCAATTCCGCCAAATCTCCTCCGCCGCCGCGAGCAGCACGGTGCGGATGTCTCCCGGCGAGGCCGTACCCCACTTGCCCTTGTCCACGAGGATCTCCAGCGCTGCGCCCTCCTCCGCGGCATGCCCGAGCGACGGCCGCGCGCCGATGGCGGAGAGGGCGAGGAGAAAGCGGCGGCGGGAAAGTGGGACGGGCATGGCAGGAAGTGGTGTGCGCTGGGCGGGGGCGGAGAGAAAAGCCAAATGTCATTCTGAGCGCCGCCGAAGAATCTCCGATCTCCGTCTTTCCTCTCCAGCATCGCGCCAGATGTCAGGACGGATTTCCCTTTACCGCCTTCCGCACCGCGCCTTTCCTAGCCGCCCATGGAATGGCTCACCGACCCCAATATCTGGATCAGTCTCGTCACTTTGACCGTGCTCGAGATCGTTCTGGGTATCGACAACATCATCTTCATCTCGATCCTCGCCGGCAAGCTGCCCCCCGACCAGCAGGGCAAGGCGCGCACGCTCGGCCTCATGCTCGCGCTCGTCATGCGCATCATTTTGCTGTGCTCCATCTTCTGGCTCACGCGGCTCATCCATCCGCTCTTCCACCTTCTCGCTCATCCCTTCTCGGGCAAGGACCTCGTGATGATCGCCGGCGGCATTTTCCTCCTCTGGAAAAGCGTGCATGAGATCCACGGCAGCCTCGAAGGCGACGAGCACGAGAAGTCCTCCGGCGTCAAAGCGACGATGTCCGCGGTGATCTCGCAGATCGTCGTCATCGACATCGTCTTCTCGCTCGATTCCGTCATTACCGCCGTCGGCCTGGCCAAGGAAATCGGCGTCATGATCGCCGCGGTGGTGCTGGCCATGGGCGTCATGCTCGTCGCCGCGAAACCGATCAGCGACTACGTGAACCGGCATCCCACGATCAAGATGCTGGCGCTCTCCTTCCTCATCCTCGTCGGCGTCGTCCTCATCGCCGATGGCTTCGGCCAGCACGTGAGCAGGGGCTACATCTACTTCGCCATGGCCTTCTCCTTCGGGGTCGAGATGCTGAATATCCGCGCCCGCACCAAACGCACACCGGTGGAACTGCGGCAGCCGTACTAAAGCCTCGCGCCATCGCTTGAAGCGCCGGTGCGGCTCGCGACCTATGGGTCGGTCACCCGCGTTTGGCTTGGCCCGGCTTCTTCTTCGCCTGCGCAAGCCGCTCCCGAGCCCCCAATCGCCGGTTCACTCTGGGAAAACCTCCCTCCAGTCCGCCAAAAAGCCGTAGCGGACGACTCAACCGGCGTAGCGGACGAGCCAAAAGTCGCAGCGGACGACTCATACCATGAGCACGATTAAAGCAGACAGTGAATTAGCGTGGTGCTAAAGGACATCCATGCCCGGAACAACTCTGAAATTGGGCAGCCCCGCGGTGGCTGCGGTCATTGACGAACGTTACGCCCAAGAGCCGGACGGA
>JBBQYR010000081.1:0-20041 GCA_038208565.1 Chthoniobacterales bacterium
GCGCGAACGGGCAGCGCGCCGAGCGTGAAAAGGACGCGCTGCTCGCGGAGAGGAAGCGCCAGAAATTCGACACGCAGATCAAGGAACTCGATGAGCGCATCACCCGCACGCAAGCCGAACTGGCGCGGGCGCAGAATCGCCAGCCGATCGATTTCGACCGGACCATTGAGGAGGTCTTCCTGCGCACCGTGATCCGGTCACCCACGGCCGATGAATTGAAGAAAGCGAAGGAAGATTTCGCGGCGGCGAGGACTCCCGTGGACGGCATCCGGGAGCTGCTTTGGGTGGTGCTCAATACCCGCGAATTCATGGTGAACCACTGAGGGCATTTAGCATTTGAGATTTAGCATTTAGCATTTTCCCGCCGACTGACCCGCCATCGACCCCGCACCCGTTTTCACGCGTCCGCGCTTCAAAATCCTAAATGCTAAATCCCCAATCCTAAATCCATGAGCACCTACCTCTGCTGCGACGGCGTTGCCCGCCGCGACTTCATCCGCATCGGCGCCGTCAGCGCCCTCGGCGTCGGCTTCGGCCTTCCGCAATACCTCGCCCAAGCCGCGGCCGTTTCCGGCAACACGACGACAACTTCAACAAGCTCAAGACCAGGAATCTGCCGACGCTCGATGCCGGCCTGAGCGGCCTTTTCCAAGCGCTGGAAATGAAGGGCTTGCTCGAATCGACGGTCGATTTTGTCACTGGCGAATTTGGCCGCACGCCGAAGATCAATGTGCGCGCCGGGCGCGATCACTACCCGCGCGCGATGTTCTGCCTGCTCGCGGGCGGTGGGATCAAGACCGGCCAGGTGGTGGCGAGAGCGACGAGAAAGGCGAGGGGCCGAAGTCCCGCGCGCTCACGCCGGACGACATCGCCGCGACGTCCTATCACGCGCTCGGCATCGATCACCGCAAGGAGTACCACACCCCGAGCGGGCGCCCGGTGATGATCACCCGCTACGGCACGCCGATCCCGGAACTAATCGGCTAAACCGTCGGTCTGCCAAGTCTCGCGGGCGCTGTCTGCAAAGGCAGCGCCCGCTTTTTATTGCTCCGGTCGGTCGGCGCGAAATAGCAATTTGGCGATAGCAAAGCGCAAGCGGACGAAAGCGGAGTCCGGCGTTTTGGCCCAAGGTTCGGCGGTTTCCGGGAGCCCCTTCCCGGAGCACACACATCCCAAATCCACATGTCTCAATCTAACTTCTCCCGATTTTTCCTGCTCGCCGTGGCGATCTTCGGCACGGCTTTCTCCGCGTCCGCCGCCGAGCGCCGCTTTGCCTTCACCTACGAAGCCACGACCGCGCCGAAGGGAACGGTGGAACTGGAAAACTGGGTGACGTGGCGCCACACCGACGCCGGGAGCGGCGATGATTCGGAGGTGTTCCGGTTCCGGCACGAACTTGAGTTTGGCGTCACCGATCGCCTGCAAGTTGGCCTTTATCTGCTCGACTGGCAGTACGATGACAAAGCCACGGACAAGAAATCCGAGTGGCTCTCCTCCGGTGTCGAAGTGATCTACAACCTGACCAACCCGACGACCGACTTCATCGGTTCGGCGATCTACGGTGAGGTCCTTTTCGGTCACGACTCGCTCAAGGTCGAGGGCAAGCTGCTTTTGCAAAAGAACTTCGGCCCGGTGCGTATCGTCTACAACGCGATCGTCGAAGCGGAGTGGGAAGGGGAGGAGTTTGGCAATTTCTCGGAAGAGAACGGTGAACTCGCGCAGACGCTCGCCGTCAGTTGGGACGTGAACAAGAGTTTCTCGGTCGGCGCCGAAATGCTGCACGAGATCGAACTCCCGGATTGGGCGGAAGCCAATGATTCGGTCGTCTATGCCGGGCCGAATGCGTCCGTTCGTTTCGGTCGCTACTTCGCGACGGCGACCGCGCTTTTTCAACTCACCGACGTGGATGGCGAGCCCGATACGCAGGTGCGCCTGATCACCGGCATCCATTTCTAAGCGGGCATCAGGGGCGATGAACTTTTCGTTTGTGGTTCGTGGTCCGGTGCTCGTGGCGCTGGCGCTGGTGATCGGCGGATGCGCGTCGCTGCCCAGCGTCGCCCCGCCGGTCACCGCGGCTCTCGTCAGCGCATCGGGCGGTGCATCCGTCGCGACGCTGGAGGAAGGGCGCCGGATTTTCGCGGGTGCCTGCACCGCGTGTCACTCCGCAGATCCAGTGAGCACATACACGCTCGCAGAATGGCACGACATCGTCGCCGACATGGCGCCACGGACCAAGCTCGACGAGACCCGCCGCGCCGCGCTGCTGGCTTACATCGCGGCGGTGAAAGCCGCGCCGGCGCCGGCTGCATCCAGTTAGCTCAGGAAGACGATCTTCCCGCCCTGTTCGTCGGCGGTGATCGTCTGGCCCTCGTGGAATCGGCCCGCGAGGATTTCGAGCGAGAGCGGGTCGAGCAGGTCGCGCTGGATCGCGCGCTTTAGCGGGCGCGCGCCATACACCGGGTCGTAGCCTTTCTCCGCGAGGTGGAGCTTCGCCTGGTCCGTGAGGACGAGCGTGAGCTTCTGCGCGGCGAGCCGCTTCACGAGACGCGCGAGCTGGATGTCCACGATGCGGGTCAACTCCTTGTCGTCGAGGCGGTCGAAGATGATGACTTCGTCCACGCGATTGAGGAACTCGGGCCGGAAGTGGCTGCGCAAGGTGTCGAGCACTTTGGCTTCCCGCTGTTCGGGGTTTTCATCGAGGTCGAGGATGTGCTGCGAACCGAGGTTGCTGGTCATGATGATGACCGTGTTCTTGAAATCGACAGTGCGGCCCTGGCCGTCGGTGATGCGGCCGTCGTCGAGCACTTGCAGGAGCACATTGAAAACGTCGTGGTGCGCCTTTTCGATCTCGTCGAAAAGCACGACGCTGTACGGCTTGCGGCGGACCGCTTCGGAAAGCTGCCCGCCTTCCTCAAAGCCGACGTAGCCGGGCGGCGCACCGATGAGCCGGGCGACGCTGTGCTTCTCCATGTATTCGCTCATGTCGATGCGGACCATGGCGTGCTCGTCGTCGAAGAGGAATTCGGCGAGCGCTTTGCTCAGCTCGGTTTTGCCGACCCCGGTCGGGCCGAGGAAGATGAAGGAACCGATCGGCCGGTTTTCATCCTGCAAACCAGCGCGCGCGCGGCGCACGGCGTTGCTCACCGCGGTGATCGCGCGGCGCTGGCCGATCACCCGCTGGCCGAGACGGTCTTCCATGCGCACGAGTTTCTCGCGTTCGCTCTCGCGCAAATTGGAAACCGGGATGCCCGTCCACGCGCTGACGACTTTGGCGATGTCCTCCTCGGTGACTTCCTCCTTCAGCATCGGCACGCCGTTGCGCTGCATGTCGGCGAGCTTGGCGTTGTGGGCCTCGACTTCCCGCTGCGCGGCGGGGATGTGGCCGTATTGGATCTCGCTGGCCTCGGTCAGATCGCCGGTGCGCTGGGCGCGCTCGAGGTCGATCTTCAGTTGCTCGAGCTGCTCCTGCAGCTTGCGCTGCTCGTCGATCACCTTCTTTTCGTTCTGCCACTGCGCCTTGAGGCCGGCGCTCTTTTCGCGGGCCTCCGCGAGTTCGCGTTCGATGCGCTCCAGCCGCTCCTTGCTCGCGGCGTCCTTCTCCTTTTTCAAAGCCTGCCGCTCCATCTCGCGTTGCATGATCTCGCGTTCGAGCGCGTCGATCTCCGTGGGCATCGATTCGAGTTCGATCTTCATCCGCGCCGCGGCTTCGTCCACGAGGTCCACAGCCTTGTCGGGCAGGAAGCGGTCGCTGATGTAGCGGTGCGAAAGCGTGGCCGCGGCGACCAGCGCGGCGTCCTGGATGCGTACGCCATGGTGGACTTCGTAACGCTCTTTCAGCCCGCGTAGGATCGCCACGGTGTCCTCGACGCTCGGCTCGTCCACTTGCACGGGCTGGAAGCGGCGCTCCAGCGCGGCGTCTTTCTCGATGTATTTGCGATACTCGTCGAGCGTCGTCGCGCCGATGGTGCGCAGCTCCCCGCGGGCGAGCTGCGGTTTCAGCATGTTGCTCGCATCCACCGCGCCTTCACTCGCGCCAGCGCCGACGATCGTGTGCAGCTCGTCGATGAAGAGGATGATCTCGCCGTTCGAGTCCGTGACCTCCTTGAGGAAAGCCTTGAGCCGGTCCTCGAATTCGCCGCGAAACTTCGCGCCGGCGATCATCGAGCCGATGTCCATGGCGATGACCTTCTTGTTCTTAAGCGACTCCGGCACGTCGCCGCTCACGATCCGCCGCGCGAGCCCCTCGACGATTGCGGTCTTGCCGACGCCCGGTTCGCCGATGAGCACCGGGTTGTTTTTCGTGCGCCGCGAGAGCACCTGCATGGTGCGGCGGATCTCATTGTCGCGCCCGATCACGGGATCGATCTTACCCTTCTTTGCGAGCGCCGTGAGGTCGCGGCCGTACTTCTCCAGCGTCTGATACTTCCCCTCGGGATTCTGATCCGTGACGCGCTGCGAGCCACGCACCTGCTGCAGCGCTTTCATCAGCTTGTCCCGCGTGACGCCGCTCTTGCGCAGCATCTGGCCGAGCGACGACGCAGACTCGGAGACCGCCAGCAGGTAGTGTTCGGCGCTCAGGTATTCGTCTTTCAACTTCCCCATCTCCTTCTCCGCCGTCTCGATGGTCTGCGAGAGTTCACGGCCGAGCGTGAGCTGCCCGCCTTCCACGGAGTGGCGGCGGGAAAGATCGACGTGGAGGAAGTCTTCGAGCGTCTTCGAGGAGACGCCCATCTTGTCGAGTAGAGGGCGGGCGACGCCGTCGCTTTGCTGGAGCAGGGCGAGGAAGAAATGCTCGTTGGAGATTTCCGAGTGGCCGGCCTTGGACGCGAGATCCTGCGCGGCTTGCAGGCCTTCCTGCATTTTTTGGGTGAAGCGGTCGATTCTCATAGGGGTGGAAAGAAAGCTGGCACACCCTTAGCAGAAAGCTCTCCGCGAATTGTTCAGAGAAAGCCGCGGGCTGTTCGGGCCAGCGTGGCGCCATGGCCCGCGGCGTGTCGCGCCACGGTTGGCGTGAAGTGTCCCGCGTCGAGTTTCGCGGAAAAGTGCCAGGAGGGAGGATTGAACTCCCGACCTAGGGCTTATGAGTCCCCCGCTCTACCACTGAGCTACCCTGGCGTTTAAGAGGGGCGGAAATTAGCGAGGAGGTGGAGGCGATGCAAGTGGAGAAATTGCGCCGCTTGACACGGAGGACATCGCCGCTAGTCTGTCGGCCCTTTTCCGAACTATACCCAGCCATGGCCAATACTAAATCCGCCGCGAAACGCGCCCGTCAAACCACCCGCCGCACTGCTACCAATCAGCGCAGCCTTACGGCGGTGAAGAATCAACTCAAGACTGTGCGTAGTGTCATCAAGGGTGGCAAGAAGGCAGAGGCGAAGGATGCGTCGGCGAAGTTTTCATCGACGGTGGACAAGGCGGTGAAGGCTGGCCGGGTGCATCCGAACAAGGCGAACCGCTTGAAGAGCCGTTTGGCGAAGGCTCAGGCCAAGCTCGCCTAAATCGCGACGGTTTAATTTTCAGCCCGGTTCCGCTTCGGCGGGACCGGGCTTTTTTGCGCTGAGGTGTGGAGCGCTCTCTCCTTACAATCATCCTGAGCTTGTTGAAGGACCTCAGAAATCCTTCTTCCTCTGCCATGTCCTACCTGCGTGCGATCTGCCATTTCCAGCCACTCGGGTGATGAAATGCGGATTTTGGAGATCCTTCGACTTCGCTACGCCCGCCTTTCCGCCGCCGCTCCGCTCAGGATGACAGCTTTTTGGAGAAGCGGCTCCGCCTCCGGCTCTAGCTCGCTTCGAGTTGATGCGAAAACTCCCGGAGACTGGGCTTTAGTTCATCCGGGAGTTCGAGGAAGAGGAGGGTGCTTTCGTAGCCTTTGTCGGCGACCGGTTCGCACCAGACGACGGTGCCTTCGATCGTCATGCGGCAGAGGCCGCGCTGTGGGTCCATGTGGACGAGGAGCACGGCGAGCTGGGTGCCGATGGAGAATTGCCACCGGGAGGTGAAGCGCATGCCGCGCTCCGAAAGATGAATCTCGCCGGCGCCGCAGTCCTGGGCATCGGCGCCGTAGTCGAGGTAAAGCGAAGGAGTAATCTTTCCGGTCAGCATTGAGGACTTTCGGTCACAAATTTTGCGAGGCGGTGGGAAAGCTAGCACGCGTCCCCGCACTGTCAAAAAGGTGGTAGAAAACTTATCGCACGTCCGCTTCGACGGTGGCGGGTTCGAGGCGCCGGGTCGGGGGTGGGGAAGTTTTTGTCTCGGGACGCGCGGCGGCTTCGGCTTCGGCGAGGGCGCGCAGGGCGATGCGGGCGAGGGCGATGGTGGCGGCGAGGGTGAGGAGGAAGCCGCCGATCCAGACGATGTATTCGAGGGTGCTCGGGTGGCTTTTTCCCTGCCAAAGCCGCAGGCCGTGCTGGGCCATGGTGCCGAGGTAGGCGTAGAGGAACATGGATGGCGCCTGCCCGATGGCGACCCAGAGCATGCAGGTGCCGAAGCGGATGCGGGTGATGCCGTAGAGGTAATTGAGCAGGCTCACGGGCGAGAGCGGCGGGAGCTGGCTGAGGACGATGATCTTCCAGCCATCGCGGGCGATGGCTTCGTCGAGGGCGGCCCATTTTTTGTGCCGGAGGAAACGACGGGCGATCCAGCCGCGGCCAAGCGTGCGGCTGAAGAAGAAGGCGATGGCCGCGCCAGTGACGTTGCCAAAGAGATTGAGCGCGAAACCCCACCACAGGCCGAAGAAAAGCCCGCTGCCGATGGCGAGCACGCCGCCGGGAAGGAGGAGGACATTACCCGCGGCGTAGATGAGCGGGTAGACGATGGCGCCGAGCACGCCGAGTTCCGCGACCCGCTTCTGCAGGGTCACGAGGTAATCCATGAGCGGGTAGTGGCGCGAGAGCCAGAAGACGACGCCCGCGGCGAGCGCGAGGCCGGCGATCTGAAAAAAGACGGCGCGCTTGACCTTCGACATCAGCGGGTGGCGTTGATCTTCTCAACCGCGGCAGCGAGCGCAGCGATATGGCCGGGCCCGATGCCGCAGCAGCCACCGACGAGGTGGACGCCTTTTGCGATGAGCCCGAGGGACGCGGCGACGAATTCCTCCGGCGTGGTGGAGTAGAGCAGGTGGCCGTCGTCGGTGACCTGCGGCAGGCCGGCATTGGGGAAAGCGGCGAGCGGGCCGGGATCGCTGATCCCGCCGAGTAGGGAAAGCGCGGCCTGCGGGCCGTTGAGGCAATTTACGCCGACGACATCGGCATCCGCGGCGCGCAGACGCTCAAAGGCGCGGGCCAGTTCGGCGGCGTCCTCGATCGCGAGCAGGGCGACGGCCGGGCAATGGTGGAGCGATTGTTTGGCGTTGAGCGCGATGAGTAGTTCGTCCACGTCGAGGAAGCTCTCGAGGAAGATGACGTTGCAGCCGCCGTCGAGCAGGGCGCCGATCTGGTCGGTGAAGACTGCGTGGCGATCGATGCCGTGCTTTTCCGCCTCCGCGGCGGTAATGCCGAGCGGCCCGACGCTGCCCGCGACATACACGCCGGTGCCGCGGGCGACGTCCTTGGCGAGCTGCGCGGCGGTCCAGTTGATCTCGCTCACGCGGTGCTCGCAGCCGTGGGCGGCGAGGCGCACCGCGTTGGCGCCGAAGCTGTTCGTTTCGATGACCCGTGCGCCGGCGGCGATGGAGCGCTCGTGAATGGCGCTGACCATTTCCGGAGCGCTCACGCAGAGCTCTTCCAGGCAGTGTCCGGGAGGTGCGCCGGCGGCGATGAGCTCCGTGCCCATGGCGCCGTCGCCGGGGAGGACGCGGTGCTGCAATTCATCGAGAAAATCCATGGGGCGCGGCGACTATTCGCCCGGCTGTCGGGATTGCCGAGAAGAAAAACGGCGGGCCGCTTGGCGAACGAATCGTGGCTGGCCACCGGGGCGGTTGTCGGGTAGAGGTCTCGCGATGAACCGACTCCAGACCAAGAGCGGTTCCCCCCGATCTTCCCGCGCTCCGGCCGCGGCGCGATTGACGTGGCTGGATCTCTTTCGCGGCGTGGCGGTGCTCGTGATGATCGAGACGCACGTCTTTAATACCTTCCTCGCCGCCGAGCTGCGCGGGACCGCCGCGTTTGGGTTGCTCACGGGTCTGAACGGTCTGGTGGCGCCGTCGTTCCTGTTCATCGCGGGCTATCTGTCGGGCTGGGAGCGGCGGACGGCGCCGGGCAAGCCGGTGAACTACCCACGCCGCGCCTGGCGGTTGCTCGGCATCCTGGTGCTTGCCTATGCGCTGCACATTCCCGGCCCGGAAATGTCCCAGCATCGCTGGGACGACGCGCTGCGGGTCGGCGCGCAATTTGACGTGCTGCAGTGCATCGCGGTTTCGCTCGGGGTGCTGCTCGCGCTGAGCTGGCTGGCGTCAAAACTGCCTCGGCGCCGGGGCGAAGCGCTGTGGTGGATCGGCGTGGTCGCGACCGCGGCCTTCGTGGTGACCGGTGCGCCGCTGGTGCAGTCGTGGACGGGTGGCGTGGTGCCGTTTCGGGCGCTGGTCAATCAGACGACGGGTTCGCTTTTCCCGATCTTCCCGTGGATGGGATTCGTGCTGCTCGGCGCGCTCGCGGGCGCCTGGCCAGTGCGGCCGATTCACGAGCGGCTGGCGGCGATGATCGGCCTCGCGGGCGTGGCGTGGATGTGTCGTGGGACGGAATTCTCCGCGGTCAGTGCGTCGTTCTTTTTGGAACGCGCCGTGTGGGTGCTCGGGCTGGCGGCGGTCTTCGAATGGAGCGCACGCTTTCGTCGGCCGGTGCTGCTCATGTTTGCCGGGAAAAATTCGCTCACGCTTTACGTCGTGCATCTCGTGCTCATCTCGACGCTCGTCGGCGTCGGCGTGACCTCGATGGCGCTCCCGCTGCCGCTGACGCTCGGGCTTCTCGCCGCGGTCGCGCTCACGAGCCTGGCGAGCGCTTACCTGCGTGGAGCCGCTGCCGTGTGGTGGTCGGCGCAGCGCGCCCGCCGCACCGAAGCCGCCCGCGAGTTCAGTCCGGCGGCGGATGCGTAGCCCCGGCTTGACGAACTGCCGGGGCTAACCCCGAATGCGCGGATGCCCCGCTTTTACATCCCGCCGCAAACCTGGAACCCCGACAAACTCGCGCTCGACGCGGGCGAGACGCATCACGCGCTGGAGGTGCTGCGGATGAAGGCGGGTGATCGTGCGACGGTCTTCAACGGCGAAGGCGCGGAAGCGACGGTCGAGATCGCTACGGTTGAAAAGGGTGCGGTTTCGCTCAAGAAAATCGCCGCCGGGAAAAGCCAGCCATTGAGCTGTTCGCTGACGCTGGCGCAGGCGATTCCCAAGGGCAAAAATATGGACCTGATCGTGGAGAAGGCCACGGAACTCGGCGCGGCGGCGATCGCCCCGCTGCTCAGCGAGCGCACGGTGGTGAAGATCGATGACAGCGACGCGCTGGCGAAGAAGGACAAGTGGCAGCGTGTGGCGATCGAAGCGGCCAAGCAGTGCGGGCAGAACTGGGTGCCATCGGTCGCGAAGCCGCGCACGCCCAAGGAGTTTTTCCAGGCGGGCGAAAAGTGGGACCTGATGCTCATCGCCTCGCTCCAGCCGGACTCGCGGCCGATCAAGGAAACGCTCGCGGAATTCGCCGGGAAGAAGCTCGGGCGGGTGCTCGTGCTCGTCGGCCCGGAAGGCGATTTCACGCCCGCGGAAATCAATCTCGCGAAGAACGCCGGCTGCCGCCCGATCACGCTCGGCCCGATCATCCTGCGCACGGAGACGGCCGCGATCTACTGCCTGAGCGTGCTTTCGCACGAGTTGTTCGGCGTGGCCTGAGGCCGCGCTTTTGGCTCGCCCCGGAAAGGCTCAACGGGCTTGATGCAGGTCGTGCGCTCCATTTTCCGCTGCTCACTCCCGCTGCTGCTCGCCGCGTCGCTGGCGGGAGCCGCGACGCCGCAAGAACTGGCACTCGAGCCGTACAAAGCGCCGCCGACGGTGGATGCAAAAGCCTGGCCGCGCGAACGCCTGCTCGGTTTCATGAGGGAACTCGCGGAGTTCGTGCAGAAAAATCACGTCGTCACCGACCCGACGCGGAAGACCTACGGCATGGTCTATGAATTTTGGAAGGACGGGAAAAAGCTCCAGGAGTTCGGGCTCGATTCGATGCACGACGGCGCCTGGTGGATGTCGGCGCTGGTCACGGCGCAGCGGGCGGATCCGAAGGGCGACTGGCTGGAGCGCGCGCAGAAATTTCAGGTGCCGTTTTACGCCAATCTGCTCAACCGGAGCGACGAGCTGTTTTTGCAAATGCAGCCGACGGAAGAGGACAAACGGCCGTGGAGCAATCCCGTGAAAGGCTGGGCGCCGCGGGGTTGGGATGACGGACTGGGCTTCGATCGCAAGACGGGGCAGAAGATGCCGAACGCGTATTTCACGGGGTCTAATCACCTTGCGCAGGATCTCGCGGACACGCTGCTGAATGTGTGGCTGACCACGCGCGATCCGCAGGTGGCGGAGGCGCTCGGGCATCTGCGCGATTACAAGCAGCAGTGCTTCGGCGGAATCCAGGGGGTCGATATTGCGGCAGAGGTGGCGGCGGGGCAGGCGAATGCGTTTTTGAAATACAAGCTGCCGGATTTCAGCCCGCAGGCGCTCGCGCCGTACTACTCGGGGCTTTACGAGAAGAAGCCGCAGCGGCTGCCGACCTACGACGATGGGCTCGCGTGGCTTTACCGGCAGGGCACGGCGGCGGCGCTCATCGCGGGCGAACTGCCGCGCAGCCTGACCGCGCATCTCATCGGGCGCTGCTACGGCGCGCAGGCGGCGATGGAGACGTTCTTCGATGACCGGCCGTATCCCGTCGGCGCGTGGTTCTTCGATCTGCAACGCGCGCCGGGTTTCGTCGAGGGCAAGGGGAAGCTGGAGGCGTATGACTCGACGGCGAAGAACTTCTACGGACCGCGCGGGGTGCAGATCGCGTGGGTCGCCGCGGGTGTTTTGCCGGAACTGAAAAGCACGCCGGTAGTGTGGGAGGCGGCGGTGAAAAAATACGCGAACGGCGTGGTGCTGCGGCTGACCGACGAGCCGCCGCTCACGGACGGGGCGAAGGATGCGCAGTACGCCAAATCGGCGATCCTCGGTGACGAATCGGCGCGCGTGTCGCTGGTCAGCGATCCGCGGAATTTGCACATCTACATCGAGACGTCGCGGCCACAATTGACCGTGACTTTCCAGGAAGAGAATGGCGACCTGCGCCCGGCGAAGCCTTTGTCCGTCTTGGAATCGGAGCGTCGCGCGACCCGGCATCTCACGGCTAAGGGCAAAGGCAAATCATCGAGCAAGGCGAAGAAGAAAAAGTCCACCACGGCGACGAAAAAAAAGAGTCCGCCGGCGCCCAAGGAAAAGACCGAACCCGCGCCACCGCCGGAGCCGGCGTTCACACGCGGCGGCAAGCTGCTCGTGACGCGCGAAGGCGCCTGCCTCGCGAGCAACGAAAAGGGCGAGGTGCTGCTGGCGAAGTCGGTGTTTAAGCCGCAGGCCGAGTTCAAGCAGGGCGAGGGCGAGATGTGGATGGTCGAGGTGCGCATCCCGTACACGTTCGTCGCGGCGCAAAATGCGTGGATCAATGGCGTGGATTTCGGGCGTTACCGGGTGGGGATCGACATCGCGCCGCAGCAGGCGGTCTGCATTCTCAGCGAGACCTCGCGAGTGCAGCGGCGACTGGAGCAGACGGTGCTCGGGTCGATCGATTTTTGGGCGAAGGTGTGGAAGGATGCGGGCGTGATTCCGAGCGGATGGAATACGCCGACGGTGAAAGCGGGCGGCTGGGCGATGAGCGATGCGGGCGGCTACGCGCATCTGCTCAAGGCGATGGCGCTGTGGCTGATCTATCAGGATGGCCGACGCGAGTGGGAGATCATCCGCGAGCAATTCCCTGCGGGCTCGATTCCCGCGCCGCCGCTGCCGGCGAGCGTGCTAAAAGCGCAGGGTCTTTAGGCTTGGCGCCGCGCCCTGGCACGCCGAAAAAGAAGCCATGAATCGTTCCCCCGGATTTTTCGTGCTGCTCTGCGGCTTGTTCGCGCCCTTTTTCACCGCCCAAGCGGAGCCGAAATCCGTGCCCCGCATGCAGGCGCTGCCGCTGCCGCACGACGAGGTTTCCTTCCAGCGCGATGGCGTGGAGATCGCTCGCTACCACCCCGGCCGCGATGGCTTCCGCCCGTTCGTTTTTCCGGTGAATGGTCCGTCCGGGCGCTCGCTCACGCGGATGGGTCACCCGCATGATCCGATCACGCACAGCCATCACAACTCGGTGTGGATCTCGCATCAGTTTGTGAATGGCGTGAACTTCTGGGGCGATGGCGCGGGGCGCATCGTGCATCAGCGGATCGAGCGGCTGGAAGACGGCGATGAGGTGGCCTTTGTCGAAACGCTGAACGCCTGGCAGGACAAGGCTGGCAAGACTCAGATGATCGAGCGTCGCCGGACCGGCGTGCGGAATCTCGAGAATGGCGAGTGGCTGCTGCACATCGACACGCAGTTCGAGGCGCCGCCGGATGCGCCCGTGACTCTGGCGCCGAGTGCCTTCGGCCTGCTCGGCGTGCGCATGGCGAAGACGATCGGCGTGCGCGATGGCGGCGGCACGATTCGCAATTCCGAAGGCGCGGTGGACGAGGTCGCGTGTTTTCGCAAGCCGGCTCGCTGGGTGGATTACTCCGGGCCGATCACGCCCACGGCCAGCGAGGGCATGACGCTCCTCGACCACCCGCAGAACACGCATCATCCCGTGCCCTTTCACGTGCGTAATGACGGCTGGATGGGTGCGTCGCTGACTTTCCCCGGCGAGATCGTCATCCCGCCCGGCCAACCGCTCCGCCTGCGCTACGCACTCTACGTGCATGCCGGGATCCCGCCGATCGAGGCTTTGCAAAAGCGCTGGGAAACGTTTGCCGGGACGGAATGGGTGAATTTCGGGAAAAAATGAGGCGGCGATTGCCGGGCCGGGAATTGACACTGAGGCAGCGCGGCGGCACTTATTAGGACTTATGCACTCCCCCGAACCGGAAAAGAACTTCGTCACTCGTCTGCAGGAACGCCTCGCCGCGTCGCGCTTCCTGACCTTTTCGGTGCTGTTGCATGCGGTGCTCGTCCTGATGGGTGGCTCGGTGGTGCTCTTCAAGCAATACGTCGAACCGCCGGATTTCGCGGCGGACGGCGATCTGGTCGGTTCGGAAGTGCAGGTGCAGGCGCCTGCGGAACAGCCACCGGATTTGACCCAACAGACTTTCACGCCGCAGACGCCACAACTTCAGGCGCCGACGGTCAGCGCGATCAGCACTACGAACGTCAGCACCCCGACTTTCCAGGTGCAGGCGGCGATCCCGGTAATGAAGGCGATGCCCAACGACGCTATGTCCAAGGCGATGGAGAACGTGGCCAAGAACGTCGGCAAAGGCGCGGCGACGGGCATTCCCCCGACGATGGGTTCCCGCATGGGTGGCACGGCGCGGACGATAGCCATGCAGATGAATGGCGGCAAAAAAGAGAGCGAAGAGGCGGTGCTGCGCGGTCTGCGCTGGCTGGCGAAAAATCAGAACGCCGATGGTTCATGGGCCAAGGGCTCGAAGACTTATATCGCGGCAATGACCGGCTTCGGAATGCTTTCTTTCCTCGGTCACGGCGAGACCCCGGTTTCCGCGGAGTTTGGCCCGACGGTGCAAAAGGCGCTCGACTGGCTGGTCAACAACGGCACCAAGAACGCTGGTCGTCTTTCAATGGAACCAGCCTTCACACAAGGCGGCGTCTACGCGCACGGCATCGCGACTTACGCGCTCGGCGAGTATTACACGATGACCAAGGATGAGCGCGTGATCGATGTCTTGAAGCAGGCGCTGGCTCACATTGTAAAGGGGCAGAGTTCCGATGGCAGTTGGCGCTACGGCTACAGCGAGGCCAACCATCCCGATACTTCGGTCACCGGTTGGCAGATTCAGGCGCTCAAGGCCGGGCACCTGACCGGCCTGAACGTGGAAGGCGTAGACCCGGCGATGGACAAGGCGATGATTTACCTGAAGAGCGTGCAAGGCCCGAAGGGCGGGTTTGGCTACAAATCCAAAGCCGATACCTACAGCCTCACCGGCGTGGGCGTTCTCTGCACCTACTTCTGGCGTCAGGAGAAGGACAAGAGCGTGCGGGACGGCATCGAGTTCATGATGGACCAGACGAAGGGCCCTTTCCCTGTGGAATACAAAGGCGACAAGGCCGACCTCTATGCTTGGTATTACAACACGCAGGCATGTCTCATGGTCGGAGGCGCGGCTTGGAATACTTGGAACCGCATGTTTCAGGATCAGATTGTGAAGAATCAGAGCCCCGATGGCAGTTGGCCACCCGTGGCGGGGAAATCCGCCGGTGGCGAACTCCAGCGCGACCCGGAAGGTGCCGGCCCCTTTTACCGGACGAACCTCTGCATCCTGATGCTCGAGGTCTACTACCGATACATGCCGACCACGAAGTAGTCGGCCGATCGGTCGGTTGATTCCTCCGCCGAGGTGGGTGGTAGGTGGCCGCGTGGCAGGCGTCGTTGCCTTCGCCGCGCGATTGTTGGTCAGGCGCGCAGGGCAAGCGCGATGGAAAGAAGGGCAAGAAAGGATTAGCTCGGCGGTCGAAGCGGGCCGACGTTCCCGGTGCGGAGGCTGCCGATGGAATTTCATCCTGCCAAAAACTCACCAACCTCAACCCGCAGCGCGGGCTGCAAGGAAACCCCCGTATCGCCATGACTACTCATCCTCACAAAAAAATCTGGCAACGCTGGGAAACTTGGTTGATCGCCGTTGCTGTCCTCATCGCAGTGCTCTTCGTTTTGCCGCATCGCGCGGGAGGAGCCGAGTTTGCGGCGGCCCCGGCGGTCGGCGCGACTCTTCCGGCGAAACCCGCCCCCGGGCCGCGCGATCAGCTTCCGTTCAGCGTGGCCGATGTGGGGCACTATTTTTCCACGGTGCTGGAGATGTCGGCCGAGAAGGATCCGAATGGCGTGATTCGTTTTGAAAACCTCTACGTCAGCCATCCCGAAGATCGCTGGTTCATCAGCATCCGGGCGGAGGGCGGGGACTTGGTCGTCGAGTTTCGCGCCGGTGGAGACTACGGGATGAACCTCGCTCGTGAGTTCTTCGAGAGCAGTTTTTTTGAGCGAGGTGAAAGCGAGAACTTCTATGCGATGCTGAGCGACGCGAAGAACGGCCCGAAGCAGAAGTTCGCGCGGTTCTCGTTGCAGATGCAACTCCGCCAGTCGGTGGATCTGCTCACGCTCACGCTGCGTTTTGCGCCTCCGCTCGCGGCCTGAGGTAGCGGGCTACTTGCCGAGCGCTTTCTTGATCTCCGCGGCGACTTGGACCGCGAGCGCTTTGCTCCCGGCATCGCTGAAGTGGACATTCTGCGGACGCTGAATTTCCGCGAGCTTCGCCGCGGCGAGCGCGTGCAAATCATCCACCGCCACGCCCTCGGCTTTCATCACGCGCACCGCGGCCTCGTTGTATTTCACGTCGTCGCCGGCCACGCGTCCGTTGCTGCCCTCCGGCACCGGCGTGGTCGTGGCGAAGATGAGCTTCGCCCCCGTCTTCTTCAGCCGCGCCACGATCTCGCGCAGGTTTTTCTCGTAAGCCGCGAGGTCGTTCACCTGCGGTCCGGTCGGGTCCATCTTGCCGTCCTTCCAGTGCTTCAGGTCGTGCAGGCCCCAGTTGAAATGGATCACGTCCCATTTCTTGTCCGCGCCGCCGGTGGCCAGCCACGCGTCGAGGCTCTTCAGGCCCACATCGCTCGAACTCCCATTCACCGGGATGCGATGCACGTTGGCCACACCTTGCAGCAGTTCGCGCGTCGGGATCGTGTAGCCGATGGAGATGGAGTCCCCAATGATCAGGACGCGCGGCAGTCCGGCGGTGTCTTCGATCGGAGCCCTCGCGGGATCCTTCTTCCGCTCGCCGCCCTTTTCTGGCATAGGCGCGGGCGCTTGGGCGAGCGACGCGCTCGGAGCGCTGAAGAAAACAACGATTGCGAGCCCGAGGGGCAGCAGGAGAGAAGGGAGGAATTTCATGGGAAACAAGAAGAGTGAGAGACGAGGGAACAGGCCAGCAGAAACCCGCCTCTCCCCTGACGGTTGCGCGAAAACACCAAGCTCCACCGAGCGGCGAAAGCTACGGCACCGGGGCGAGGACGACGCGGAAGCCGTGATCGGGAAAGCGGCCTCTCGTTGCCTCGTGCATGCGGGCCGACGAGAGCAACTCAGACGCAGAGTGCGTGGAGAATGCGCCGCTGCGAACGACGGCGACAGTTCCACCTGGTTTCAGATCCTCGCACCATTCCCACACGTTTCCGCTGAGGTCGTAGAGCCCAAAGCGATCCGCCGCGAAACTGGCTGCCGGGGCCGTCATGGGAAACGGATCACGATAGCCCGAAAGGGTTTTTTGCCACTGGGTCGCCTCGAATCCTATGGACTCTTCCCCGCTGAAGTTGCCAGAGCCGTTCGGTGGCGGGAACTTCGCGCCCCACGGATACACGTTCGGGATTTTCCCTTTCTTATCTCCAGGGAGCTTCGTCGCGTCTTCCTGTTCCCCGATGCCCGCCGCGCGGCTCCATTCATGGTCGCTGGGCAGACGGTACGATTCCGTCGCGCCGAGCCGCTCGGCCTGGCGCTCGCGTGCGGTCAACCATTGGCAGAATGCCTGCGTCGTCCCAGGTCACATTTACCGCCGGATGCGTCGGGCCTTGCTCAAACTTTGCCTTCGGCCACTCGCGCTGGGTCTCCTTGGCAAAGACCGAGTAATCCTGCACCCGCGTCTCCCACACGCTGAAGAGCACCGAGGTGGCGGCGCCCGGGACAAGTGGTTGGCCGGTGCCTCCGGGCGAGCCGCGCTTCCCATCCGTCGGCCCGCCGGTGATCGGCACGGGGACAAACTGCATCCCCAGCCCATTGACGAAGGGAGCCTCCTTGGTCGCCTCGGAGGGACGCGCTCCCGCGCGTCCCTGACCTTCGGGAGTCGTCCCCGCAGCAGTCCGGGGCCGTGCCGGAGCCCGGCCCTCCGGTAGGGGCGCTCGCCTCGCCGGGCGGGTCGAGGTCGAGGAAGTCGAGCGCCTTGATCTTCGCTTCGGGCTTGCTGGGATCACGATGGCAAACCCCGAAAGGGCCTTTCGTCAGACGCTCGTCATTCACCTCGCCCAGCGTGGCTCCATTGAGCTTGACCGTAAGCTTCGAGCCAACAGCCCGCAGCTCCAGTTTGTATTCTTCGCCAGGCCTCAAAGGGGGCGACAGCGGGAACTCGCGCAGGGTGGTTTTCTGATTGTCGAGCAGCCGTTGAATGGTGACCAAGGTCGCTGATCGAACCTCCGCGAAATAGCAATTTCGGCGATTGACGATGCGCGCGCGCAAGTGAGCCCGGTGCTGTCGCCGCTCATCGTCTTGGCCAGGCCGAGGTCGCCGAGCTTCACCGCGCCCTGGTGGGAGAGGAAGATGTTGCCGGGTTTGATGTCGCGATGGATGAGCTGCGCCCGCTGCCAACCGCACTCCAGGGCGCGGGTGACATCGAGGGTGATGCGGAGCGCGTCGATCGGGGGCAAGGCGCTGCGTTTCAGCCACTGGCCGAGGGACTCGCCCTCGATGAGTTCCATGGCGATGTAGTGGCAGCCATCGGCCTGGCCGGAGGTATAGACCTTGACGAGATTGGCGTGGTGCAGGCTGGCGGCGATGCGGGCTTCGCGCTGGAAACGGCAGACGAATTCGGGATCGGCCTCGAGTGCGGCGGGGAGGATCTTCAGCGCCACCTCGCGATCGAGCGAACGCTGCCGCGCGCGATAGACCGTGCCCATGCCGCCCCGGCCGAGCTTCCCGAGGATCTCGAAGTCGCCGACGGTCTGCACGATGCGATCTCCGCGCTGCCTTTGCGCTCGGCGCGGGCGGGGTGGCGTCGCTGGGTCCTCCGGCAGGAAATACAGTTTTTAACACGGCATCGACTTCAGCCGCGAGGGCAAAGTGGCTCCGGGCAATTCTGGCGTGGCCGCAAAAAAGATTCCGCTCCCGGGTGAATGCGGGCATTTTGGGCGCCGTCTTCTTTCCCCACATGGCCCGCTTCCAATCCCTGCTCTCCCGCCGATGACACCGCTCCGGCGTTTCGAGTGGCTCCTGTTCCTCGCCTGCTTTTTTGCGTTCGCCTATTTCCATCAGGGCGGCGGGTGGAATCAGAACGCGCGGTTCGCGGAAGTGCGCGCGATCGTGGAGCAGGGGCGCTTCCCGATCGACGACTACCTCATCTACAAACGCGACCCGGCCGATCCCGATAGTGGCAAGCTGCTCCGCCTGCCGATGCAGCACGCGGAGTATGAGTGGCAGGGCCAGCGCCAGCGACTCTCGTGGGTGGACATGGAGTGGAATCTCTTCCCTGTGAACGAAGCGCCGCCCGCGCCCGGTGTAAAAAACGCGGCGATGGTCGAGGAGTGCAACACGGGCGACATCGGCTACGTGCCGTGGACCGGCCACTTTCATCCGAACAAACCGCCGGGCACCTCGTTCCTCGCGCTGCCGGCGTATTGGGTGATCTACCAGTTTGAAAAATGGCGCGGCATGAATCCCGACGACTGGTGGACGCTGACGATGAATGCGTGGCTGACCACGGTCTTCAGCGTCGGGCTTTGGTCCGCGATCGGCTGCGTGGTCTTCTTTCGCCTCGCTCGCGAATTCGCTGGCGGTGCGGCACTGCCCGCGCTGCTCGCCACCCTGGCCTTTGCGTTTGGCACCACGTTCTTTCCGTTCGGCACACTGCTCTTTGATCACAATCTCACCGCGGTTTTCCTGCTCATCTCCTTCTCGTGCCTCTGGCGCGTGCGTGGTCAGGAAAGCGGCTGGGCCGGGCATCTGCTGCTCGCGGGGCTGTGCGCGGGCGTGGCTGCGATCACGAACTACATCGCTACGGTCGCCGGAATGTTCCTCGGTCTCTACGCGCTGCTCGCCACGCTCCCGCCCGGCGCCGGGCGTCGTTGCAACTGGCGCGCGGCTTTGCTCTACAGCCTCGGTGTGGTGCCGCCGTTCGTGCTCATCTGCTGGTATGGCTGGGCCTGCTTCGGTTCGCCGTTCACGCTGAACACGGATTTCCAAAACCCACTCTTCAAGGTGGAAGGCGGCGCGCTCGGGATGTTCGCGCTGCCAAATGGCTACGTCGCCGCGATCATCAGCGTCTCGCCGTATCGCGGCATCTTTTTCCTCGCGCCGGTCACGATCATGAGTTTCTACGGGCTCTATGTGTGGCTGCGGGAAAAGTCCTTCGCTCCCGAGGCGCGGCTTTGTCTCGCGATCTTCGCTTTCTTCTTCCTCGTGAACACGAGCTTCAACGGCTACCACGGCGGCTTCTCCGCGGGACCGCGTTATCTCGTGCCGGGCATGGCCTTCCTCGCGCTGCCGCTCGTCGTGGCCTTCGCCCGCCGGCGCTGGCTCACGAGCGTGCTGGCGGTGATCTCGGTAGTGCAGCAGACCTTGCTCACGGCCACCGACGCGCAGAACTCGCTGGCCGTCGGCGGGCACGCGCGGATCAACGACGCCCATCGCAAGGATGACTTTTTCTCCCAGATCGTGGGCGAATACGCGTGGCCGCTGTTTGCCTACGGGCGCGCCTGGCCGGTGCTGAATCGGCTGATCGAAGTGCGCCTCAAGCAGGACGCGGAGCAGATGGAGACGAATGGGATCGTCGAGATGCTGCGCAGGGCCCGGCTCACTGCGCTCGAAGCGGAACTGCGCGGCAGCATCGCGCGCGGTGAAGCGAAACCGTTCATCCTCGGCGCAGTAAAAGGCCCGGTGTCCGTGAACCCGATCGGCCTCTATGACGGGCTGCTCACCTTCACCTTCTTCCCGGCGAACTCCGTGCAGACCGACTGGAATTCATTCAACGCCGGCGAGTTCTTCTTCCCGCAACAGCGCGCGAGCGTGCTGCCCTTCCTCATCGTGACGGGCGGGCTGGTCGGGTTGCTGATCGTCTTCGCCGCGCGGCGCGATCGTCAGCGCGTCGGCGAGTAGTCGGTCGC
>JBBQYR010000082.1:0-19447 GCA_038208565.1 Chthoniobacterales bacterium
GGTGAAGTTGAAGCCGTTGAGCGAAGTGGTGGCGGCGAAGACCGGCAGTGGGACGAACAGGCAGGCGGCGAGAAATGAGCGGAGGGGTGGAAACACGCGGGGAAGTTGGCGCATCCGCTGAATTTGCGAAAGCAGCTTTTACGGATCTGAAATGACAGCGGAAACGGGCAACTCTCGCGCCCTTGCGGAGTTGAAGGCCGGAATCAATTCCGGTCACGCTGGATCGGTTCGTCCCCTACTTTTTATGAAGCTATCTCCCCGACTCCTGTTCCTTTCCTGCCTGACGCTCCTGCTCCTGCCGGCCCGCGCGGCCGAGAAGTGGAACGTCCTGCACATCGTGTCCGACGATCTCGCCGCCCGGCTGCATTGCTACGGCGACCCGATGGTGCAATCGCCGAACATCGACCGGCTCGCGGCGCGCGGCGTGCGCTTCGACCGCGCCTACTGCCAGTTCCCGCTGTGCAATCCGAGCCGCGCGTCCTTCATGACCGGGCTGCGTCCCGACACCCTCAAGGTCTATGAAAACCGCACGCCGTTTCGGCAAGTCGTGCCCGATGCGGTGAGCATCCCGCAGAGTTTTCAAAAAGCTGGCTACAGCGTGGCGCGCGTGGGCAAGCTCTACCACTACGGCGTGCCCGCGCAGATCGGCACCGATGGACTCGACGATCCGGCATCGTGGGAAAAGGTCATCAACCCGCGGGGTCGCGACAAGGACGACGAGTCGCTCATCTACACGCTGAAGCCGGGGCAATTCGGCGGCACGCTGAGCTGGCTCGCTGCTGACGGCACCGACGATGAGCAGACCGATGGCAAGGGCGCTGCGGCGGCAATCGGCCTGCTCGAAGAATATGCGAAAGGCGCGAAGCCATTTTATCTCGCGGTCGGGTTTTTCCGTCCCCACACGCCCTACGTGGCACCGAAGCCGTGGTTCGCGAAGTATCCGACAGACAAGATTCAACTCCCGAGCGTCCCGGCGAATCTGGCCGAGCTTTTCCCCGCCGCGGCGCTCGCCGGACAGAAGAAGGAAGAACTCGCGATGAGCGACGATCTCCGGCGGCAGGCGATCCAGGCCTACAGCGCTTCGACGAGTTTCATGGACGCGCAGGTCGGCAAACTCCTCGACGCGCTCGACCGGCTCAAGCTGACCGAGAAGACCGTCATCGTCTTCCACAGCGACCACGGCTACCACCTCGGCGAAAAGAACCTGTGGCAGAAGATGAGCATCTTCGAGCAGTCCGCGCGGGTGCCGATGATCATCGCCACGCCCGCGACCAAAGCCGGTGGCCAAACATGTGCGCGCACCGTGGAACTCGTCTCGCTGCACAAGACGCTGACCGATCTCTGCGGCATCCCGGCGGATGCGAAGACCGAGGGATACAGCCTGCGCCCGCTGGTCGAAAATCCGCGCACGGAGTGGGCGCACCCGGCCTTCTCGCAAGTCACGCGCGGCGGAAACGTGGGCACGACCCTCACGCCCGCACAGCAGAAAAACGCCGCAGGCGCCCGGCAGATCATGGGCCGCAGCGTGCGCACCGAGCGCTGGCGTTACACCGAGTGGGATGAGGGGCGCAAGGGCGCGGAACTTTACGATCACGACGCCGATCCGGAGGAGATGAAGAACCTCGCCGAGGATGCGAAGCACGCCGCGACCGTGGCGCGGATGAAAGCGCTGCTCCTCAAAGGCAACTGAACGGCGCGAAGCCGGCCGAGTCGGGTTGGCATTTTCTGAACTCGACGCCGCCGTCGTGCCGAAGTGAACATCCGGCATGCTCTCCCTGCGCCCCCTCGCTCTTGTCGTTGCCACGTTGGTTTGTCACGGCCTCGTCCGTGCCGAAGATTTCGATGTCGTCGTTTACGGCGGCACGTCTGCCGGCGTCATCGCCGCGGTCCAAGCGAAGAAGATGGGCAAGTCGGTGGTGCTGGTCGGACCGGATAAACATCTCGGGGGTTTGTCGAGCGGCGGGCTCGGCTTCACGGACACGGGAAAAAAGGAAGTCATCGGCGGCTTGTCGCGCGACTTTTACCATCGCATCTGGAAGCACTACGACGAGGCTGCGGCGTGGAAGTGGCAGAAGAAGGAGGAGTATGGCGGCAAGGGGCAGGGGACGCCGGCGGTCGATGGCGAAAATCGGACGATGTGGATCTTCGAGCCGAGCGCAGCGGAGAAGGTCTTCGAGGATTATGTGAAGAAGTTTCAGATCCCGGTCCTGCGCAACGAGTGGCTCGATCGGGCCAAGGGCGTGAAGAAGAACGGCGCGCGGATCACGCAGATCACGATGCTCAGCGGGAAGACCTTCACGGGGAAAATGTTCATCGACGCGACCTACGAGGGCGATCTCATGGCCGCGGCTGGCGTGAGTTTTCATGTGGGGCGCGAGGCCAATCGCGTCTATGACGAAAAGTGGAATGGCATTCAGGTCGGCATCCTGCATCACCGGCATCATTTCGGTGCGGTGAAGGAAAAGATCAGTCCGTACGTTGTGCCCGGCGATCCGAAGTCCGGCGTGCTCCCGCGCATCAGTACCGAGCCGGTCGGCGAATACGGCACGGGTGACAAACGCGTGCAGGCCTACTGCTTCCGCGCCTGCTACACCAACGTGCCGGAAAACCGCATCCCTTTTCCCAAGCCCGAAGGCTACGACCCGAAGCAGTACGAACTGATTGTGCGCGTCTTCAAGGCGGGTTGGCGCGAGACGTTTGAGAAGTTCGATCCGATCCCGAACCACAAGACCGACACGAACAACCACGGCCCGTTCAGCTTCGATAACATCGGGATGAATTGGGACTACCCCGAGGCCAGCTACGAGCGGCGGCGGGAGATCATCAAGGAACACCAGACGTATCAGAAAGGGCTGCTCTACTTCATCGCGAACGATCCGCAGGTGCCGGAGGAAGTACGCACGGAAATGCAGACGTGGGGCCTGCCGAAGGATGAGTTTAAGGACAACGGCAACTGGTCGCACCAGCTCTACATCCGCGAGGCGCGGCGCATGGTCGGCAGCTTTGTGATGACGGAAAATGAGCTGCTGAAAAAGAAGCCCACGCCTGACTCCGTGGGCATGGGCAGCTACACGATCGATTCGCACAACGTGCAGCGTTACATCACGCCCGAAGGCTACGTGCAGAACGAAGGCGACATCGGCGTCGGGCTGCGCGGGCCGTATGAAATCGCCTACGGGGCGCTCGTGCCGAAGAAAGGGCAGGCCGACAATCTCTTCGCGCCGGTGTGCGTCTCGAGTTCACACATTGCCTACGGATCGATCCGCATGGAGCCGGTCTTCATGATCCTCGGACAATCGGCGGCGACCGCCGCGGCGATGGCGATCGACGCGAAAATCGCCGTGCAGGACGTGCCGTACGCCAAGCTGCGCGAAAGGCTGCTCGCCGATGGGCAGATTCTCGAAGCGCCGCATCTCGTGAAGCCGAGCGCGGGGCTAGATCCTGCAAAATTGCCTGGCGTGGTGGTCGATGACGCCGCCGCCAAGCTCACGGGAAACTGGGAAGAGAGCCGCGCGGGCAAAGCCTTTGTCGGCGACGAATATCGTCACGACGCTAGGTCCGCCGACGGTCAATCGAGTGCGCGTTTCGAGGCGCGCCTGCCGAAAGCGGGCCGCTACGAAGTGCGCATCGCCGCGCCGCACAACTCCAACCGTGCCTCGAATGTACCGGTCGAAATCGTCCATGCCGGCGGAAGGAAACAAGCGACGCTCAATCAAAAAATCCCGCCGCCCATCGATGGTTTGTTTGTCTCCCTCGGCACCTTTGACTTCGCCGGGGATCAACCCGCGGAAGTGATCGTCTCGAACAAAGGCACCGACGGCTATGTGGTCATCGACGCCGTGCAGTGGCTGCCCCGCTGAACTCGGAGTGACGCGCCAACACCCGGCGAAGAGCCTTGGAAATTCCGGCAACTTGCGAGCCGGACCTGCGTTGAAATGAAGCCATGAAAATCCCTCCAGTTTTGGTTGCCCTCTTGTCGCTCGGTTCGCTCGCTCGCGCCGACGTGAAATTGCCGGCGATTTTTTCCGATCACGCCGTGTTGCAGTGCGAGACCTCGGTGCCCGTCTGGGGCTGGGCCGAGCCCGGTGAAGAAGTGTCCGTTTCGCTCGGCACTCAGACTAAGACGACCAAGGCAGACGCCTCCGGAAAGTGGCGCGTCAATCTCGACAAGCTGACCACTGGCGACGGTCTGACGATGACGGTGAAAGGCAAAAACACGCTGACAATCACGGATGTCGCCGTCGGCGAAGTGTGGCTCGGCTCCGGCCAATCGAACATGGCGATGACGGTCAATCGCGCCTTGAACTTCGAGCAGGAGAAAGCCGCGGCCAATTTTCCGAAGATCCGCATGTTCACGGTTCGCTCGGGCGCGGCGAAGACGCCGCAGGAGGACTGCCACGGCTCGTGGGTGGTCTGCACGCCGGAGAGCGTGGGCGGCTTTTCCGCGACGCTCTATTTCAGCGGACGGGAATTGCACAAAGTGCTGGGTGTCCCGGTGGGGTTGATCAATTCGTCCGTTGGCGGAACGCCGATCGAATCGTGGATCAGCGAAGAAGCGCAGCGCTCGTCGCCGGAGTTGAAGGCGTTCTTTGATTTGCAGGCGATCGGGGAGAAAGCTTTTGATCCGGTGAAAGCGAAGGCGGTTTATGAAAAGCAACTGGCGGCCTGGAAGGAAGCGGCGAAGCAGGCGAAAGCCGAGGGCCAGGCAGCGCCGCGTGCGCCCCGCGACCCGGTAGCGCTGCGTGGGCGCAAGGGCGACGTCGGCGGGCTTTTCAACGGCAAGATCGCGCCGCTCATCCCGTACGCGATTCGCGGGACGCTCTGGTATCAGGGCGAGGCCAATAGCACGCCGGAAAAGGCGCCTTACTATCAGCATCAACTCCCGCTGCTCGTGAAGGACTGGCGGGCGCGTTGGGGTGCGGAGTTTCCGTTCGCGTGGGCGCAGTTGCCGAACTACGGCGGCGCCCGCGATTGGCCGACGGTCCGTGAGGCCATGCTCAAGACTCTCGCGCTGCCGAAGACCGGCATGGGCATCAACATCGACATCGGCGAAGCCAAGGACATCCACCCGCGGAACAAGCAGGAGGCCGGGCGGCGGCTCGCGCTGTGGGCGCTCGGGACGGTGTATGGAAAGAAGGGCGCGACCTCGGGGCCGTTGCCCGCGGGTCATGAGGTGCGCGGGAGCGAAGTCGCCCTGAAATTTTCCCACGTCGATGGTGGGCTGCTCGCGAAAGAAGGCGAACTGCGCGGATTTGTGATCGCGGGTGAAGACAGGCAGTGGAAACCGGCAGCCGCACGAATCGATGGCGAGCACGTCGTGGTGACGAGCCCGGAAGTGCCGAAGCCGGTGGCCGTCCGTTACGCCTGGGAAAACTGGCCGACGTGCAATCTCTACAACGGCGCCGGCCTGCCCGCCTCGCCTTTCCGCACTGACGACTGGCCAGCGAAATAGAGCGTTTCTATGCCGACGTTTTTTCGATCGCATGCCCCATTTCCCTCCTCTCCATGAAACGTATCCTCCTGCTCCTCTCCCTTCTCCTCCCGTGGCAGATTCGCGCCGCGGATCGCCCGAATATCGTCCTCATCTACATCGACGACCTCGGTTACGGCGATGTCGGCTGCTATGGCGCGACGGCCGTGAAGACGCCGAATGTCGATCGTCTTGCGCGCGAAGGTCTTCGCTTCACCGATGGCCACACCACCTCGGCGACCTGCACACCGTCGCGTTACGCCCTGCTCACCGGGGAATATCCGTGGCGGAAAAAAGGGACGGGCGTCTTGCCGGGCGATGCGGGACTCGTGATCGAACCCTCGGAAGGCACACTTCCGGCGCGCTTGCAGAAAGCAGGCTACGCCACCGGTGCGATCGGCAAGTGGCATCTCGGTCTCGGCCCGCCGGGTGGTCCGGATTGGAATGGTGAAATCAATCCGGGCGCTCGTGAAGTGGGCTTCGGCTACAGCTTCATCATGGCGGCGACGGGCGACCGCGTGCCGTGCGTCTATGTCGAGAATGGCCGCGTCGTCGGCCTCGATCCGAGCGACCCCATCGAGGTGAGTTACCAGGAGCCATTTCCCGGCGAGCCGACCGGGAAAGCGAATCCGGAACTGCTGAAGATGCATCCCAGCCATGGCCACGATATGGCGCTCGTGAATGGCATCAGCCGCATCGGCTACATGCGCGGCGGCCAGTCGGCGCGGTGGAAAGACGAAGACATGGCCGATGTCTTCACGCAGAAGGCCACTGGCTTCATCGAGAAAAACAAGGAGCAGCCCTTCTTCCTCTACTTCGCGACGCAGGACATCCATGTGCCGCGCGTGCCGCATCCGCGCTTCACGGGGAAGACGGCGATGGGGCCGAGGGGCGACGCCATCGCCGAGATGGATTGGTGCGTCGGCGAACTGCTGGCCACGCTGGATCGGCTCAAGCTCACGGATAAGACGCTCATCGTTTTCTCGAGCGACAATGGGCCGGTCATTGATGACGGCTACAAGGACGATGCGGTCGCGAAGCTGGGCGATCACAAGGCCGCCGGCCCATGGCGCGGTGGAAAGTACAGCCTCTACGAAGGCGGGACGCGGGTGCCGTTCATCGTGCGTTGGCCGGGCCGGGTGAAGCCGGGCGTTTCCGACGCCCTCATGTGCCAGATGGATTTTTACGCCACTTTCGCAGCCTTGGTCGGGACGCCCCTTACCGATGCCGAGCGCAAGGATAGCGAGAATCATCTACCTGCCTTGCTGGGCGAAGCGCCGAACGGTCGCGCCACGCTCATCGAGCACGCCAGTGGGCTGGGCGTGAGAGCGGGTTCGTGGAAATATCTCCCGCCAAAACCGGGCCCGAAGCGCAGTGCGAACACGAACGTCGAACTCGGTAACGACCCACAGAGGCAACTGTTCGACCTCGCAAAAGATCCCGGCGAAACGAAAAATCTCGCGCCTTCGCAACCCGACAAGGTCGCGGAACTGGCCGCCATTCTTGAACAAACCCGGAACGCCAGGCGTTTACCCTAAATCTCCGCCATGAATGTCCTCCTGCGAGTTTTGCTCGGTGTGTTGTTGCTCGGTCCGGCCGTGATCGCGGCCGATAAAAAAACGAACGTTCTCTTCATCGCTGTCGATGACCTGAAGCCGACGATCGGCTGCTACGGCGACCCTGCGGCAATGACGCCGAACCTCGACCGACTCGCCGCGCGCGGCACCGTATTCGAGCGCGCGTATTGCATGCAGGCCGTCTGCTCGCCATCGCGCAATGCGGTGCTGACCGGGCTGCGCCCCGAGGTGCTGCGCATCTACGATCTGGGCACAAATTTCCGCAAGAGCGTGCCGGACGTGGCGACCTTGCCGCAGTGGTTTAAGCAGCACGGTTACGCCAGCCACGGGTTGGGAAAAATCTTTCACGTCGGCCACGGCAACACCGAGGACGCCGCCTCCTGGAGCGTGCCACATTTCCAGGCGAAGAGCATCGGCTACGCGCTGCCCGAGAATCAGGCGCAGATCACGCGCGAGGAGGCGCTGTTTGCCAACAAGACCAGGGAGCCGTGGAAATTACCGCGCGGTGCGGCCTACGAGAGCGCCGACGTTCCGGATGACACCTATGGCGACGGCAAGATCGCCGCGGAAGCAGTCGCGCGGCTCGATGGGTTCAAGAAAAGTGGCGAGCCGTTTTTCCTCGCGGTCGGATTTCTGAAACCGCATCTGCCCTTCTGCGCGCCGAAGAAATATTGGGACCTGTACGATCCGGCGAAGCTGCCGATGCCGACCCGCGCTACGCCGCCGGAGGGCGCGCCCGATTTTGCACCGTCCACCTGGGGCGAACTGCGGCAATACAAAGACATGCCGGAGAAAGGGGCGGTTTCGCCGGAAACCGCGCGCACGCTCATCCACGGCTACTATGCCGCGACGAGCTACATGGATGCACAACTCGGCGCCGTGCTCGATGCGCTCGACCGATCCGGGTTGGCGGAGAATACGATCATTGTGCTTTGGGGCGACCACGGCTGGCACCTTGGCGACCACGGGATGTGGTGCAAACACAGCAACTACGAGCAGGCTACGCGCGCACCGCTCATCGTCGCTGCGCCCGGAAAGAAGGCTGGCCAGAAGACGCGCGCTCTTGCGGAGTTCGTAGACATCTACCCGACGATCTGCGACCTCGCCGGTCTGGAAAAACCCGCGCACTTGCAAGGCGACAGCCTCGTCCCGTGGCTCACCGCGCCGGATCGCGCAACGAAGACGGCGGCCTTCCAGGTCTATCCGCGTGGCTCAAAGGAAACCGGCCCTCTGCTCGGCCACGCCGTGCGCACCGACCGCTGGCGCTACGTCGAATGGCGCAAAAAGGATGGCACCGTCGCCGCCCGCGAACTCTACGACCTGCGGGACGATGCCGGTGAAACGGTGAACCTCGCGGGCAAGCCGGAGAATGAGGCGACCATTCGCGAACACGGCGCGCTCCTGCAGCAGCGCCTTGCGGCGGCGCCACCCATCGGGCTGACGATGCTCCCCCGATGATTCGCTATTTCGCACTTTCGATTGCGACGGGCGTGATCTCGTTGGCCGTCCCGCTCGTGGCCCGAGCTGCAGAGAAGCCCAATGTTCTCGTCATTTATTCCGACGATCACGGCTGGGCCGATCTCGGCGCGCAGGGCGTGAATGGCGATATCCGCACGCCGAACCTCGACCAACTCGCGCGCGATGGGGTGCGCTTCACGCGTGGTTACGTGAGCGCGCCGCAGTGCGTGCCATCGCGGGCGGGACTCATCACGGGGCGTTACCAGCAGCGCTTCGGTGTGGAGGATAACAATAGGGGACCACTCCCACTCGCGGAGCTGACGATCGCCGAACGGCTCAAGGCTGCGGGCTACCTGACGGGGCAGGTCGGCAAATGGCACCTCGACATCGGCGGCGAAAAGGGCGGCAAGAAGGAGGTTCGCGTGCAGCGCGAATTCATGCCGCACGCGCAGGGCTTCGACGAATACTGGCGCGGAGAGCTCCGGCAGTTTTTCGCCTCTCATGATTTGAAAAGCGCGCCCTTTACCGCCGCGCCGCACCTCGTGACCGACGATCGTTTCCGGATCACGGTGCAGACTGAAGCCACGCTGGCATTTCTCGACCGTCGCGTCGCCAAGCCAGAGCAGCCGTGGTTTCTCTACCTCGCGTGGTTCGCGCCGCATGTGCCGCTGGAATCGCCGGAACCGTGGTTTTCACAGACCCCGGAGCATTTGCCGAAGGAACGCCGGCAGGCTCTGGCGATGATCGCGGCGATGGATGACGGGCTCGGTCGGATCCGCGCGAAACTGCGTGAGATGGGCGCGGAGAAGGACACGCTCATTTTTTTCATCGGCGACAATGGCGCGCCGGTGAAGGCCGGGCACTGGGATGGTTCACTAAACCTCCCGCTCATCGGCGAGAAGGGGATGCTGACCGACGGCGGGATTCGCACGCCGTTTGTCGCCGCGTGGCCGGGTAAAATCCCGGCGGGTCGTGTGTTCGATAAACCGGTGATCAATCTCGATGTCGCCGCTACCGCCGTGGCGCTCGCGGGTCTGCCGCGCGACGCCACGCTCGATGGTGTAAATCTCCTGCCTTTCCTGACCAGTGAGGATAAAGCTGCGCCGCATGATGCGCTCTACTGGCGCTGGCGTTCGCAGGCGGCGGTGCTGGAGTTTCCGTGGAAGCTCATCCGCCTCGGGCCGAGTGAGCGGTTTCTTTTCGATGTCACCATGCCCGAGGGCGAGTCGCACAATCTCCTCGCGCAACACCCGGACATTGCCGCTCGGCTCGATGCGAAACTTAAGACTTGGAGCGACACCTTGCAGCCACCCGGCTTGCCCACTGAGACGAATCAGCAGGATGCGATCTTCTTTGCTGATCACCTCGAGAAGCGCCTCGCCCCCGAGCCGAAGCGGGCTGCCGAAGCTCCCGGGAGCGTTCAGGGCTGGCTCTGCCGGAACGGCACGATCGCGCTCCGCGATGGCGCGCTCGTCATCACGCCCGATTCCCAGGCGAAGGGAGTGCCTTTCCTGACCTACTCGCAGCTCGATCTTCCTGGCCCGGCCACACTCTCGCTGCAGACCCGCGGCGGTCGGGGTGGCGAGGGTTTCGTGACCTGGCGCACGCGACAGGAGAGCGACTTTGACCCGGCAAAGCGCGCGTCTTTCCGCTGGCCCGAGGGTGGTGCTGCACAGAGCGTCAGTGCTCGTATTCCGGACGCCGGGCGACTCATCCACGTCCGCATTTACGTGCCGAAAACCGGGTCGATTGAAGTGCAGTCGATCACCCTTGAACACGAAGGCCAGCCACCACAAACGTGGCGTTTCGATTCACCCAAACCCGCCCAATGAGAATCCTTCGCCTCGCCCTCTTTGCCATCATTGCTTGCTCGGGTTCGGTCCGTGCGGCGGACCAGATCGTCGGTCCGTGGAATCTCACTGCGCTCAAAAGCCACGTCCCACCGATGAAGTGGCTGCGGCAGGATCAGCCGATTCACTCCCTGACTTATGAGGGTGAGGTATTTGATGGGCACCCGACCGAGGTCTTCGCGTTTTACGCATCGCCGATTACGCTCGGTGAGGCGAAGGCGGGGACGAAATTTCCGGGCGTGGTGCTGATCCACGGTGGTGGTGGAACCGCTTTCGCGGAGTGGGCCTACCTGTGGGCGAAGCGCGGTTATGCGGCGATCGCGATGGACCTCTCCGGTTCCCGTCCGCCTGATCCGACCTTCGATCCAAAAACGGGCGCGCCGGTCGGGCACCAGTCGGACGCGAAGCTGCGCACCCGTTTGCCGAATGGCGGGCCGAATCACGGGCACTCGGAAAAGTTCGACAGCATCGGCGGCGACACCAGTGACGACTGGCCTTTCCACGCGGCCGCGTCGGTGATGCGCGCGCACTCGCTACTGCGCTCATTTTCCGAGGTGGATGCGGAACACACGGCGGTGACCGGCATCAGTTGGGGCGGCTACACGACGTGTCTCGTGGCCTCGCTCGACGATCGGTTCAAGGCCGCGGTGCCCGTATATGGCTGCGGCTTTTTGCACGAAGGCGAGTCGGTGCAGAAGCCGAGCATCGACAAGCTCGGCGACCGCAAAGCGGCCTGGGTAAAGGAATACGACCCCGGCAGCCTGCTGCCGCGCTGCCGCGTGCCGATCTTTTTCGTCAATGGTACCAACGATGTCCACTACGTGCTCGATAGCTACATGAAGTCCTACGACGTCGTGCCCGGCGAAAAGCAGATGCGCATCCAGGTGAACATGCCGCACGGCCACCCGCCCGGCTGGGCGCCGCAGGAGATCGGGCTCTTTATCGATTCGAAATGCCGCGGTGGCGCTGCGCTGCCCGTCCCCGGTGCGCTGCGCATCGAAGGGGAAAAGGTCACGCTGCCATTTCAAAGCACGGTGCCGGTAAAGACCGCGCAGCTTCACTACACCAGCGACGCCGGGCTGCGCTCCAAACGTAGTTGGAAAAGCCTCGAGGCAAAGATTGACGCCGGTGTCGTCACCGCCCCCAAGCCGCCCGCCGAAGCCAACACCTGGTTCATCAGCCTCGCCGACGAGCGCGGCGCGATGGTCACGACGCCCGTCCAACTCCAGCTTTCCAAATCCCCTCTATGAAGGTCTTGGCCTTCGCCCTTCTCATCGGCGTGGCCCTGCAAGCCAGCGGCGCGTCGCCCAAGCCCAACGTGCTCCTCATCATGGCGGATGACCTGCGCGATTTCGGCGGCGCCTTCACTCGCGATGTAGTGAAGACCCCGAACATCGATCGGCTCCGCGCCCGGGGAACGGTCTTTGAGCGGGCCTACGTGCAGTATCCGGTGTGCAACCCGAGCCGATGCTCGATGCTCACCGGTTTGCGCGCGGAGCAGACCGGCATCGTGGGCAACGACATGGCTTTGCGACAGGTGCTGCCGGAGATCGTGACGCTGCCGCAACTCTGCAAGGACAACGGCTGGCATGCCGCGGCGTTTGGAAAGATCTTTCACCTCGGCGGCCGGCGCCGGCCGTGGGTTTTGGCGGCTACCGCGAAGCGTTTGGGAAATTCTCCGAACGCGAATGGCGAGCTCTTTCGGGCCTACTGCGCCGGCACGAGCTTTATGGATTCGCAAGTCGGCAGGGTTTTGGATGAGCTTGATCGGCGCCAGCTTTGGGACCGGACGATCGTGGTCTTCGTCGGCGATCACGGCTACCACACGGGCGAGCGGAAATGGTGGAACAAGAATACGCTGTTCGACCGCTCCTGCCGCGCGCCGCTGATCATCGCGGCACCTGGCATGAAAGGCGGGCAGACGACCCGGTCGCTGGTGGAGTTCGTCGATCTCTACCCGACGGTCGCTGCGCTCTGCGGTTTGAGCACGCCGCACACGATGGCGGGCCGGGACTTGAAGCCAATCCTGCAAGACCCCGCGGCCTCCGTGAAGGATGCGGCTTTCACCCTCGTCTCGCGAGGTCCGAACCTGCGCGGGCAGAGTATCCGCATGGCGCGGTGGCGTTGCACGCGCTGGAGCGACGGACAGACGGAACTCTACGATCACGACGCCGATCCCGAGGAGCTTCACAATGTCGCCGCGACCAATCCGGGCGTCGTCCAGCAGCTCGCCGAGAAAATCGGTGCGCTTCCGCCGCTGAAGACCCAATAAACACTCACTCCCACTTCTTTCCCAAATCATGAAACGCACCCTCCTCCCCACCATTGCCCTCTGCTTCCTATCGAGCCACGCCTTCACTTTGGCTCAAGACGCCAAGCCGCCGAAGCCCAAGCGACCCGATGGCGTCGGCCCGGCGATCGGCGAAAATAAGGCGACGCCGATCAGCCGAATCAAGGTGGCGAAAGGATTTCAGGTCGAGCTGCTCTACTCGGTGCCCGGTGGCGATCAGGGCTCGTGGGTGAATCTTTGCAACGACGATAAAGGGCGCATCTACGCGAGCGATCAGTACGGCGGGTTGTATCGCTTCGCGCCGCCCGCGGTCGGGCAGCCGCTTGATCCGGCGAAGGTGGAGAAACTCCCGGTCGAGATTCGCGCAGTGAACGGCATGGTCTTCGCCTTTGGCGCGCTCTACGTGGGCGTGAACGATTACGAGAACAAGATCCCGAGCGGGCTCTATCGCATCACCGACACCAACGGCGACGATCAACTCGACAAGGTGGAACTGCTGCGGGAGTTCCAGTCGAAGGGTGATCATGGCGTTCACGCGGTGCTGCCGACGCCGGACGGCAAGGCGCTGTATCTCGTTTGCGGAAATGGCGCAAAGCCGACGGAGATGGCCGCGACTTCGCCGGTGCCGAAGGTCTGGGGCGAGGATCATCTGCTCCCGCGCATGCCCGATGGCCGCGGCTTCATGCGCGATGTGATGGGGCCGGGCGGCATCATCTATCGAGTGTCGCCGGACGGGAAGCAGTTCGACGCCGTCGCCTCGGGCTTCCGCAATATCTTCGACGCCTCGGTGAATCGGGACGGTGAGCTTTTCACCTACGACGCCGACATGGAGTACGACTTCAACACGCCGTGGTATCGCCCCACGCGCATCAATCACGTGGTGAGCGGCGGGGAGTTTGGCTGGCGCAATGGTGCCGGAAAGCGGCCGGCGTTTTACCCGGACAATCTCGGCGCGGTCGTGGACATCGGCCCCGGTTCACCCACGGGCACGACCTTCGGCTACGGCGCAAAGTTCCCCGCGAAGTATCAGAACGCGCTCTACGCGCTCGATTGGAGCTGGGGCAAACTCTACGCGATCCAACTCGAAGCCGACGGCGCGACTTACAAGGCGAAGAAGGAGGAGTTTCTCAGTGGTTCGCCGTTGCCGCTCACGGACGCGATCATCCATCCGAAAGACGGCGCGATGTATTTCACCATCGGGGGACGCCGCGTGCAGTCGGGGCTGTATCGCGTGACCTACACCGGCAGCGAATCAACGGCTCCGGTGGATATGAAGCCGACGGAGAACGCTGCGCGCAAGCTGCGGCATGAACTTGAGGCCTTCCACGGCAAGCAGGATCCGAAGGCGATCGAAGCCGCCTGGCCGTCTCTGGCCGACAAGGATCGGAACATCCGCTGGGCGGCACGCACCGCGATCGAGCATCAACCGGTCGCGACGTGGGCGGACAAGGCGCTCGCGAGCAAGAATCCCGAGGCGCTCATGGCGCTCGCCCGAGCCGCTGGCATCTGCCCGCAACATCGCACCCCGGACGCCGCGGCTCCCGACATCGCGCTGCGTGGCAAGCTGGTCGAGGCGCTGCTTTCCCTCGACCTCGCCGCGCTGCCGCACGACCAGCAACTCACCGCGCTGCGTGCGCTCGAGATCACGCTGAATCGCTTCGGTCGGCCCGACGACGCCACGGTGCAGAAGCTCATCGCCAAGCTCGACCCGCTCTTCCCGGCGAAGACTTTCGAGCAGAATTGGCTGCTCTGCGAGACGCTCGTGTATCTGCAAAGCCCGACCGTCGCCGCGAAAGGTATCGCCCTGATCCAGCAGGCGCCCACGCAGGAGGAGCAGATGGAATACGCGCGCAGCCTCCGCATGCTGAAGGCTGGCTGGACCCCGGAGACGCGCACGGCATTTTTGGAGTGGTTCATGAAAGCCGCGAACTACCGCGGCGGCGCGAGCTTCGACAAGTTCATCGAGTTCATCCGCAACGACACGCTCGCGACTTTCACCGACGCCGAGAAGACCTCGCTCGCCGCGCTGATCGAGAAGAAGCCGGAGCGGAAATCCGCGATCGAAAACATCGGTGCGATGTTTTCCGGCCGCACGCCGACGATGTGGACGCTGGAGGAGCTCAGTGCCGCGACGAAGGCCGGGATGAAGGGCCGCAGCTTCGACAACGGCCGCAAGATGTTCGGCGTTGCTGCGTGTTTCGCCTGCCACCGCTTCGGCAACGAAGGCGGCATGACCGGGCCCGATCTCAGCGGGGCCGGCGGTCGCTACAGCCCGCACGACCTGCTCGATCAGATCATCAACCCGAGCAAGGAGATCAACGAGCAGTTCGCGCCTATCGTCGTGACGAAAAACAACGGTGATACCGTGACCGGCGTGGTCGTGAATCTCAACGGCGACACCGTGCAACTGAATACCGACGGCTCCGATCCGAACCAGCGCGTCGCGGTCGATCGCAAGGAAGTGAAGAGCATCGAACCAAGCCCGATCTCGCCAATGCCGCCGATGCTGATGGCGATGCTCAAGAAGGATGAAATCCTCGACCTGCTCGCCTACGTGCTGAGTGGCGGCGATCGCAACAACGCGATGTTCAAACCATGAAGCGGCTTCTGCTTCTCCTCGGTCTGTTCACCGCGGTGGCTCACGCCGTGGATAGAAAGCCGATGAACATCGTCGTGCTCTACGCCGACGACTGGCGGCACGACACGCTCGGTTGCGCGGGCAATCCGGTCGTGAAGACGCCGAATCTCGATCAACTCGCGCGCGACGGCTACCGCTTCACGAACAACTGCGTCACCACGTCGATCTGCGGCGTGAGCCGCGCGACGCTCTTCACGGGCCAATGGATGTCGCGGCATGGCAATCTGGCCTTCAACGAGTTTAAGACGCCGTGGGCCGAGACGTATCCGGGGCTGCTGCGCACGAATGGCTATTTCGTCGGGCACATCGGGAAGTGGCACAATGGCAAGTTCCCGGCGGAGAATTTCAACTTCGGCCGAGCCTACTCCGGCACGCATTGGATCAAACAGCCCGACGGCACCGAGATCCATGTGACAAAGAAGAACGAGAACGACGCCCTCGAATTCCTGCGCGACCGACCGGCCGACAAGCCATTCTGCCTGACGCTGGCGTTCTTTGCCACGCACGCCGAGGACCGGAATCCGAAGCAATATCTGCCGCAGCCCGAGAGCATGGCGCTGTATCGCGATGTCACGATTCCCATCGGGAAAACGGCAAACGACGAGTCGTTCCGCAAGCTCCCGCCGTTCATCGCCACCGAGAAGAACGAAGGCCGGGTGCGCTGGCATTGGCGCTTCGACACGCCGGAGAAATACCAGGAGATGATGAAGAACTACTACCGCCTCGCGACCGAGGTGGACACCGTGTGTGGACGCGTGCTCGCGGAACTGAAGAAGCAGGGTTTGCTCGACAACACGCTGGTCATCTTCACGACCGACAACGGCTACTTCCACGCCGAGCACGGGCTCGCGGATAAGTGGTATCCGCATCAGGAAAGCATTCGTGTGCCGCTCATCGTGCGCGATCCACGGATGAATGCGGCAAAACGCGGCGGTACGAATGACGACTTCACGCTGAACGTCGATCTCGCGCCAACGATCCTCTCCGCCGCGGGCATCGCAGCGCCCGGCGGAATGCAGGGCCGCGACTTCGCGCCGCTCTATCTCGCCGAGCAAAAGCCCGCGTGGCGCACGGAGTTCTTCTACGAGCACGCGATCATCAAGAACAAGGACTTCATCCCCGCGTCGCAGGCGCTCGTGCGCAAGGATTGGAAATACATGCTCTGGCCCGACTTCGAGACCGAGCAGCTCTTCCACCTCAGCGCCGATCCGCTGGAAGAAAATGACCTCGTCAAGGAATCCGCCAACGCCGCGCAGTTGGCGGAAATGCGGGCGCGCTTCGCCGAGCTCAAAGCGGCCGCTGCCGCGCAACCCTAGCCATTCCCCGCCCATGAAAATGCTCCACACGATCCTGATGCTCTGCGCCGCCCTCCCCCGGGCTCACCGGTGTCGCGGCGGAAACGCCAGCACGACCGAATCGCGACGGTGGTGCGCAAGGCACCGACAGCTACGATCGGCAGCCTCTTCATTGCGCCGCTCCGTTCCTTTTGCCGCCTTTGCCCGGAGGCCGGCCGGTGGGCTCGAATTCCCCGCTTTCGAGCGCCGCGAACTTTTCCTCACCAAGCCCGGCGCGAACGTGCGCCTTGAGTTCGGCCAGCAACTGCGCGGTGACCTCGGGCTTCGCTGCGGCGAGGTTGTTCCGCTCGCCGAGGTCGGCGGAGAGGTCGTAGAGGAAGTCTTCCTTGGTGTCCCAGTAGTGCATCAGCTTGAGGTCGCCCTTGCGCAGCGCCGTCTGCGGGTGCTCGATCTCCGCGTCGTGATGCCAGACCATGCGGTCGATGGGGGAATCTGCCAGGCCTCACCTTAATGGAAGATGAAGCTCTTGCCCTTTGTTCGTTGCTTTGCGTTTCGTCTCGAGAGCGCCACCGCCGGCGCGTCTCAGGCGGGAAGGGCGCTCGTCACTTCCGCTGCCACTGGTCCTTCGCCTCCAGCACCGTGCGGGGACCGGCGCCATCGAGCCATGCTTTCGCCTCCGCGTCGCCCTTCAGATAGGCATCCCAAAACGCCGTGCTGAGCGCGAGGGTGACGCGGTGATGGTTCGGATGGCGCGGCTTTTTGTCGCCCGGCAGCGGGCGCTCGGTGAAGGCGGAATGTTCGGCTTCGTCGAGGATCAGCTCGTATTTGTTGCCGGTTGGGAGAGCGGAGAAAACCTTGGCGCGCATCGCCGGTGTGAAGTTGGCGATCACCGCGTCGTCATGGGTGCCGGTCATGAGCAGCCACGGGATCTTCACACTGCCGAAGGCATCGCGCGGGTCGCCCATCGTCGGCGGGCTCTGGCTCATCGGCAGCGCGGCGACGATGCGCGGATCAGTGAAGCGCGCACCTCCCAACCGGGTGCTTTGCCCGCTGACCGCTTGCGTGGTGATCGCGCCGAAAGAGTGTCCGCTCATACCAACACGCCCGAGATCGAGTCGTCCGGCGAGGGGATGCCCATCCTCCTTTTGCCATGCCGTGAGCTGATCGAGGACGATCGGCACGTCCTTCACCCGGAGCATGAAGTTCTCGAGATTACCCGCCTGGCCGAGCTTCGCCATCCGCTCCGCCGGCGCGGATTCGCGCCAGACGCTATCGTCGCTCCCGGGATGCTGGAGAAAGACCGCGACGTATCCACGCGCGGCCCAATGTTTGCCGAGAAACGCGCTGCCGTCCCGATTGCCGCCGAGCCCATGGCTGAAGAGCACGACAGGTGCGGGAGTTGTGGCTGCCGGGAGATAGACGCGCAACGGCAGCTCGCGGTTGCGGCTGAGATCGTGAACGCTGAGCTCCATCGAGGCTCCCTCCGGACCGCGCGTCAGCGGGTCGTAGGCGTGGAGCGGTAAGCTAGCAAGGAGGATGCAGAGGAAGGCGATTCGGCTCATGGCGATTGATGATATGGATTGCCAGAGGGACGGTGGGATTGCGCAAGTGGTTACGCTGGAATGCAATTTTTAACGCCGACTCACAGGCCGAATGGCGCCTCCTTGAGCGTCTCGCACGAATGCCACAGCCTGATCCTTCGCCGCCGCGGTCGTCGATGATCCAGTCCCGGGCCGTGGGGTTACTTCTGCACCTTCTTGGATTTGCTCGCATGACGCCCCGTGCCGTCGCCGCTGTCGGGGATGCCACCGGCAGGATTCAACTGGGTGAGCACGGCGGCGAGCCGGGAGCGCGCGGCGATTGCCTCGGGGTCCTGGCTGGCGGCGGCGACGAGCTTCTCGGTGAAGGGCGCTCCGCTCATGTCGAAAAGTTCGCCCTTCTCGTTCAGCTTCCAGCCGGCCTCACGGACATACCACATGGCGGCGAGCTGATTGAAGATCCAGTCGCGCTTCTAGCCGCTTTCACCGTGGAGCGTCCGGGCGAAGCTCTGACCGTCGAAGGTCACGTTCCCGGGCAGTCATCGTGAGCTTGTCGCTATCGCGGTTGCTGGGGTCTGCGAGTTTGTCGTCGGGGTCGTTGTCGCTGTATTTACACCAATGCCAGCCGACGCAGACCTTGGATTTCAAGAGGCCGAGGGCGAAGTGTTAGTAAACACTTGCCGCGCTCCTGCTGTGTGGGTGCGCGCGAAAGCGCCGCACACCTTTTAGCGCCGCAGCGCGTTGATTAGTTCATTCACCTTCGCGCGCATCAGTTCCATGTCGGCGAGCGTCGGCGGGTCGTTAGCGAATGGCGTGTCGAGTGTGGTCACCGTGATTCCTCCCCCCCGGACAAACAGCCCGAGGTAAAAAAGGACGAACTTTTTCCAGATTAAGAATCCCGCTCAGGAAACTCAATGCTCAATTGACCAGCCGCCCGAAAAAACGACTCCAGGCAACGTTTTCTGAGCCGTGAAAAACCCCGCCTGGATGCCGGCAACATTTTCTAAGCCGTGAAAAACCCTGCCAGGAGTCCGGCAACGTTTTCTAAGCCGTGAAAAACCCTGCCCGGATTCCGGCAACGTCTTCTAAGCCATGAAAAACCCTGCCGGGAGTCCGGCAACGTTTTCCAAGCCGTGAGAAACCCTGCCGGGAGTCCGGCAACGTTTTCTAAGCCATGAAAAACCCTGCGGGGATTCCGGCAACGTTTTCTAAGCCGTGAGAAACCCTGCCGGAAATCCGGGAGGGTTTAAAAAGTGGCGTTGAGCGTTGCCGAAAGGGCTTTTCCCCTGGGAGAGAGCTCTGTAGCGGGCGGGAGAGGCGGGAGAGGCGGG